>CAYJPU010000003.1:0-58524 GCA_964372105.1 uncultured Undibacter sp.
TCATGAAGGCGATGTTGAGATCGCGCTGGGTGTTCTCGATCACCTTGGCCGCTTCCGCGACCTTGATCGAGGGCGCGCGGTGGACGCCGGCGGTGACCACCGAACCGTAGACCGCCGCGACGACGTCGAGGGTCTTGGCGTCCTGCGCCGACACCACCTTCATGATGGTCTCGAAGCGGTGGGTCTTGTCGCCCGGGTTGATGCGCTCGGGCGAATAGCCGACGGTGAAGTCCTTGCCCGCTTTGAGGCCGGACTGCTTCTCCAGCACCGGCAGGCAGTCTTCCTCGACCGCGCCCGGATAGACCGTCGATTCGTAGACCACGATGTCGCCGCGCTTGAGCGTGCCGGCGACGGTGCCGGAGGCGGCCAGCATGGCCCCTAAGTCGGGCCGGTTGGCGTCGTCGATCGGCGTCGGCACGGTGACGATGTAGAAGTCGGCGTCCTTGAGCTGGGCCGGGTCGGATGTGTAGCGCAGGCCGTTCTGCTTGAGTTCGGCCGGCGCGACCTCGCGGGTGCGGTCATGACCGGAGGTCAGTTCTTCGACGCGTTTCCTGTCGATGTCAAACCCGATCACCGGCGCGCCGGAACGGGCAAAGGCCACCGCGACCGGCAGGCCGACATAGCCGAGCCCGATCACCGCGATTTTTCGTGTATGCGCCGCCAATTAGCCCTCCTGCCCCGCCTGGCCCGGGTCTCTTTAGCCGGGGAGCGGTGACGGCCGCAACGCTCAATATCGGCTCTGGAAAATGACCCCCAGACGTTAACGGAGGGTCCCCAGCACGGCGACCGGCTCACCCCCCTCAATGCGCCGGAAAAGGTGGCCGCAGGTGCGCTCCAGGCTCGCCAGGCATAGGGGGCGTTCGGCCGCCGCGGCCCGCCAGAGCGCCCCGCGATCCGCTGGCGAACCGAACCCGCCAGAGCTCAATGTCGCGCCGGCCGAAGGCGCGGTCAGGTTGCTGTAGCGGACGAAGAGACTCATCACAACCGGATGGTCCCGGCTGCAGGCACAGACCGCGACACCCGGGGAGGCGTAGGTAACGGGAATGCCGGGGATGACGCGCAGCGAGGTGTCGGGCGCATTGGCGAGGACGGTCTCACCAGCCGGCAACAGGCCCTTGCCGCGCGCCTCAGCGATCAACGATTTCATCGGAAAGAAGATCGCAGCGTCATAGTTCTCGATGAAATTGAGGCCGCTGACCGGCCCGGCTGCCCTGGCGATAGCCTGGGACGCGCCCTGCGCCTGGAGCGCCAGCACCGCCACGGCCACCGCAAACGCCCACCGCGGACGAAGCGCATAGCCGAAGGCCAGCAAGCCGGCGGCGAGGAACGGAAACGCCGGTAACAGGAAACGAAAATTTCCAACCCACCCGAGCGAGTCGTGCTCAACGACGAACATCAACAAGAGCGCCAGTCCGGATCCGGACAGCAGGACGATTTGCAACCGCCGTGCTGGGAACAGCCAGACCATCAGCGGCACCAGCAAGAGCGCGGCGAGCGCCGCAAGGGCGGTTGTCCCCGTGAACGTCACGGCGACGCGATGCACGAACTCCCGGGCAAGGAGCTCGTTGTGTGCAAACGGGAAGCCAAAGTGGAGCCCCCTGCCGGTTTCAAGGTTGGTTACCTCAAGAGCATTATGGGCCGCGAAATAAAGGACGAAGGACGCACCGGCGGCGAAGGCGGCGCCGGTCAGCGCGAGCAGCTCTTGCAGCGACCGGCGCCACGGCGCGCCGGCAAGCCACACCAACGGCAGCGCGACGATAAAGGGCTCCTTCACGGTCGCCGCAGCGCCGATCAGCAGGCAGGCCACCGGCGCACCGCGCCATCCGCGCGCGATCAAGGATTCTACCGCGAGCAATGAGAACATCACCGCCCAGGGCTCGAGATAGACCGTGTCGAAATAGTAGATGACGTCGCGGTGCCAGAACAGCAGCAAACCGACCGGCAGCAACCGCAGATCGGGCCAGCGTCCGATCAACCACGGCCGCAGCACGAACAGCCACATTGCCGGCGCTGCAATGTTGGCGAGACGGCCACCCAATTCGACATTGCCGAGGAGAAAGCCCGGCCCGAGGAACGGCAGGTCGATGAAGTAACCGCCGCCCGGATAGCGCAGCAGGATCGTCTGCTCGCAAAGGCCCCAACTGACGACCGCGACGGTTGCGAAGGCCAGCGCAGCAAGACGCCGCCAGCGGTATAGACCGATGGTCGTCGTCGCGACGAGAACCAGTAACACTGCCCGCGACAGCAACAGCTGGCCCGGATGCTGGAGCAGCGCGCGAACGTCATCCATGGCGGGCGCGCGAACCGGCGTGCTCGCAAACGGCGACAGCCACCAGAACGCAAAGCGATAGGCTTGGCCGACATGAAAGTAATGATCGCCGCTGAACGGGAAGTCCCGGTCCCATCCGATCGCAAAGGTCACAATCAGCGGTGCGACGATCAAAATGCCCAGCAACGCATTGGACCACCGCAATCGATCCATCCGCGCCGGCCGGAGGGGCACATCGGGCGCCGTCATCGCCGTTAGCGCGACGGCCCCGACGAATAAGACCGCCCAGGCAAGCGGCATCGCGCCGAGACGAAAGACGGAATGATTGATGACGACGGCCGCGACACAAAACAGCGGCGCGGCCAGATTGCCACTGCGCAAACGCTGCGAGATCATCGCCAGGGGCCGTGTGTGCTTGGCATCGTTCGGAGGTCTAAAGTCCAGGGCGAGACCGCAATCGGCGGCTTGCGCAGCTTGGGCGCTTCCGCACCATTGATCAAGACCGCCGCGGAACGCAGGGTGCCGGCCGGCATCCCCGCGCCTAAAGGGCCGGCAGGCGATCCGCCAGACAGCCCTTGCCGAGGCCGGACGTTGCATCGTATCGATGCCCGATCGGCGCCCTACGGCGCTGGAGGGGCAGGATCTGAGATGCTGAACGTTCAAGGAACCGGGAGCGAACCTGCGCTGGCCGCGGGCGGCCCGGCGACGGGATCCCAGCGCCCCTTTTCGCGCCGCAAAAAGATGCTCCAGGAGCAGGCCGAAAAGCTCGCCTATGCGCGCGACAGCTGGGCCAGCCGCCATCCCTACTATTACGAGGAGGAGTGGCGCTATTTGCGCTTTCTCGTTCCGCCGGGAAAGCGCGTTCTCGATCTCGGCTGCGGCAACGGCAACCTGCTCAACGCCCTTCAACCGTCCGAAGGCGTCGGCATCGATTTCAGCGCCACCAAAATCAGCCGCGCCAAGGGCGCTCATCCCCATCTGCAATTCATCTGCGCCGATGTCGAAAACCTGAGCGACACGCCGGACCTCACAGGCACGTTCGACTTCATCGTCGTCTCCGACACCATCGGGTCGTTGGACGACTGCCTCGCGACGTTTCAGAACCTGCATCGCTTCTGCAAGCCCGAGACGCGCCTCATCGTTTCCTATTACACGCGGCTGTGGGACCCGCTGCTCGTGCTGTACACGAAGCTCGCCGCCGGCCACCGGTTCGTGCGCCGCAACTGGCTCACCAATCAGGACATCGCCAACATCCTGCAGCTTGCCGACTTCGACGTGGTCAAGCGCGAATGGCGCATGCTGTCGCCGTTCCGGCTGTTCGGCCTCGGCCGACTGATCAATCGCTTCATCGCGACTCTGCCGCTCATTCGCAAATTGGGCCTGCGCAATTACGTCGTGGCACGACCCTGCCCGCCACAGGCCGCCAAGGATCTGTCGGTCTCGGTCGTCGTCCCCTGCCGGAATGAGCGTGGCAATATCGAAGCCGCCGTCCAGCGAATCCCTAAATTCAGTTCGAACATCGAAATCATCTTCGTCGAGGGCAACAGCACAGACGGCACCTGGGACGAGGTGAAGCGGGTCAAGGACGCCTACCCGCACCACAACATCAAAATCTTCCAGCAGACCGGCAAAGGCAAAGGCGATGCCGTCCGCAAGGGCTTCGCCGAAGCGAGCGGCGACGTGCTGATGATTCTCGACGCCGACCTGACCATGCCACCGGAGGACCTGCCGAAATATTACAACGCGATCGCGACCGGAAAGGGCGAATTCATCAACGGCTCGCGCCTGGTGTATCCGAAAGAAAGCCAGGCGATGCAGTTCCTCAACCACATCGCCAACCACCTGTTTGCCCGAATGTTCAGTTTCCTGTTGAACCAGCGCTACACCGACACGCTGTGCGGCACCAAAGTGCTGCTGCGGCGCGACTATGAAGAAATCGCCCGCAACCGCGCCTATTTCGGCGACTTCGACCCGTTCGGCGATTTCGATCTCATCTTCGGCGCAGCCAAGATGAACCTGAAAACCGCCGAGGTGCCGATCCGCTACGCCGCGCGCGAATACGGCGAAACCAACATCTCGCGCTTCCGCCACGGCTGGTTGTTGCTGCAGATGGTCGTGTTCGCCTTCATGAAACTCAAAGCGTTCTAGGCCGGGGCTCTTGGTGGAAAAAGCGCCGGGCGCATACCGCGAGATATGGAACCGCAAGCCCGCGCTACGCGAGGTCTACGACGACATCTATCGCCGGATCGTCGCGGTTAGCGTGCCAGGCCGAACGCTCGAGATCGGTGCCGGGTCCGGCAATTTCAAAACTTTCGCGCCGGATACGATCAGTAGCGACATTCTACCAGCGCCGTGGCTCGATCTCGTCTGCGACGCGCAGCGTTTGCCGTTTGCCGACGCGAGCTTTGCCAATGTTATCATGGTCGATGTGCTGCACCACATCGGCAGCCCGCGCCGGTTCCTGGAAGAGATCCAGCGCGTCCTTGAACCCAACGGCCGGTTGATCTTCTGCGAACCCGCTATCACACCGCTGAGCCGGCTCTTCTACGGATTGCTTCACGACGAGCCGGTGGACATGTCCGCAGACCCGCTCGCGACGGTCACGATCGACGCGGACAAGAACCCTTACGATTCCAACCAGGCTATACCCACGTTGCTGCTGGGCCGCTTCCGCGACACGCTGGCGCGAACGGTGCCCGGCCTGACGTTTGAAAGCGTGGATCTCTTCTCATTCCTGGCCTACCCGCTCTCGGGCGGTTTTCGGCCGTGGTCCTTGCTGCCCGCTTTTCTGGCGCGGCCGCTCCTCAAATTGGAATGGATGTGCCGGCGTGGTATCGGCCCGGTTGCGGCGTTTCGTATGCTCGCCGTCTTCCGCAGGAAGGCCAATAGGCCGAACGGCTAGATCGGCCGAGGCACTCTCGTGCCGCGCCACCGGTGAACAACAACCATAATCAAGCAGAGCGCCACGATTTCGAGTTGCGGGAACACCGCCATCAGGAAGCGCGGCGTCCATACGTTCGCCAGGCTGATGAACAGCGTATAGCCGTGGCACATCGCGCTCATGAAGACCGCTATCCCGAGATAGAAGCCGGTGCCGCTCTCCATGAGCGCAGGCCGTGCAATGAAGAAGAGAACGCCGAACGCCAGAACGAGCGTCACCGCGCCTGCGATCAAGAACGCCGGATAAACGACGAGCGCGAAGCTCGATGGCTTCGGATACAGCATTTCGGGCGTGATACGCCCGCCGAGCGCGACCGCCGGATTGGCATCGGCATAGGCGGCAATCATGCGCGCGTTTGGCGGAAACCGTTGCGCGTCGACCATCCATTGGCCGACTTGGGTCAGCAGCGTCTGCCCGATGTAGCCGGGCACATTCTGCAACATAACCTGCTTGCCAAGCTCGACGCGCAGTTCGTCAACGGTCGTCTGTCCCCGAGCTGCAGCGTCGGCAAGCTCTTCCAATAGAAATCCATGGGACTGCGCCTGCCCTTCGTAGGGAGCGCTCAACAAAGCACGAACTCCAAATGAGGGACTGTCGGCGAGCATTTTCTGTAGGGGTCCGAAGGTCGTAACAAGCTGCGCTCCGACAGCGGTCAAGGCTTGCGCGTGCGGCCCGGTAAACGTCATTCCCGGCTGGATCAACATCGCGGCCTTGCCCATGAACAAGAGCGGCGCCGTCGATTGCGACGGTGCCTTGTGGACCAGGCGATACAGCAGCCGCTCACCGCCCGCGCCAATGCCAACCGGGACCAGCGCGACGAGAACGAGAAGCCACTTCGACAGATTGGGCGATCGCCGGATCAAAACGGCGAGTAGTTGCATCGGCACAAGGGCCATCCCTACCGGGCGAACGCCGATCATCAGGCCAAGCACCAAGCCGGCCCATGCAAGGAGCACCACACGCCCGGTTCGGAAATAGTCGATCCACAAACCGGTCGCGACAACGCCAAGCGAAAAGAAGATCGATTCCGTCAGAACCGAACGGTGAAACGACGTGAACAACACGTTCGCAGCGAGTATCCCGACAAAAAACACGAGCAACAGGCGCGGAAATCCGGCGCGCAATAGAGTCACCAGTAGGTACGCCAGCGACGCGCCGAAGAAAGCAGTTTGCAGCCAGGTGATCTGGACCAGACCGAGGCCGAGCGCTCGGCAGACATACAAGAAAGCGGGATAGAGCGCCGTCCGATTGGGCCCGAACTCCAGATAACTGGCGCTGTCGGGCTCCACCATCGCTATGTAGGGCGGGATCAGGAACGTGGCGGCCACATAGGAAACGACACACACAGCGACAAAAACGGCGTCCGACCGCGCTAGTTTTCGTTCAACAATCATCGCAAAGCCTGTCTGTTCAATGCAAAGAACGCACGCTGCTCGTCTACGCACGCGGCCGTTCGACCAGTCGCCTATATAGCGCGCGAATCTGGCTACCGATGACGACATCGGAAAATTCGCTCTCGACCAGCCGGCGGCCGGCCTCCCCGTAAAGCCGCCGCAGGTCGGCATCGCCGGCCAGCCGGCCGATGGCGTCGGCCAGCGCCGGCGCATCGTCCGGTGGCACCAGCAGTGCGTTGATGCCCGGACGTGCGATCTCCCGGCAGCCGGGCACGTCGGTGGCCACGATCGGCCGCCCGCAGGCGGCCGCTTCCAGCAGGCTCTTGGGCAGGCCCTCCCGACGAGATGGCAGCACGGCGATATGCGCCCTCTTCCAGACGTCTCGGATATCCGCGACATGACCCAGTAGCTCAATGCCCAGGCGATGTGCCCATTCGGCGATTTCCTGCGGCGGGATCGACACCGGATTGGCGGCATCGGGCTCGCCCGCGATCAGCAGCCGAACCGGTTGGCCACGGCGCGCGAGCATCGCATGGGCTTCGATCAGCGGGCGCAGGCCCTTGTCGTCGAGCAACCGCCCGACAAAGGCGACCGTCACCGGACCGGCCGGTTCAGGCAGGGGCACAAGCTTGCCGGTTTCGACGCCTGAGCCCGGAATGACGAAGATGTTTTCCTCGGCGACACCGAGACTGCGCACCGCTGCGCGGTCGTCCGGGTTTTGCACCAGCACCGCGGCGCGCGGGTGCTTCAACACATAACGCAACAGTTGGCGGAGGATCGGCCGTACCAGGCGCGCCTTGGGCGTCGACGAGGTGAAAGCGAAACCTAAACCCGCCAAAGCGTTCAGCCGCACACAAGGCAAGCCGGCGGCCGCCAGCGAACCGACGATGGTCGGCTGCAACGCGACGTGGTGCACGAGATCGGGCGCGATGGAGCGGTAGAGCGAACGCACGGCACGAACGTTGGAAAGAAAGGCCAACGGATTGATGCTTCCGCGTCGCCAGACGACGGCGTGTAACCGAAAGCCTTCCGCCAGGATCGCGGCCGCGCCCTTATTGACGTGGGTGACCACATGGACGTCGTAGCCAGCCCGTTGCGCCTCACGCGCCATCGGCAGCCGATGCGAGAGGAAATACCAATCCTCAGTCACCAGATAAACGAGAACCGGTTTTCCCTGCGGGATATTTTCGGCCGGAGCCATTGATTTTTCCGTGGGAGGCTGTCCTATGGCCGGCCAACCGGCACGGCAAACGTATAGCAGACGGCTTTTCGATTCGATGAGCGCACAAGCCTTTTATCGTTTATTGCCGTATATCGCATGCGTGTTCGCGTGTGCGATTGTCGATTTGTTCTATTTCCCGCGATCCACCGTTTTCCCGGACGAACAGCGTTTCCTCGCGTCCGCCGCCCAGCTCGTTGCCACCGGCGATTTCACCGTCGGCGGCGACCGTGCCTGGGAAATGCCGGGACCCGCCATGTTCTTTGCGCCGGCCGTTTGGTTGTTCGGGACACAAGGTGCGATCATCCCCGCGCGGCTCGCGCAGGCCATCCTCGTCGTCATTCAGTGCGGCCTGGTCGCGATCATCGTTCGCCGCTTGTTTGGCAACACACGCGCACCGCTGGTGGCGGCATGGGTCACCGCCCTCTACCCGTTCCTTCTCTTCTATCAAGGCCTGCTGCTCAGCGAGACGCTGTTCAACACGCTGTTGCTTGCCGGCATCGCCGCGCTGTTGTGGTGGCGCGACCGCGGCCTGCGCATCGACGCAAGCCTGGCCATCGCCTGCCTATGTTTCGCCGCAGCCACCATGACGAAAGCGACCCTTACGGTCCTGCCCCCTCTCCTGCTCGCGGCCACCGCATGGCTTGCCGGCGCCGGCTGGAGACGGACCGCAGCCATCCTGGTGGCGGCATCGTGCTTCTATGCCGCGTGCATGAGCCCGTGGGTGATCCGCAATGCCGTGGTGCTCCACGCTTTCGTGCCTTTCACCACCGGCAGCGCGCAGAACCTCTATCTCGGCAACAACCCCAGAAACACCGACGCCGGGATCGCCTGGGATCGCGATGCGGAGCCCGAGCTCGTCGCCAGGATCAACGCCCTGCCCGACGAACTGGCGCGGCAACGCGCCTACAGCAAGGCGGCGCTCGACTACATTGCGGAGCATCCGGCAACGTTCGTCCGCATGGCAGGCAAGAAGTTTCTGCGGCTATGGAACATCATTCCCAATGCCGCCGAATTCCGGACAGGCCTGTATTCCATTATCAGCGCAGCGAGCTTCGGGCCTGTCCTCGCGCTTGCCCTGCTGTCCGCGCTGCGATGGCGAAGGCAATGGCGGCTCTTGGCGCCGATCTATCTGGTGATCGGCTATTTCACGTTCGTGCACGTCGTCACGATCGCATCGTTGCGCTATCGGCTGCCGATCGAGCCGCTGCTGATCGCCCTGGCAGCCGAGCCGCTCAGCGCGCTCCTTGACAGGGCGCGTCGAATCCTCGCCCGCCGCCTTCACAAGACAACGTAACGCGGCTGGTCAATAGCGCTGTTGTCGAACTCCCGGTTAGACGTTAAGCACTGTTCTGCCGATTGCGGCTATTGGGACTATCGGACAAGACGATGTGCGGCATCGCAGGGGTTCTGACGACGGCGGGCCACTCGCGCGAGCGCATCGAGCGCGAGGCGACGGCGATGGCCGACTGCATGGCGCATCGCGGCCCCGACGATCACGGCGTCTGGAGCGATGCCGAAGCCGGTATAGCGCTGACGCATCGCCGCCTCTCCATCGTCGATCTGTCGCCGGCCGGCCACCAGCCGATGATCTCCGCCGACGGGCGTTTCGTGATCACCTTCAACGGCGAGATCTACAATTTCCAGGACCTGCGTTCCGAACTGGAAGCGCGCGGCGTTAAGTTCCGCGGCCATTCCGACACCGAAGTGATGCTGGAAGCCTTTGCCGTCCACGGCATCGAGCCGACGGTCAAGCGGCTGATCGGCATGTTCACCATCGGCGTGTGGGACCGCCGCCAGCGTACGCTGTCGCTGATCCGCGACCGTCTCGGCATCAAGCCGCTTTATTGGGCGAAGTTCGGCGGGCTGTTCCTGTTCGGCTCCGAACTCAAGGCGCTGCGCGCCTATCCCGGCTGGACGCCGCGCATCAATCGCGGCGCGGTTGCCGCCTACATGAGGCACAATTACATTCCGGCGCCGCACTCCATCTATGACGGGGTCCAGAAGCTCGAGCCTGGCTGCATTCTCACTTTGGCGTGGGGCGGCGAGCCGCAGATCGACAAATTCTGGGACGCGCGTGCTGTCGCGCTGGCTGGCCTCGCCAATCCGCTGCGCCTGAGTGACAGCGAATTGACCAACCAACTCGAGGCACTGCTGCAAGACGCGGTGCGCAGGCGCATGGTCGCTGACGTACCGATCGGCGCCTTTCTATCCGGCGGCATCGATTCGTCCACCGTGGTGGCTCTGATGCAGGCGGCCAACGCCGGGCCGGTGCGAACCTACTCCATCGGCTTCGATGACACCGGCTACAACGAGGCGCAGCATGCGGCGGCGGTCGCACGCCATCTGCGCACGGAGCACACCGAGCTTACCGTCACGTCGAAGGACGCGCTGGCCGTCATTCCACGTCTGCCCGACGACTACGACGAGCCGTTTGCCGACTCTTCGCAGATCCCTACTTACTTGGTTTCGGCGATGACGCGACGCCACGTTACCGTGGCGCTGTCGGGCGACGGAGGCGATGAGCTGTTCGGCGGCTATAACCGCTACAAACTCGGACAAGGCTTCTGGCGCGCGATGTCTATGATCCCCGCACCGCTGCGTCGCGCATTCGCGCATGGCATCCGCGGCGTCTCGGTCGACACTTGGTCGCGTCTGTTCGATATCGTGCCCGCCCGCCTGCGTCCGCGGCAACCCGGCGACAAGATGCACAAGCTTGCCGGCGTGCTCGGGCTCGACGACACAAGCGCGCTTTACCGGCGCTTTGTGACGCACTGGGAACCGGAAACGATCATGCCGGGCACCGCGGAGCCGAAGGGCTTGCTCTGGGACCAATCGGTGACGAAAGATTTCCCCGGCCTGCTCGAACGCATGCAGTTCCTTGACCTCGTCACCTACCTTCCGGACGACATCCTCACCAAGGTGGACCGGGCCAGCATGGCGGTGGCGTTGGAAGCCCGCGTGCCGCTCATTGACCATCGCGTCGTCGAGTTTGCCTGGCGCATTCCGCGTGAATCCTTGATCCGCAACGGCGTCAGCAAATGGCCGCTGCGCCAGGTTCTCTACCGTCACGTGCCGCCCGAACTGGTCGAGCGGCCCAAGATGGGTTTCGCCGTTCCGCTGGGGGACTGGCTGTCCGGTCCACTGCGCGATTGGGCGGAAGGACTGCTGTCCGAAAAGCGATTGCGCGAGGCCGGCCTGGTCAATGTCGCTGCCGTGCGCCGCGCCTGGGCAGAGCAGCTCAGCGGCCACTACAATTGGCAGTATCCGTTGTGGGACGTGCTGATGCTCGAAGCGTGGCGGGAGCGCTGGGGCGCGGGCATCACGAGCTAACGGGCACCGTCCCGGCGGGTCAGCGCGCGGCGATCCTCAATTGCTCCACGTCGCTCACCGGACGGCCCGCCAACAACGCCCGATAAAGCGCGTCGTAGCCGTCGACACAGCGTTCGAGTGAGAAGTATTGCGCGACACGCGTCCGCGCAGCCGCGCCAAACCGGGCCCGCAACGGCGGATCATTGGCAAGACACAATATGGCTTCCGCAAGTCGCGCCGGGTCTTTTGCAGGCACGATCAAACCGTTCTCTTGGTCGATAACGGCCTCGGCATTGCCGCCGACATCCGTCACGATCATCGGCAGGCCTGCGGCCATGCCTTCCAGCAGAGCGTTGGAGAACCCTTCCTCGTGCGAGCAGAGCAATCCGGCGTCGGCGGCAGCCAATAACCGCGGTATGTCGTTGCGCGCGCCGAGGAAGTCGACATGCTCGCCCAGGCCGAGTTCGGCGCACAACCGTTTCAATTCCGGTCCGATCCCGTCGTCGCGCCCGACCACGAGCAGGCGCCAGTTCGGCGGCAATCCCGGCTGCGCGCGACCGAGGGCAGCGAGGAGATCGGCATGGCCTTTGTAGGGTATGAGATTGGCCACCGTGACCATGACAAGGTCGTGCGGCGACAAGCCGAGCGCGGCGCGCGCCTGATCGGGCGGCTCGGCCTGCGCGAAGTGGCTGGTATCCAGCCCGTTGTAGATCAGTCCGAGCTTCGACGCCGGGACACCCTCCTGATCGCGCAACTCGCGGACGACGCTCAGCGAATTGCCGAGCACCGCGGTCATACCCCTGTGCAGCTTCTTCTCAACGGCAGAAACAAAAGGATAGGCAGCCTGATAGGCGTTCAGGCTGCGGCGGCTCATGACGCGGATCGGCGTGCCCGCGAGCGCCGCCAGAGGCGCGCCGACAAGGTAAGCCGCCGGCAGAAAGAAATGCACAATCGACGGCTTCGTGCGGATCAAGACATTCGCAAGCCGGAACACCGACAGCACAAAGCGAAAGCTTCGCAAGACTCCCCCCGCCGGCCGCGCAGCCGGCTCTTGTGGCGGGCGGATCACCTCGACGCCGCCCGCTGCCAGCGTCTCGCCGACCGGGCCGGGGCCCTGCAACGAAAACACCGAAACCCGCCAGCCCTTACGGACCAGTGCCGGCGCCACCATTGCCAGATGATTTTCAGTTCCGCCGACGTTGAGCTGCCCGATGACGAACAGAATCGTCGGACGCGAGGCGGCTTCGCTGGAGCCGAAGCTGGCTACGCCGTCCACGCTCGCTCGCCTGACGACAGAACGATGGCCAGACCGGCAACAAGGTCACGGACCAGGAAAAGATCGTGGCTGACCGCGCTCGTCAGGACCACGAACAGAATTACCGGCAGCGCGTTCCGCCAGCCGCCCATACGCAGCGATATGAACACGCAAAAAAGCGGCACGAACAGCAAGCCGACGACGCCATAAGCAATGCCGAACAGGAGATACGTGTTGTGCGGTCGCAGGCTGAAGGCACGGTCGAGGCCCGAGCCGAACCACGGCGCATCGACGATCGCGGCAATGCCACGAAGACCGAGCAACAGCCGGGCGGCGCCGGAACTATAGAACTCCTGCCGGTCCATGAACACAGGATCGAGCCAGGGACAGGTCTGCGCTTCGCGCAGACCGCGCAGGACGACGGTCCACGACGCACAATCGATCGGACGTGCGTTCGCCGTTGTGGCCCGTTGCACGTCTTGCGATCCGGACGGGGAGCCTATTTCCACGGGCGGAGGCCCAACCGCCTTCGCGGCATCCTTCATGAGCGAGCCGAATACACTGCTTTGCGCCGCCGTTAAATTTCCGCCGAAAGTCGTCCCTGAAACATAGGCATACGTGAGATACGATATGCCAAGTGCCAAAATGAGCGTCGCCAGCCCGGCGCCGCGGCGGTAGGCCGCGCTGTTTCTGGACAGGTCGAGATAGATCGGCACCGCGCAGGCCAGCACGATGACGACGGCAGTCAACATACCCGAGCGCGACAGAGTGGCGAGCAATCCTACAGCAACCACCGCGAAAATCGGCAGACGCCAGGACGGGCGCCAGGACGTGGCAATGGCCATGGCGCCCAACACCAGCGCGAGCGCGGCGATGTTCGGGTTGAAATACAAGCCCGCCCCACGGCCGGGAATTTCGCTGAACACGCCCGAGACCATCACGTCGATCAGGCAAAACGCAGAGGTCACGAGCAGCACGACCGTGACACAGCCGTTGACCGTCGTCCGCGCCGGCCGGAGGCCAAGGAGAAAGCCGAAGCCGATGATCTGGAATATGCCCGCGATAAAGCTCTTGGTGGCGAGGCCGACACCCTCCCCCATCAGTGTCGCATGAATGGCGATCAGCGCGGCAATAAGGCCGCTATAGCCCAACAGCAGCCACGACAACGTGGAGCGCTGGCGCGGGACGATCACCTGGACCGCGGTCGCCAGGATGCCTATAGCGAAAGCCGAATAGATGATGAAGCGTCCGGCATAAAGCCCGGCCGTCCCGGCGCGCGAGACGACCTCCACCGCGTTGGAATAGACCAACAGAACGTAAACGGCGGCGACGGCGGCAACACCGATACCGATAGGCCGCGGCTCACCGAACTCCCCGACCGACCATCCGTACAACACGCGCTGCATGGACTCCCGGTTGATCATCGTCCTTCCCGATACAGCTTCTCGTAACGATCGACCATGGCTACGACCTGGAAACGGCTTCTGATCAATTCCACACGCGCGGCCCGCTGCTCATGTCGCTCCGGCAGAACCGCCATAAGCCGATAAAGCGCATCGGTCATGGCTTTCGGCTCCGACGGCGGCACCAGATAGCACCCGTCCATGCCGGCCAGCGCTTCCCTGTTTCCACCAACATCGGTTGCGACCACCGGAAGACCCGCGGCCAGCATTTCCAGGAGTGCGTTGGCAAACCCCTCTTCATGGGACGGCAACACGCCTATATCTGAGGCGGCCAGGATGTCCGGCACGTCCGACCGGCAGCCGAGAAACCTCGTCAGGTTCGATATACCGAGCTCTTCGGCACGCCGCTTAAGACGTTCCCCCATGCCGCGGTCCTCGCCGGCCAACAGCAAGGTCAACGGTGGTGTCGCGGCCGGTCGACCGGCGCAAACCGAGGCGAAGGCCGGCAGCAAATCCATATGGCCTTTGTAGGCGAGCAAGTTGCTCACGCACGCTATGACGACGGAATCCGAACTAACCCCAAGCGCCGCACGGACGGCATCGCGGCGCCGGACCCCTGCGTCGTAGGGCGCTACATCTATTCCATTGTATATGATCTTTATCTTATCTTCATCGACGCCATCGCGCGCGATCGTGTCGGCGGCAACCGCCTTCGAATTCGCCGTGATGCAATCGGAAAGCCAATTGGCGACACGGTCGGTGGCGATCCACAAGCGATTCTTGTCCTGATGCGTGCCCAGGGCGCGGCGCGACGTAATGACCATCCGGCGGGCCGTGATCTTGCCCGCGACTGCGCCGATCAAATTCGCCAAAGGCAGGAACGCGTGCACGACATCCGCTCTCGCCCTGACGCATAGAGCGGCCAGCCGCCATTGCGCGCGAAGCAGCAATAATATTTTTAGCCAGCGCGGCTGCAACGAATTCCAGCCGCCCGAATGGAGCCGGACCTCCGGCGCCAGCACACCGTCGGCCAGGCCTTCACTGCCTTCGAGGCAAAAGATATCGACCTGCCACCCCCGCTGCGCGAGCCCGTTCGCGAGCAGTGCGAGTTGCTTTTCGGCACCGCCGATTCGCATCGACCCGATGACAAATACGACGGCGCCCACGGGCATTTTTTCGTAGACTTCCGGCAAACCTAATCCCAACTTAACGATGCGGCCAGCGTGTGGCCGGTACATCGCCGGCGCCGCAGAAATATGGACCGAGACTCACAGCATAAGCTATCAACCTCAGGCATTGCGCCAGAACGACGACAAGCGCAATGCCAACAATTCCGAAATGCCCAGGCAACAGATTGCCGAGAATGTAGACCGCAACCAAGACAATTGCGGCCGTTATCGACAAGATAACTGGACGCCCCAGCGCCATGATCAGCTTCGACAGCGACGTACTCACCGCGAAAGGAAATGCGCCCAAGGCCAAGTAGAGCCACAGCCAGGATACGTCCGCAGCGGTGGCCTCGTCGAAACTGCCGCGCCCAAGCAGAAGATGCACCGCATCCTTGCCGACCAGCCAGATGCCGCCAGCCAGCAGCACCGCCCCGACCATCGCGTATGCCACCATTTGCACCGTCAACTTGCCGATGCCGTCGCGGTCTCCGCGCGCGGCCATTTCGGCAAGATGTGGCAGCAACACCGTACCAATGCCGATCACGAACACCTGTTCCACGACCGATTGCAGCCGGGTCGCATAACCAAAGATCGAAATGGCGCCTTCGCCGAGCCGGGCCGGCAAGGCCTGGACATAAGCAAGCTGAAGCTGGGTAAACACAAAACCAGGCACCATCGGCCGGGCAAGATCCATCACCGCAAAAAAGTCGATCTTTGCAGGCCGCCAACTGAACGGAAGGGTCAGACGGCCGGCTGCCATCCCAACTGCCACGGTGGCGAGTTGCGCAATGCCGCCGAGAATGACGCTCCATGCGAGGCCATCGAGGCTCGGTCCGATCAGCAGGAGGGCCGGGACCGAAACAAGCGTGTTTGCAGCCGGCGCCGCCGCAGCCAGTGCAAAGCGACGATGGCAGTTCAAAACAAGACCGAGATAGTCCCCTGCGGCGTTCAACAAAATCGAGGAGACGATGATGCGGCTGGCATACGTGGTCAGCTGCCACAGGTCCGCGCCGCCGCTGGAGGCAAGCCAATGGACCCAATAAGGCGCGGTGAGCAATGCCGCGACCGAAAGCAACGTCAACGCGACGATAAGGACCCAGAACACCGAACCACGCAACGCCTCGGCCCGTTCGCGCGTCTCATGCGTCAGCAGACGCACATACACCGGCACGAAACCAGCCTGCAACGATCCACCGATAACGCCCGTGACGAGAGCCGGAACAATCAGCGCAAGATAGTAGGCGTCCAAGTTGATGGACGCGCCGAACAGCGCTGCGATCACCAGGATACGGAGAAGCCCGACTGCTTGGGCTAGCAGGGAGAAGACAACGACGCTGGTGATGTGTCGCAACAACCGGTTCGGTCTTTCAAATTTTCATCATGGCCCGGCCGCCGTGGACCGGTTAGCCCTGACGCAACGGCGCGCCGGCGGCGAGGTAGCGCTCGAAGAGGTCCGCGATGCGCGCGGCGGTCTTGCCGTCCCACAGTGGCGGCGGCGCGATCTTGTCGCGGCGCACCTTGGGGTCGGCCAGCGAGCCGATGTCTGTGAGAGCGATCAGTCGATTGGTGCCGTGCGTGATGGTGATCGGCCGCTCGGTCGACGGCCGCGCCGTGAAACATGGGATGCCGAGATAGGTCGTCTCTTCCTGCACGCCGCCAGAATCGGTCACCACGAGGGAAGCGCCGAACAGGCAGCGCATGAAGTCGGCATAACCGAGCGGCTCACTAAGCTGCATGCCGGGCGCCCGCTCCAGCGCGGTCAGCAAGCCGGCCGCTTGTAGACGCTGCCGGGTCCGTGGATGTAGCGGAAATATAACGGGAATTTTGCCCGCCAAGGCAACGAGCCCGTCCACCAGCGCGCGCAGGGACGCCACATCGTCGACATTCTGGGGACGGTGGAAGGTGGCGATGGCGTAGCGGCCCTCCGCCACGTTCGGGAACGGATGCAGCTGCGACCGGACCACCGACTCCATAGCCACGAGGCTGTCGATCATGATGTTGCCGACAAAATGGATGCAAGTCTCCGGCACATTTTCGGCGCGCAGATTGGCGTCGGCATCTTCCGACGGCGTCAGGTGGAGATCGCAGATCGAGTCGGTGACGACCCGATTGATCTCCTCGGGCATCAGTCGATCGCGCGAGCGCAAGCCCGCCTCGACATGGGCGACCGGCACGTTGAGCTTCTTGGCGGCAAGCGTGCAGGCCGCGGTGGCATTGACGTCGCCGACGACGGTGACGAGGTCGGGCTTCGTTTCGGTGAGCATCTTTTCATAGGCGATGACGACCTTGCCAAGCTGCTCGCCGTGGCTGCCGCCACCAATGCCGAGAGAATGGTCCGGCGCCGGCAGCTTCAGGTCACGGAAAAACACATCCGACATGCCCAGGTCGTAATGCTGGCCAGTGTGAATGAGCACCGGCACGCACCAGGAACGGCGCTTGAGTTCGTGATAGAGCGGCGCGATCTTCATGAAGTTCGGACGCGCGCCCGCGACCAGATGGACGATCTTCTTGTCAGCGCTTGCGGCAGTCATCGTTGCATCACCTTGGCCGAACAAGAAGAGCGCGCGAGACGATCGTAGATGTCAGCATAGGCCGGCATGGCGGCGCGACGGCCGAGCCGTTGCGCGGCCTGCGCAGCACAGCGCGTGCGTTCTTCCGTAGGCCAGGTCGCCGCCGGTGCGCCGAACGCTTGGTAATTGCCGAACTCACGGGCAACCTCAACGCAACTCGGCGGCGCTTCCTTCATGACAATCCTGAGGCCGGTCATGGCATATTCCGCGAACTTGGTCGGGAACGCGACGAAATTCACCGGCGACGAATCGCGCAGCAACACGCCGAAGTCGGCGGCGTTGAGATAGCCGTTGACCTCCGCGTGTGTGACCGATTTGCAGATGACGCTTCCGGCCGGCAGGCCGTTGTACACTTGGCGCGCGCGCTCCACTTCGGGCGTTAGAACAATAAGCCGCGCCTTCTGCCCAGCCGCGAGCACGTCGCGAAACATCGCCACTGTTTCGTCGAAACGCTGATAGGCGATCAGGCTGCCGGAATAGATGTAGACGGCTTCTTCCGGCGCGATGGCGAGCTCGGCCCGCACGCGCGCCCGCAGAGCCGGATCGAAGAAGAATTCCGCTTCCGGAGCGAGGCACGGGATAACCCAGTCCGGCTGCCCGGACATGTAGGCTGCCATCAGATCGCGCAGCTGCGGGGTGACAAAGCACGCGCCGGCGCAGGTCCGGCCCGCGATCGCCAGTTCGCGCTCAAGCAGATGAGAACGATAGCGGAGGATGACCGGCGCGCGAGTCCCCAGGCGATCCTGCAACTCGGCCCGCGCATCACCGCGGCAATCCCACAGCATCGGCACACCGCGACGCTGCGCCCATGGTCCGGCCACTGCCGCAGCATAATCGCCGCGCGCATGCACGAAGGAGAGCGGCCCGAGCGCAGCCAATGCGCGGGCAAGCAGAAGCCGATTGACCAGCCGCGAGCCCGGCGCGGCCGGACGGACGCCGCGGATAAGCCGCACGTCCCCACCCGCGACCTGACGCGCCATTTCGACCCGCGCCTGCGATGACTCGAACAGCGGGCGTGAACAGGCGGCAGCGACGACCGTGAGATCGATGCCGAGTTGCTCGCGCGCCAGCCGCACATGCGCGAGCACCTGGGAATCGATCACCGTCGGTGGCAGGCCTTCGAACAGGACGAATGCGCCGCGCATTACAGACGTCCGTAGCCGACGGCCGTCGGCAAAGGAGGCGCAATGTCTGCGATCTCGCCAGGCACGACGCAGTCGTAGATCGCCAGCTCCTGCCCCGATAGATGCAGGATGCGCAGCATCGAGCCGAACGGGCCGCTCACTTCGCCGGCCACCGCGTCCGGCAGCCAACAAAGGCATTGAGCGTATGCCACTTCTTCGAAGCTGAACAGATCGCCTCCAGTCTTTGCAAACGCAGGTCCGCGCGGGCGCGGCACGTCATGCGCGGAGGCGGCACGGTAGGCATTCCGCTGCGCAACATTCGGCGTGTAGACGAAGGAGCCGGGATCGCGACGCTCGATCGTGCCCAATCGATACTCAATGCCGAGATTGTCGTCGTGGCGGTGGCCACGAGGGGCACCCTTGGGCGGCTCACCGGCGCAACGGAAGGCAATCAGCATGTCTCGTTGCCGGAAGACATAGAGACCGAAATCGGGAAAGGCCTTACGCGACCAAGGAGCGGTCAGGCCGCTAAATGGAATGCGGCGCAGGCGGCGGCCCTTCTCCGGGGCTGCTTCCCAACGCGCTAGCAATACGTCGATATCGCCGAAGTCGGCCAGGACAGGCGCTGCGGACGGCTCTTTTAGGCCCGCAGCGCTGATGAGACACCTGACGAGGACGGCGTCCATGTGCTCGCCGGACGTGGCACCACGGAGCGCGTCTACCGCGGCGGCAAAACCACGATGGTCGAGCGTGTTCTCAACAAAGGTGCCGTCGCATTCCGATCCGGTCGGATGCAATTTGAAAAAACGGCCAGAATCGGTGTCGCCAATCTGTACAATAGTGTTGTCGGCGCATTGGACGGAGCGCGTCAACTGCGCGGCACCTTGCAACTTCTGCACGAGACCCGGCGGGATAAGGCCCGCGCCGGAGGATGCCGCGTCACGGCGGCGCAACGGCAGAACCGGAAAATCGGCACGCCAGCCTCGAGCAGGCGGCGTTGCCTGGTCGAGCCGCTTGAGCGCTGACGCATCAAGCGAGGCAATGACCGAGAGCGCGAATACGACGGTCTCGCCCGACAACCGATGATAATTGGTGGAGCCTTCGTAATTGCCGCCATCGGGAAGGAACTGAAGATCTGCTTCCTGCAAAATCTCGGCAAGCGCGAATACCATAAAACGATCGGCATCCGAGCCCGTCAGCAGCCAGGCGGCCCACAACAGCCCTCCGAGATCAGCAAGATAGTGGTTACTGCGACCTGATTCCGAATATTCAAGATGGTCGGCGACATGCGCGGCGTGGTCGTGCAGCGCGTTGGCGACGACCGCCTTCACCGGGGGGGACAGCGACAGGCCGGCACCCGCCAGCAGCGCCAAAGTCAGTGCGATGTTAGCGGCGCGGATGGCAACATCCATCGTGCCGATCCAATTTACGCCGAAGCGTGGCGGATTGGTCGAGGTGAAATCGGCGAGTTGGTCGGCGATCTCCTCGACGTAACGGGTGGCCGGCGCGAAGCCGGGCGTGCTTTCCTTCGCCAGGATGGCGCAGAGCGCAAGCTGCGGCAGATGCTGGAGGCGGCCAAGTTCCCACGGCACTTTGATGTCGGCGCCGGTATCAACAGGGATCGGCAAGCGCAGACTTGGCCGCCGCGCCGACCAGCGATAGCCCGAACGAAAGTCGAGCTGCCAATCGATCGGCGTGTAGTCGGCACGGCCGATCAGCCGCCAGATGTCGCGCGCGCGCGGAACGTTCGCACGGTTGATGACGGCTTCAAGGCCGGCTCCATCGGGCACGGGCGCCGCCGGCCCTTGTGCGGAAAACCGATGACCGAGAAAACCGGGCGCCGCGAAGCCATAGACCGGCGACACCCATCCCGACCCGAGCAGATCAAAGCGGTGTTGCAGGTATTCCTGGCCGAGGCGCCGCAACGTCGCCGTCAGATCGGCCGGAATCTCTGCCGCGGCGATGGCGATGCGCGCCGCCGGGTTGAGACTGGGCTCACCCCTCCCATAGCTGCCGGCGAACAAGTCCGCCGCGAGCCGCACGCGCGCCCGGCCGGCCCGCCGAGCCAGCGCCACAGCTTTGCGCAGGGTGGCCTCGAGCGGCAGCGTGCGCCCTTGGCGAATATAGCCGTGGATGTCCATGTCGGCACTCGGCAGCCACGCGCCGCCGGGCAGTTTACCGTTGCAGCACGAAATACCACGTCGACACGAGCCAGGAAGGCAGGCGGTCGGCGGCACGGATGTTCCAATCGACGAAGCCGCGGCTGGCGAAGATCGTGCTGCCGGTCAAATCCGCCCCGACAAAGCCGCCATGGGCAAAGCGCACAATGCGCAAGCCGGCATCCGATGCCATGCGCTTGAGGCTACGCATGGTGAAGAAGATAATGTGTCCAGATTCGTGATTATAGGGGATGGCTGCGCTGTCTTTCGGCACCCTGCCCGCCAGGCGCAAAGCGGCGCGCTTGGCAGAGCGCAGCAATTTGTACAGGCGCAGATGACGGTCGATGAATTTTTCGGTCTCGCAGGGGCCGTAACCATTTGGCACAGAACCGATCATGATTCCGTCGGACGCAAGCACGCGCGCATGTTGCGTCACAATGCCAAGCGGATCCGGCACGTGCTCAAGCACGTCGGCATAGACAATAACGTCGAAAGACACGTCAGTCGGTACCATCTCGCGGAATTCCGCGTGCGGTCCGCCGAAATGCTGGCGCGCGTAAGATAGCGACGGCTCATGGAAATCGACCCCGACATAGCGGATGCCCTCGCCGATCAGGTATTGGCCGACCGCCGCGGCATTGCCGCAGCCGAAGTCGAGCACCGTCACATCGCGGCCTAGCTTGGCACGATGCTGCTCAATAGTGCGCAAGATGAACCGCAGTTTCTTGGTGTTGCCGAAGATATCCTCCGGCGGCAGCGGCGGCCGTCCCGGCCAGGAGGCGTCGGCGAACTGGCTCATGGCGGCATGCTTCATGACCGAGCGTCACCTTTCGGCACTATGCGCCGTTCAACGTCGAACGCCATGCGCATGGCCTCGAGTTGTTGCCACAGCGGGATCGGCCAAGCCTCGCCGTTGCGGATGGCGTCGGCGAAGGCGATCAATTCCTCGCGGTGGCCTTTGTCCGGCGCGGCGCTCGTCAGCGCAGGCCCCTTCCCGCCGGCGGTCGTAAGGCGCTTAAAATCGTCGAGACTATAGACCCGGCCGTCGGCGTAGACCTCGCATTGTTCCTTGGCAAAGTCGGGCGCGCCCAGCACCGTATAAGTGAGCTTGGCCACCGAGCCGTCGCCGAAGCCGAAGCTGGCGACGAAATTATCGCTGCGCCCGTAGTAACTGGTGCGCGGGCGAATGGCGGCCGCGTCGATCGTTTCCGCCTTGGCGCCGGTGAGCATCACGAACAGATCGTAGAAGTGGCAGGCTTCGCCGATATTGCGGCCGCCGCCCTCCGCGCCATGCACCCAGCTATCGTGCGGCAGATAGCCGGCATTGACGCGGTAGTCGATGATCATCGGGTTGCTGCGCGCCGCGGTCGCCTGTGCGATGGCTGTGGCATAACGCGAGAAGCGGCGGTTGAAGCCGGTCATCAGCAGCGGCTTGCCGGCCGTGTCCGCGCCGTAAAAATCCGAGATGGCGTCAAGCTCCGAGCGGGTCAGACATAACGGCTTCTCGACGAAAACATGCTTGCCGGCGCGCAACGCCCGCAGGACCATGTCGGCGTGCTGGTGATGGCGCGTGGCGATCATCACGGCGTCGACGTCCGGCGCGGACAGTAAACCTTCGAAATCGGTGGTCGCTTCCTGCGCGCCGAATTGCTTGGCGACCGCGGACGCGCTGTGGCCTTGGCGCGAGCAAATGCTCTGCAGCGTGAAGCGCCCCGCTTCGCTCTTGATGAGCGGCAGCAAGGTCCCTTTGGCAAAGCCGCCCGCGCCCACCATGGCGATGCTCAGCGCGCCCGGTTGTCCCGTTCGCAGCGCCGGATTGGCAAGGCGCTGCGCCGGTTTTGCGTCAGGCGCTTGCGGATAAGTAAGGATGACGCTCAGCGGCTTACCCGCGCCGTCTGCCTGCAAGGCGGCATAGGCCGCCACGGCGTCATTGATGGCGTAGCGGGTCGCGACCAGATCGTCGATCCGCACGCTGCCATTGGCCAACAAGCCGAGATAGGCCTGCATGTTGCGGTTCTCGGTCCAGCGCACATAACCGGCCGGATAGTCGAGTCCGCCCTCTTCGTAGTTGCGGTCGTAGCGGCCGGGACCGTAAGAGCTCGAGATGCGGAAATCGATCTCCTTAGCGTAGATGTCTGCGCGGTCGAAGCTGATCGGCACATCGCCGACCAGCACGACGCGGCCCTTGCGGCGGCACATGCGTAGCGCCGCGCCCAGTAGCTCGTCCGATGCGGTGGCGGCGGTCACGATGACCGCATCGGCGCCCAGCCCGCCGGTCAGCCGCGCGACCTGTTGCTCGGCGTCCGCACCCTCCGCCAAGGCTAGATCGACGCCATGTGCACGCGCCTGCGCGACCCGCGCCGCATTAAGATCGGCACCGATGGTGCGGATGC
Source organism: uncultured Undibacter sp. (assembly GCA_964372105.1). Classification (GTDB taxonomy): domain Bacteria; phylum Pseudomonadota; class Alphaproteobacteria; order Rhizobiales; family Xanthobacteraceae; genus Pseudolabrys. The sequence goes on from CAYJPU010000003.1 coordinate 23,209, forward strand.
CCGACGCCTTCAGCAGGCGCGTGGTGATCTGGCCAAGGATACCGAGGCCGACGACCACGAAGGTCTCACCCAACGTCGGCTCGGCGCGACGGATGCCATGGAGCGCAATGGCGCCGAGGGCTACGGTAGCCGCCGCTTCGTCACCGACGCCTTCGGGCGTTCCCACAACAAGATTGCGCGGGACGCAGACATATTCGGCGTGGAAGGCCACTTGCGCGCCGGCACAGGTGACGCGGTCGCCCGGGAAAAGATCGTCCACGCCCTCACCGACGGCAATGACCGAGCCGGCGAGCGAATAACCCATTGGCTGCGCCTGCCCCAGATGTGAGCGCACCAGCTCTTGCGTGCGCGCAAAGCCTTGCGTGCGCACCATCTCGATAACGCGGCGCACCTGGTCGGGGCGTTTTAGCACGCGCTTCCACAGCGGCAGGTTGCTGGCCTTGACGCCTGAGAGTTCGGTGCCGACCGAGATGCAGGACGCGGTGGTCTGCACCAGCACGGCGCCCGGCTCGACTTGCGGCGCAGGGACGTCGGCGACGGTGATACCGCCCTGCTGGAGAAGAACCTGTTTCATTTCGCGATTGGCCTGAGCTGGATGTTGCGGCTCATGGCGACATGCCGGGCCGCGCGCAGGAACCCTCCGAGCCCGGCGACATAGTTATCGAGCCCGACACGGGAATCATGCGTGTGACGCGCGACCGTCCGCATCTCCGCAGCAAGCGCCGCCGTGTACGGACGATAGATCAAGCGCTGCACCGGCGCCGGCAAAGCGCGCAACGCCGCGTAGAGATCGAACATCCAGCGACGGACGACGCGCAAGCCCTGGAAATGATACAATAAAAGTGGTTGCCCCGAGACGTAGATTCCCCCGGCGCGCGATTCGATCGTCTTGCCGAAGATATTCCAGGGCGCAGCATTAACACCAACATGCAGCGCCGCAACCGGTGCAAACAGATTCGGGATCTCATCGAGATATTTCTGGTCGGCGTATTTGCCGTCGATCGGCACGGCGGGACATCCTTCCAGACAGCGCGCCAGCCACCAGTCCAGCGCGGCCCGGCCACCTTTACTGTTTCGGAACGCAGCAAAGCCGGCATTGAAGCGGCCGACCATCGGCTCATGTTGCTTGAACTCGGGCAGCGAAAAATTATGCGGCGTCAGCGCTACGTTGGCATCACCGGCGTCGGCCAGCGCGCCATCGAGATCGCCGAAAACATACATGTCGGCATCAACCCAGACCGCCCAATCGAGCGTTCCGTCGGCGTCCAAGGCGTGCTTCAGGGCGACCGGTTTGCAGGTCCAGCAATATTCGTTTGTCTTGATTGTGGCTTTGAGCGCCCGCAAATGTTCGGTCTCATACGCGGCTGGCGCAATGATGCGCGCCTTCTCCAGACCGAGCGAATGCAATTGCTGAGCCGACGCATCGTCCACGCAGTAGTAGACGAAAACGGCATTTGGGCAGTGAACACTGATCGAATTCTGCAACGTAACCGCACGCGGAATAAAGGCCGCGTTGAGCACGGTGCAATAAGCGATTTTTATCGGCATAACCAACGATTTCTCACGCCGCTGCTTTTCGGAAGAAAGCGATGTGGGTATGGCCGACCTCCTGCTTCCGCACCAGGTCAAATTCCAACAATGCGCGCGCGACCGCATTGCGCCGAATGAGCCAAAGCCAAGGCCTCATCAAGACATTGCTACCCGCAAGATAGCGGTCGAAGCGCTCGTGCAGCGCGCCGAGATAGAGATCCAGACTTAACGGCTCGCAGGCGTAGTCCTCAAACTCCAGCGAATGGAGACGCGCGGCCGACTGCAACGCCTGCTTGCTCCAGCAGGAGGCGTGGTGCGGCGGCATATTCAAGCTGTTCTGCTCGAGAGCGCCGAGAAGGCTGTCCTCGTTCGGCACCGCGACGATCAGCTCGCCGCCGGGCCGCAGCAGCTTGACGAGATGACGGAACGTCTCGGCCGGCTTCGGGACGTGCTCGATGAGCTGGAACGCCGCAATTGTATCGAAGGTCTCATTCAGCTCGTCTGCATCGCAGGCGCGCACATCCAGACCGCGTGCCCGGCCCTCTCGCACCGCATCGTCGTTGAAATCGAGGCCGACCACGCGCTCATAATAGGGTGCAGCCCGCTCCAGGAAGTGCCCGGGCCCGCAACCCAACTCCAACAGCGTGCCACCATTGGGGCGCCGTGCCAGCCGGCGCAGCACATGCGCGAACTCCCACTTCACTCCGGCATAATAGAAGGCGTTACGCCCCAGCGCCCTATAGAGATCGGCACCGCCCACGGCCTGCGGCGTGAAGAAGCGCAAATCGCAATCGACGCATTGCCACTTCGAAAGGCCTTCGCGCAATTGCGGAAAGGCCTTCTCGACGTCATAACCGAGCGCATTCCAGTAACGTACAAGCGGTGTCGAAGAGAACCGCTTGGCAACGAACACATTTTCTTGCCCACACAGCGGGCAGATCAATGGACCAGAATGGGAATGCGGCATTTCGCTGTTGCTCATAGCGCCTTGGACAGCAGCTCCGCCGAGCGCTCGTCAGTCAGCCAATGGATAAAACGGCCCAGATCGTCGCTTTCGATCAGACCAGCGTCGGCACGACGATTGAGCGTCACATCCATGCCGTTGCCAGCCTCCTGCTGCATCGTAAAGGACCGCATCCGCACCGGACGAAGGTTCAAGGCGCCGTAGTAATGTAGGCGGGCGCGGCGGATCACTTCAGCCTCGAGCCGTGGCACCTCATGCAACCGCGCCAGCAGTGCATCGTAGTCTTCGCGCGTCTTGGGATCGATTGTGAAACCCCTGCCCGCGTAACGGCCGGTGCCGGCCGTGACGACCGGAATGCCGAAGCAGGGCAATTCCATGCCGATAGTGCCACGCACGGTCAGGCCATAATCGGCCACATCGAACAGCGAGAAGGTATTGATACCCGTATCCGCCGGCATGATCTTCACATGCGCCGGCAAGTCGCCGAAATGTCGCCGCAGGGTCTCTGCCTCGAGCTGCACGAGATCTGTGCCGTCCATCTTGGAGCGCCAGACATTGACCGGATGGACCTTGACGATCCAGTTGAGGTTCGGGTTGGCGATCGCTGACCGCACCGTTTCCACCATCCACTGTTCGTAGTCGTCGAATAGGCTGTCGCCGTAGAAGAAGGTCGCGTCGTAGAGGATGTGACAAAAGATGACTGCGGTCTTTTTCGCCTGATCCAACCCGAGCGCGCGGCGCACCTCGTCCGCCTGCGCGATGCTTTTGCCTTCCTGCAACTGCTGCCGATTGTACCAAGCACCGGATTCGTAATTGGCCGCAATTTGCTCGGCGACGGCGCCATCATTGCCCGCGCCCCAGGGCATGGCGATGAGCTTCGCCCAGGTTTCATCTGACAGCGACAGCGGATGCTCGCCGCGGCTCACCGCGTTGTAGCGCTTGTAGATGAGGCAATCCGATTGCGGCGCGCCGCACCACTGTACGACGTCGACACCGGCCAGCGCGCAGCCGTCGAAAACCTCGCCGGCTGGCGTATACCCGCGCTCTACAAAAACCGCAGTATCCGGCCTGCGCTCCTTGAGCAGGCGCTCGATAAAGGCCTTGGTCGCCAGCGACTTCGTTAAAGTCTCCAGCGTCGCAGCCCGATGCTGGGCGTCGTCATCATCCAGGCGGCCAACGCGGAACTGCCGCAGCACCCAGGACTGCACGCTGCGGCCGATGCGGAAGCCGTCGACCTCTCGCTCGACGACTGCTTGGAGGTTGGGGCTTTCCGCCATGATATTCTCGGCGGCTTGGCGGGCCTCAACCTGTTCGTGCACGCCGATCGCTGTCTCCCGGTAGATGAACTCGGCCTCCGGCGCCGCCGCGCGGAAGATCGCCTCCAGTGGCCAATCGGGACGCTCGAGCAGAACGAAAACACGATAGCCTTTGAGCCGCAACAGGCCGGCGATAAGCGACTCCACTTTCGTGGTCGCCGGCATGGTCATCAGATCGCAGAACAGCACCGTCTTGGCCGGAGCCGGCGCTGGCTCGGCACGCAGCGGCGCCAGCGCGCGCCGCCAGCCGCGCACCGTGCGCTCGACCTCCAGCCGGTTGCGCAGCCGCGCGATGAAATTCTGCCGGGCGCTCATGCACGCGCCTTTAACAGCCGTTCGGCCACGGCGAAATCGTCGAGCGTATCGATATCGACCGAACTGTCCGCGTCCATCATGTAAGGCACAAGCTTGCCGCCGAACACGTAGTCCTTCAGCCGTTCCGTCCGCGTGATGTAGATCGCCGCACCATTGCGGGCGAATACCGGCTCCTTGTCCTGCCGCCGCGTCGGCTGCGCCTCATCGAGGAACGGCACCAGATAGCCGGCTGCATCATTCCGCATGACCGAGCGCGGATGGAAGATATGCGGCACATCGATGCAGCTCACGAGACTGTCCGCCTGCGGGTCGGCCGCGAACAGCGCGGCAGCCTCATCGATATGCCTAGCCGTGCGCAAGGGCGAGGTCGGTTGCAAGGTCAGCACGGCATCAGGGCGATAGCCTTCCTCCCCCAATTCCGCGATGACGTGCAGTAGCACGTCGCGCGTGGGAGTTTCATCGGCTGCCAGCACAGCCGGGCGCATCCGAACATCCGCCCCCAAGCTTCGGCTTATCGCTGCGATCTCCTCGTCATCTGTCGAAACGACGACACGGTCCACGGCCTTCGCCGCCTTTGCCGCCTCGATCGAATAGGCAATTAGCGGTCGGCCGTTGAGCGTACGGATATTCTTGCGCGGAACCCCTTTGGAGCCGCCACGCGCAGGAATAATGGCAAGAAGCTGCATCGATGCGGGCACTCAGTAGGTAATGAGCTTCTGGACCTGCACCGGCCCGAGCCCAGCCAGCACATCGGCGATCTTGGTCCCCGCCGTTCCGTCGCCATAAATGTCCTGCATCGGATAACGGCCATGCGCGTGCTGACGCTTGATCGCATCCACAATCGCCTGCTCCTCGTGCTCGACATCGATGACGTTGTCGCCGCGCTCACGCGCGGTCTGCCGCGAACCAATATTGACGACCGGCGTGCCGATGAAGGCGCCTTCGCGGATGCCGCTCGACGAATTGCCGATGAGGCAGGTGACGCGGCGCATCAGGCGGACATAGGTTTCGATTGGCAGATTCTTGAAGAAGTGCATATTCTCGGCCGCGCCGTGCTCGCGCCATTTGCGGATGCCACGCGCGATGTCCTCGGAGCCGGCGTCGGCATTCGGCCACAATACGATGGCCGGCAATTTGCATTGACGCACCGCCGAGAGCGTCGCCGTGATCTGCCGTTCGCCTTCCCCATATTCGGTCGTGACCGGATGCTGGCTGACGATAACGAAGGGCTTGGAAAGATCGATCGGCGATCCGACGCCAAGCTCGAAAATCCCCTTATCCAGCCCGTTTTCATCTTCCTTGACGAGGTCCGCCACGAGATCGATACGCGGGCAACCGACGCGGAACACCATTTTGGGCAATTCACCGAGACGGATGATACGCTCGGCCGCGTCGCGGCTCGCTGGGAAATGGATATGCGCGAACTTGGTGACGGCGTGGCGGATGCTCTCGTCAATGGTGCCCGACACCTCCCCGCCCATGGTGTGGGCGACCGGAATGTTCATGTAGGCCGCGGCGAGCGTCGTCGCCATGGTCTCGAAGCGGTCGCCAACGGTGATAACGACGTCCGGCTTGAGCCGGTCGAACGCCGACGATAATTCGATCAACCCCATGCCGGTCGACTTCACCATCGTGGCCGGCGTCTCGCCTTCGACCAGGATGTGCAATTTTTCGTCAACCTTGAAGCCGTCGCGTTCGATCAGATTGACCACTTGACCGTACCGGTCGAGCAAGGCGGAGGCCACGCAGACAAGCTGCAATTCGAGCTCGGGGTGATCCTGAATCGCACGCATAGCGGATTTGATCGAGCTGTAATTCGCACGCGAGCCAATGACGGTGCATATTTTCTTCACGTTGATCCGTATTCCTTCGTTCGAACTGTTCGACGGTCCGTCGCGTCAATGCGTGCTTGACAGCCGGGCGGCAACCGCGGGAGTGGTCACGAAAGCAAAGACGCTCAGCTTGCCGCTCGGCTCGACGATACGTTCAAGCCGCAACGGCGCAAAACCGGCTTCGGTCACGAGACGCAGCAGCCCCCGTAGACCATAGAGATGCTGGTGCAAAGCGCCGAGGATGTTGTCCTCGGGCGGGCGGTAGCGAATAGTCTGCTTGTCGGGAACCTCGATATAAGCGACTCCGCCAGCGGCGTCGAGAAGCGGCGCAACCTCGCGCAAAATCGAAACCGGGTCGGCCAGATGCTCCACGACCTTATTGAGCGTGATGAGATGGAACCGGCCAATATCCTGCTTCACTGGTAAGCTGTCCTCAATCACCGCAAACTTGCCGAGCCCGCGCAGGTGCGACGCCGCCATGGGATCGGGTTCAATCGCCGTGACGCTCCAGCCGCCGCCAGCGCGATCCATAAATGCCGCCGGAAACACGCCCATGCCCGCGCCGATATCGAGGGCGCGCTTGCCGCCCGCGAATGCCGCAAGAGGCGACCAACGCAAGATGAAGTCCAGGACGCGGTCGACGCGGAATGCATTATCCGAACGCTTACGCGGCAACGACATAACCTTCGTGAATTTTTCAGCGATAGACGAGTTCTTGAAGTCGATGGCGTAATAGGCCTGCTCAATCTCCGTGAGCCGGCTCAGACCGGTCGGCAGGATGTTGGTCGCCGTGCCGCACTCCGTGCATTCAACCCAAACGCGCCGGTAGCCCTCATCCGAGACGCCGACGTGCCGCTCGAAACGGTCGGGCTGCGAAATCACAAGCAGCTCACGGCCGAGCGGGCCGCCGCAGATGGCGCAGGTCCGGCTCATTGCGCGTCGGCCTCCGCCAACGGCACAAGATGGCTCTGCATCAACTGGACCATGGCGGCGAACTCACTATTGCGCACCATCAGGTCCTCGAAGCTTCCGCTGTCGACGACCGCGCCTTCCTTCATGAAGAAAATGCGGTCGCAATGCCGAACGGTACTCAGCCGGTGAGCGATGACGACCATCGTCTTCGAGCCGCGCAGCTTGTTGATCGCATCGCTGATTTCCGCCTCGGTGGCCATATCGACAGCGGACGTTGCCTCATCCAACACCAGGACGTCACGGTCCGCATAGATAGCCCGCGCGACACCGATGCGCTGCCGCTGCCCGCCGGATATCCGGACACCGCGGTCGCCGATAAGCGTCTCAAGCTTGCGCGGCAGGCCGGCGACGAAGGTGTCCAATGACGCAACCTTAAGAGCCGCAGCCAACCGCTCATCATCGATTTCATTGCCGGGAACGCCGAGCGCGATATTGCGCCGGATCGTATCGTCCACCAGGAACGGGTCCTGCGGAACATAGCCGAAGAGGTCATTCGGAATTGATTCGACCTTGGCGTATTGCACACCGTCAATTGTAATTGAACCGGAATCAATTTCATGCAAACCGAGAAGCACGTCGGCCAGCGTCGTCTTGCCGGCCCCGGACATTCCAACGAAGGCGATGACATCGCCGCGCCGGATATCGAGATTGATCTTGTTCAGCGTCCGGCGCGTACTGCCCGGATAGGTGAAGCTGACGTTCTCGAAGACAATGCCTTGCTTTAACCGCGTTTGAACTCGGCGCCCTTGAACAATTTCGCGCTGACCGTCGTCTTCCATAAGCTGGGCGTAAACGACGCTGATAGCGTCCTGCGCAACGCGAAAGTTTTGCAGCGTCATCGCGATGCGGACAACCGACGGCATCATGCGGTAGATTGCCGCCGCAAATAGCGCGAGTACCGAGATGAGCGTGCCGAGGTTCTGACCGCCCAGGACGGCCCAACTGATCGTCCCCACAATGGCAACCACCGCCATCAGCTCGAGTACGTGGCGCGGGATCGAGCCGGCAAATGTGTTTCTGGCGGCGAGGTTGGAGTAGTCCTCGGTGTGACGGCGGAACTCGTCAAGAAAGTAGCCCTCACAGCCCGCAACCTTGATCGTCTTAATGCCGATCAGCGCATCCATGGACGTCTGCGTCAGCATGGCGCTCGAGACGTTGTAGGCGCGCCCCCACCGGATGAAGTAAGGCTGTCCGATTCGGATATAGACAACAGAAATCAGCGAAATGGCAAACAGGGCAATGATGCTTATCGTCGGTTGTACAATAGCCAGAACGGCGAATATGCCGGCACAAATGATCACATCGCTGAAGAAATCGACCACACCCAAGAAGCCGAACTGGGACGTCTGGTTCACATAGGATGTAACGTTCCTGATCAACTCAGTGGCTCTGTGGCGCACATGGAAAGAGATCGGCTGCAGCAGATAGACCTTGAACAGGGCGCCGGACAAGCTTTGAAACAACAGGGCCTGAAGTCGGACCTTGAGCCATCCCAACCACAACAGGACAATGCTCTTTAGTACGAAGAGCGCAAAGATCGCCGCGCAGGCGCCCAAAAGAAGGGTTTCGATCGGAATGCCGCCGAACCACTTCTGAAACCAGGCTTGCTGCACGAGCCGGTCCCGATCCAGCAATATCTGGAACAACGGGAACACAACTGAAACGCCGACGACCTCGAGCGTAGACGCCACGATCGTCAGCACCCATAGCCCGGCCAACTTGAGCCTCAGCCCGCGACTGACGAGCGAAAAAAGCTTGCGGAGCCGTTGTAATGCTCTCAGTGACGGGCCGGCAATCACATCCCCACCTGGTCTATTGTCGAAGCCAATGGCCGCCTAGCGCAGACCCGCCGCATACAATATGCGATAGGCGGCGTCCGGCGCGGACATCCAGAGCTTCATCGCACGATGCATGAACGGCACCCGGTTCGCTTCCGCTTCGATGGCGGCGATGTCGCCCTTCGGTACTTTGGCCGACTGCCGGATCAGATTGAGTCCGAAGGCGGAGAAGCCCATAGCCAGCGCGGCAAGGCCAAGTCGGTAACTAACGTCCGCCGACAAGTTGTTGCGGTCTGGATCGAGGGCGTAGATGGCGTCGCCGGCGTATTGCAGGCCGAGGTCGTTATCCGGCTCGATTTTTGTCGGATACCAAGAATAGCGTGCTTGGTCGCTATCGAGCCGGATCAACCGGTATCCCAATTCGTCCAATAACACATGTTGATGACCGAGCGCCATGCGCTGGCCGTAATACGGGGCCAACAGGAACTCCGACTTGATCAACAGAATCTTGTGCTCGCTCAACAGCTTCCTCGCGCCTTTAAGCACCTCCAACTCGCCGCCTTCCACATCGAGCTTGAGAAAGTCGATCAGCCCGGTGTCGTTGCCCAGCACGGAGTCGAGTGTCACACACGGGATGCTCTCGGTGCGCAGAACGCGTTGGTGCCGTTCGAAGTAGTTCACGCCGCGATCGTTGGCGCGATACATCGCCTGGGTCATCTTATCGTCGACCGGCCCGGTGAGCGTCACTGCCCCGGCTCCGACCGTGATATAGATGGTGCGGTCCTTGTTCTCGCTCCAGACACCGTTCGGGAAATAGCGGCGGTCCTTAAAAGCCGGCTCCTTGGCGCCGGCGAGCATGGAGTCCGTCCGGCGTTCCACCAGCTTGCGGTATTCTTCCGGGTTCGGCTCAAAGCCGGTGATGCGCGCCTGCGCGGCATATTTCGGCGGCAGGATAAAGCTGCCGTTGCGCGCACCGACGTCGACGAACTCCAACATCCCGCTCGCGGCCTTGAGGGGAGCAAAGAGGACATCCGCGACGGTGCGCCCGTCCGGCAGGGCGCGCTCTATAAGAGGCATCATGGATCGAAAGTCTTTCCAGTCTGGAGAGGAAGCGTGATTGCTTAGAGGCGCGCCGGAACGCCAACCACGGTGGCGCCGGCAGGAACTGGCTTTGTCACCACGGCACCAGCCCCGATGGTCGCGCCATCGCCCACTGACAGACCCTGCAGCATAACCGCGCCAGCGCCGATATAGACCTCGGAACCGACGATGACGGAGCCCATCAGCAGCGCACCAGGCGCTACGGTGGTGAAGTGACCCAGCTTGCAGTCGTGATGAATTTGCGCGCCGACATTGATGCGCACGCCATCGCCGAGCTCGACATCCGCCGAGACCAGCGCCAGACGCTGCACAACAACGCCGTGGCCAAGCCGCGCATGCGCCGACACAATCGCCCGGTCATCGATATAGGATGCGACATCGCTTTCGCCGTAGTGGGCCGTGAGCTTGCGCCGCAGCGATGGCGGATCGATCGCCATTAGCGGTCGCACGTCGGAATGTGCGGCTTTATAGGCCGACCAGGCGTCGTCGCCGCCGATGACCGGAATTCCCAACACCGAACCGCGATGCGCAGGATCGAAAATGGCCACCACCCGCGCGCCGAGCGCATCGAGTAGGTCCTTGTCGACACCAACGACGGCGAGTTTTTCGAGCAATATCATAACAGGGTGCGGACGGCAGAAGCGACGATCTCAACCGACTCGCGATCCAGCGACAAGGCGCTGGGCAGATTGATCGCGCGCTCCGAAATGGCATAGCAGACCGGATTATCCTGCCGGCCGGACTGCGCTTGCGGATGGTTCCGGAACGCCGGAATCGTCGTCAGTGGGTGGAAGAACGGCCGCGTGTCCACCCCTTCCCGCGCCAGCGCCGCGACGATCTCGGCCTTGTTCATGCGGAAATCGCGCGGAAACACCGCCGTGACCATCCAGTAGGAATTGAATGTTCCTTCCGGTTCCGCATTCAGCGTCAGGTCCGGGCCGGCCAGCGCTTCCTTGTACCAGCCGAAGATTTCCTGCTTGCGCGCCATCAACTCATCTATCCGCTCGATCTGGGCAAGTCCTACCGCGGCTTGTAGAGCCGACATCTTGTACTTGAAGCCGATCTCCTGGTTATAAAAGTACGTGTCGCCCGGCCGCCGCCCATGATCCCGCAGGATCAAGCAGCGTTCGTACAAAGCGGCATCGTCGGTGACGAACATTCCACCCTCGCCCGTCGTAACGGTCTTGGAGCCGTGAAAGCTGAACACGCTCGCGGCACCAAAATTGCCGGCCGGCCGGGCATCGACCCACGATCCGATCGCCTCGGCCGAATCTTCGATCAGAAAGATGCCGTGTTCCGCCGCGATGGCCTCGAGCTCAGTTAGATTCGGCATCCCGCCGTACAGGTCGACCGCGATAATCGCCTTAGTGCGCGGCGTGATGGCCCGTCGGACGCTGGCCGGATCAAGGCACCAGGTCACCGGATCAATATCCGCGAACACGAGATTCGCGCCGACATACGACACCGGAGCGACGCTGGCGATCCACGTGCAGTCCGGTACGATCACCTCATCGCCCGCGCCGATACCGCGTGCGGCGAGCGCCAGATGAAGCCCGGAGGTGCAGGACGGCAGCGAAATGGCGAACTTCCGGCGTGTATAGTCGGCAACTGCGCGCTCGAACTTCTCGATATAGACATTGGCCGTCGTGTACCAGCCCGTGCGCGCGGCGTCGGTCACATAAGCGATCTCACGTTCCGTGATGGACGGACCGGCGATCGGAATCCGCTTGTCGCTAGTTGACATCGTGCACTTCAGTCAAACGTTCGCGTCTGCCAGACGCGGCAAATCGCGGTCTCGTTGCGACAATTCGGTGGGTTCACCGGGCCAGTCGATAGCCAGGCTCGGATCGTTCGAGGCAATTCCACCTGCGAGTGCCGGATCGTATGGGGCTGAGATAAGATACAAAACCGTCGCATGTGGGGCGAGCGTTTGAAACCCGTGGGCGAAACCGGCCGGGATATAAAGCCCCCGGTGATCGTCCGCCGCCAGCACGACGGAATAGTATCGCCCAAATGTCGGCGACCCTCTCCGGATATCGACAATGACATCGAAGATCGCTCCGCGGACGCAACGGACAATCTTGCTCTCCGCCTGCGGAGCACGTTGAAAATGGAGACCGCGGCGTGTACCAGCCCGCACATTCTCTGAAAGACTGATCTGAGGGTAGTAAGCCGGAAGTCCCGCCGCTTGCATCAAGTCCGCATCGAAGATGCGTTCGAAATAGCCGCGCTCGTCAATGGCCGGCGATCCGACCATCAGCTTCGCTCCGGCGAGCGGCAGATCCTCAAGCTTCACGACTGGTCTTTGTCCGAACGCGCGATAGAAATCTGCACATCATAGCGGACGCCATCGTCGATGAAATACGCCGGCGCATGCGGCGCGAACTGCTTTCCGCGGATGATGTTCAAAACTTCCCGTCCGGTATAGCTGCGATCGAGGATGAGTTGCGACGCGGCGTCGATTTCGGATGCATAATGCAACCGCGAGCCCGCCGGCGTTTCTGGCATAATCACCGGTATCCTTCCCGCGACGATGTCGTCGAGATGCTCAAAAAACAGCGACACAATCTCAGCTTGGGCCCGGCGATATAAGGTCTCCGAATCGTCTTCCCACCCCTTGGAGATCAGCCGTTGGAACGCAATGGGCCCATTGTCAATCTTCTCGTCGACCCAATGGATGGTAACTCCGAACGGGACGTTTTCGACCAGGTTCCAGAAGGTCGTATGCTTGCCCCGGTTGAACGGCAGCAGGCTGGGATGAAAATTCAGAAAGCCGCGGTTGGGCGCCGACAACACCGGCTCGCGAAGAATGTTCGGCCACCACGCTAGAATGCCGATATCGATGTTGCTCGACTTGATGCTGCGGGCCATCGACTCGGGCGTTTCATCTTCCGTCAGAAAGCAGACGGCTTTCTGCGCGCCGAGAACTCGCCGGCCGGTCTCGCCATCCAACTCCCGGAACCATTTATCGACGACCAGCAGTTCCGGAATTGCCCCGCGCTCCAACATCCCGCGCACAACCTGGAAACCGACAGGTCCGGAGGCAAAGAGGGCAAGCCGGCATTTCACGTCGACCCCACCGATCACCCACGCGCGAACTGGCGTCCAACCATCTGGCCGGCAAGCTTGGAAAACTCAAGGATATCATCAAACCTGATGCCCGAGCGCGGCGCCGTCTGATTAAAGCCGATGCGCTTCGCGACCTCCGACAAAGGATTGAGTGCAATCTGCCGCGGTAGATGCAGCAACATCTCTTGCAGCTTTGTGGCGCCCCAGGACTTGAGCGACAGCGTGCCGGCGGAAGAGCGCTCGGCGGGCGTCGGCCGGATGGCGGCGCGCACCCTGCTTTGCTTGTCGGACGGAAGCTGTGAGATCGCAGCGTCCAGTTCGCGCTCGGCGTAGTCGGTATCAGTGCCCATCGCCTTCGCCTGCATGAGGCCAGCGTGATACCAGACGAAGAATTGGCTTGGCTCCCATTCGAACGGCCCGATGTACTTCCTCCGAACCTGCAGGATCGTCTCGCAGATCAGCGGACGGTTGGTTTCAAGACGGGACTGTACAACGGTAAATTCAAACGTCGGATTGCCGGCGATGCCGTAGAACTGCTGCTCCTTGACCTTCTTGTTGCCCAGGCTCGCCGCCATCATGCTGTCGCGCGGATGGTTGAGCACGACCAGCGGGCAATCCAGCAGATGGATGGTGTCCGTCAACATCAGGATTTGCGCGGCCGCGCCGTAGTCCGGTGTGAGCGGATGGCAGAAAATGCCGCTGCGCGCGCGCGCTTCGGCCGCAACTTCCGCCTTTACACCCGCTCGCATGATGCTCGGTAGCCACAGCTTCATCTCGCTCATGCGGTTCGGATCGAAGCCGTAGAGTACCTTTTCGTAATCCTTGCTGCTGCGGCTTTGGACCTTGCCCGTGAACGGCGGGATGCTCGCCACGGCCGGCTCGCTGCCGTGTTCCTTCAGCGACGGGAAATAGCCGCCCCAGCGCCACAGCAATGCGTTGATCGAGGGATCGGCTTTGATCGCGTTCGCCGCGATCTTCAGCGCGCTGTCGATCAGGCAGTCGTCATCGCCCAGCAGACTTACCCACTGGCCGGTCGCCGCCGCAAAGCCTCGGTCCCAATTTTCGTGCATCGGAAGCATGCGCGGCGCGCGCAAAACCTTGATGCGCGGATCGTCCGGCAAATCCCCCAACTCGGCCCCTTCCGAGACCGGGTTGAAAGCGACGATCACCTCGAAGTCACCGAAGGTCTGGGCCAGTACGCTCGCCAGAGAATACTTGAGATAATGCGGGCGAGTTGTCGGGATGACGATGGAGAAGAAGGGCCGGGTCTTGGACATGAGAACGGTTACCTAGACAACGCGCAGTTGCGGGACCGGCAAGATGAACCGTCCGCCTTGCTTTCTGAATTCGGCCTGCTGCTCAAGGATTTCGTCGGCGAAATTCCACGACAGCAGCAACACTTCGTCAGGCCTGCGGTCGTAGAGCGCCTGCGGCGCCTCGATCCTCAGGTGCGTACCCGGCGTATACCGGCCCTGCTTATGCGGGCTGCGGTCGACGACGAAATCGATGAGGCTGCCGTCGATGCCGCAGTAGTTAAGAAGCGTGGTGCCCTTGGCCGAGGCCCCGTAAGCGGCGATGCGTTTTCCGCTCTGCTTCGCCTGCCGGAGATAGCTCAACAGATCGCGCTTCACCGCTTCAACGCGCGCGACAAAGGGCCGATAGGTTTCGGCCTCACCGACCCCCCACGCCTGCTCTTCGGCAAGCAGGGCGATGACGGCGCCCGATGGCATAGCGCTACCGACGCGGGCGATCGTATAGCGCAGACTGCCGCCGTGGATCGGTAGCCGCTCAACGTCGATTACCTGCAGCCCGGCGGGCTCGCAGAGCCGCGAGACCGAGGTCAGCGAATAGTAGAACAGATGCTCGTGATAGATGGTGTCGAACTCGACGTGGTCGATCATGTCCTTGACGTAGGGCGCCTCGATCACCGCTATGCCGGAGGGCGCGAGCAGCGCCGCGATGCCGCGCAGGAAGCCGATCGGATCGGGCACATGCGCGAAGACGTTGTTGGCATGAATGACATCAGCTTTGCGGCCTTCCGCGGCCAGACGTTCGCCTAGCTCCTTCGAAAAGAACTCGACCAGGGTCGGGATGTCGCGGTCCCGCTCGGCCACCGCCGCGACATTCGCCGCCGGCTCGATGCCGAGCACCGGAATGCCGTGCGCCTTGTAGTATTGCAGCAGATAGCCGTCATTGCTCGCGATCTCGACGGCCAGCGACGACGCGCTAAGCCCCCGCTTCGCCACCAGGCTCTCGACGAGACTCTTCGCGCTCTTGAGCATGCCGTCCGACATGGAGGAGAAATACGGATAATCGCTGAACAGCTCCTCAGGCGGAATGCGCTCGACAATCTGCACCAGCGCCAGCGAAGGGCAAAAGGCCAAAGTGAGTGGATAGCGCTTCTCGGGCGCCTTGAGCATGTCCTCGCTCAGCAACGCATTAGCGAGCGGCATCTCGCCGAGCACAAGCAGCGGGATCAGCGGCTCGTGGCACACGGCAGAGCTCACCGTGCGGCCTCCTCGAAATAGTCGCGATACCAGGCGATCGTGCGTGCTAGCGCGTCGTCGAAGGCGATATACGGCTTCCAGCCGAGCACCTTCCGCGCCTTGGCCGCGCTCAGATATTGGTGCGGGATTTCGGCCCGCGCTTCATTCCTGATGTCCGGTTTCAGCTTCGAGCCCATCGCCGCAAGGATCAGCTCCACTACCTTGAGCGCGCTTAGTGGCGTCTCGGTCGAGAAGTTGAATGCCTCGCCGGCAAGCTCGGGCCGCTGCGCCAGCGCCATCGACAGGTCGAGATAGGCCTCCACAGCGTCTTCGATATAGATGTAATCGCGGGTGAAGGTGCCGTCCGAACGGATCGCGGGATCATGGCCGCGCAGGATGGAGCGGATCGTTCCCGGAACGAGCCTGTTCCAGTTCAGATCGCCGCCGCCGAAGAAGTTGCCGCAGCGCGTGATCGCGACATGCGTGCCGTAGGTGTGCGCGTAAGTCTGTGCCAGGATGTCGGCGCAGGATTTGCTGGCGTCGTAGGGATGTCGGCCGGAGAGCGGCGTCTCTTCCGTGTAAGGCAGGTCCTTCTGCTCGCCATAGGCTTTATCGGACGAAGCGATAACGATACGCTTGGTGCCGACGCGGCGGCAGGCCTCCAGCATGCGCCAGGTGCCGCCGATGTTAGTCTCGAACGTACCTATCGGGGATTTGAGCGCGGTGCCGACGATCGTCTGCGCCGCGACGTGCTCGACCGTATCGATTTCGTACTCGGCCAGCACGCGCTCGACCAGATCCTGATCGTTGATGTCGCCGCGCACTAAGGTCACCTTGGACACGAGGTCGCCGCGCAGCAGCAGGCTGTTCGGATTCCAGTCGCGCACGAGACAGACGACGTCGGCACCTAGCGCAGACAGCCGCCGCACCATCCAGCCACCGAGCAGCCCCGTAGCGCCGGTGACCAGCACCGGCCGGTCGCGCCAGAATTCCTTCTTCGCGATTTCTGTCACGACCATATCTTCCAGGGCGCTTTGTTCTGGTTCCACATGATCTCGAGATGCATCTTATCCCGAACGGTGTCCATGCATTGCCAGAAGCCATCGTGCCGGTAGGCGTTGAGGTCGCCGGCCTTCGCCAGAACTTCGAGCGCATCAACCTCAAGAACGGCCGTATCCGACTTCAGCAGATCCAACACCTTCGGTTCGACCACCATAAAGCCGCCGTTGATCCAGCCTTCGCTTATCTGAGGCTTCTCGGCAAAGCCAGCAACCTGATTGCCGTTGAACAGGATTTCACCGAAACGCGCGGGCGGATGGACGGCGGTCACCGTTGCCGAACGTCCCTCGCGCTTGTGATGGGCGAGCAGCGCCTGCAGGTCGATGTTGGCGACCCCGTCGCCATAGGTCAGCATGAACGGCTCGTCGCCGAGAATGTGCGAGACGCGGCCAATGCGTCCGCCGGTCTGCGTGTCGAGCCCGGTATCGATCAGATGGATGCGCCAGTCGACGACGTCGTTCGCGGTCCGGCGCTCAATCACACCTGACTTGAGATCGACGGTTAGATCGCCAGCCAGGCTCGCATGCTCGGCGAAGTAACGTTTGATCAGATCGCCCATATAGCCGAGCGCGACGACGAACTCCTTGAATCCCTGCGCCGCGTAGATCTTCATGATGTGCCAGATGATCGGCCGGCCTCCGATCTCGATCATGGGCTTGGGCTTGGTCGCGGTCTCCTCGGAGATCCGTGTTCCGCGACCGCCCGCTAGAATGACAACCTTCATGCGCGGTGTCCGTGCTAGTGTAAATTCTGTTGCAACATCTTGCCGAGCTTTGCCGCAACCGCCTTGGGCGCATACTCGGCTTCATAGGTCGCACGCGCCGCCGCACCGATCCTGCGCCGCAGGCCTTCGTCGGCCATCGCCTGTTTGATGATGCGTGCGATTTCCGCCGGTGTTTCACCGAGCAGACAGTTTGTTCCTGAAATCAGTTCCGGCATCGAGTTCCTGAGATTGGCGTGCGCCACGAGGCAGGCACCAGTCGCGCTGGCATAGACGACGCGCGTGTAGCCACCGGTATAAGGACCAGCATTGTTTAACAACAGGAAGATGCCGCTCGACAGTACCTCCGCGTCGATGTCGTCCACAAAGCCTTTGATCCGGACGCGCGGATGATCGAGCACCTCGGCGAGGTCGGGCGCCAATTTTCCGCCGCCGCAGATGGCGATCGTCCAGTCCAAATCTGCCGCCGTCTGCGCGATGAGCGGCAGAACCTCGCGACCAAGGTAACGCATCCCGAACGTGTTACCGGTCGCGCCGACGGCGCCGATATTACTGAGGATTTGGATACCCGCCCTGCCCGCTTCCAGGCTCGTCCGCCGCGCCCGCCAATCGGCACCCACCAGGTCGTCCCATGTGTTCGAGATGTACTCGCACGCCACGCCATGGCCGGCGTAATAGGCAGTATCTATGGCGCAGATGTTGGCGGCGCCGCGCAGCAACCGCATGCGATGAAGGTGGCGCCGCTCCTGAGCGGCAAATTGCGCCAGCGTCAATGTCCGGCGCAGGCCGGCAGGCATCAGTTTCGCGCGGGATACGCCCGATTCGTAAGGCGGCCGGGCCAGATAGCCGAAACTCGGGGTCTTCATGTAGGGCAAAGCGAACTCAGCCAACGTATCCCAGAACAGCAGCGCCGCGTCGGCGCCGATATCATCTATCGCAGTCGCCAGGGCGCGCGCGTCGTCCGGGCGTGGGAAGTCGTAGCGCGTCGTGTTCAAAGCCAGCGATTGCGCGAGACCAGCGGCAGTGGACAGCGCTGAGCCGCCCGCAGGTTCGACTAACCGCTCGCCGGGCAACTGGACCAACTCAACCCCGGCGCTCTTCAGGCGCGCCGCGGAAGCTTCCGACACAGGTCCATCCGCGCAGCAAAGCCCGACCGTCACCTTCGGAAGCCGGTGGCCGAACTCTTCCGCCAGCAAGGCGCAGACGGTGCGCCCCGCCCGTGAATGCACGAAGTCGGGCGTCGACGACGTCAAAATCAGAAGGTGCTGCAGGGCGGGCACGCGGGTTCACACGAATGCCGGTGTGGTATCGTTCAGCCGGAACCTTTTGATCACGGCTCGAAAACATCCGCCGACAACTTGAAATTCTGCGGCACGTCCTGGCGCAAACGGCGTCCGACAACCTGCGGAAACTCGGTCACGGGAATGCCGCCGCCGGCCTTTTTCGCCGCCAGATCGGCCCGGTTGATGACATGGCCTTTATTCATCGGCCTCGCCGCGACCAGCGACTTCTCAAACACGTGCTTCATTTCCTTGAAGCTGCCGAGGTCATCCTTGTCGACCGGATGGTCGAGCATGCGCCAGATCGCCTTCAGCCCGTCGCAGAACTTCTTGAACTCGGCCGGCTCCATCGAATGGCGCGCGTCGCTGCCATACATCAACTTCGAGAACGTCACGTGCTTCTCGATGACGCTGGCGCCGAGCGCGGCCGCGGCGAAGGCCGCCGCGCAATCGAGCGTATGGTCGGACAGGCCAACCTTGGTCCCGTAGCGGCGCTGCATCTCGGGCATGACGTTGAGCCCAACCTGCTCCGGCGCGCATGGATAAGCCGAGCTGCATTGCAGCACTATGAGGCCGGGTGTCACCCGCAGGATTTCAACGGCGCGGTCAAGCTCGGCCCAGTTACTCATGCCGGACGATAGGATCACCGGCTTACCGGTCGCCGCCAGCCGCTCCAGCAGGAATACATTGGTCACTTCACCGGACGGTATCTTGTAGAGCGCCGCGCCGACGTCCTCGAGCAGATCGACCGCCGCTTCACTGAAGGGCGAGGACATGAACACCACGCCGCGCTCATCGCAGCGCTCCTTCAACTCGCGCCACTGCGGCAGGCTAAATCCGGTGCGTTCGAAATATTCAAAGCGCGGCTCGCCCTTAAAGAAAAAAGGCATCGGCGCGTCATGCACGGTCTCGGCCTCGGCGATGTGGGTCTGGAATTTGACCACATTGGCCCCGGCAGCCGCTGCCATGTCGACCAAAGCGCAAGCATTGCCGAACGACCCGTCGTGAACGGAGCCGGCTTCGGCGATAATCAAGCGATCCGGAAGTTGATTGCTCATGACCTTGCCGTCAGATTCCTACGAGACCGTCACCTTAGGCACGTAGCTGATCCACTTGCCGCCCTCCGCAACGAAACGCGTTTCCTTGGCACGAATTTCCTCCGCATGATTCCAGGCGAACAGCAGCGCGTAATCGGGATACCGGCTCTCGAACTCGGCATGCGGCTTCACCGGAATATGCGCGCCGGGCGACAGCTTGCCGTGCTTGATCGGCGTCGTATCAGAAATGAATTCGAGGTGCTGCGGACCGATGCCGCAATAGTTCGTCACCGTCGCACTCTTTGCCGTCGCAGCATAGCCGACGATGCGCTTGCCGGCGGCGCGCAGGTCGTCGAGCACTGTCATCAGCGCTTCGCGCGAGGCCTCACAATTCTTCTTGAACTGCGCATAGGTCTCGGGCCGGCTCAGGCCCTGCGCCTCTTCCTGCGCCAGCACGCGCGCCACCGCGGGCGCGGCCGGACGACTGCCCTTCGGCGCTAGCACGTAGCGCATCGAGCCGCCGTGCGTGACCTGCGGCAGCGCATCGACCAGCACTAGGCCGTGCCGGGCAAAGGCGGCCGTGATCGCGGTGGCTGAAAACAAGAACACGTGTTCGTCGTAGATCTGGTCGTACGAGGTCTTGGCGATGACGTCGCCGAGGTACGGATCCTCGAACATCAGCAGGCCGTCGGGCTTGAGCAGCCGCGCCATGCCAGCGGCGACGGAATTGAGGTCGGGGATGTGGCACATCACGTTCGCGGCCATCACCAGATCGGCGTGGCCATAGTCACCGACGATCTCGTTCGCCAGGTCGAGATTGAAGAACTTGCTGATGGTGTTGATGCCGTTCGCACGCGCGACATCGGCGACGTTGGTTGACGGCTCAACGCCGAGATGACGGATGCCGCGCTCCTTGAAATGGCGCAGCATAATTCCGTCGTTGCTGCCGAGCTCGATCACAAAGGGATCCTTGCGGCCGGCGAGCGGCCCCTCGATCGCCGAGGCCGCGAAACGCTCGAAATGCGCCTGCATATAGCGCGAGGTGCTCGAGTAGAACGCATACGATTCGTGAAACATCGCCTCGGGCGCCGGCTGCTCGATCAACTGAAACATGCCGCAGTTGCCGCAGGACGCCACCGCCATCTCGAAGAACTGCTCGCACTTGATCTGGTCTGCGGCAAGGAACGCGTTGGAGATCGGCATCTTGCCGAACGACATGAATGGTTCGATGCCCGAACCACATATACGGCACGCAGTCACGATTGCTTCCTCTGCTCGCCATTGGCCTGGCGATGGGCTTTGAATTCTTCGTAGTCCCGGATGTAATCCTGCGCCTCGTAGCCGCGGTCGCAGAGCACAAGCAGTACGGCGTGCTCGCTCGTCATCCTGACTTCGGCCCAGATGCCAGGCGGCACCAGCAGCCCACGGTCGGCGCGGTCGAGCCGGTAATCCGCCATCTTCCGGCCATCGTCGCAATGGACGTCAATCGTTCCATTCGATGCAATCATGAACTGGCTGCATTGCCGATGTGCGTGGCGCCCGCGCACGGTGCCCTTCGGCGCCCGCGTGCTGAAAGCGCGCGCCATGACGAAAGGCACCGCAGCGCCGGTCTCCATGACCGTAATCTCGCCGCCGTCCGAGCCGCGATGGCAGGGCAGATCGACGAGCCGAAGCTGATCCACTGACGGAAGGCCGGTCACATCCACCGCCATCACGCGAAACCGAGGATGCGCTTGACGCCGAGACTGACCGCGTCAAGGTCGGCTTCCGTTAGATTGAGCGCGCAAGGCAGATTGATGCCGCGCGAAGAAACGTCATAAGCCACCGGATGGTCGCGCCGGCCCTGCTCTTCCTGGTTATAGGCGGGCAGGAAGCTCAGCGGATAGAAGAACGGCCGGGATGGCAGGCCGAGCCTGGTCATGCCTTCAATCGCCTTGTCGCGCGTCATGCCGTGCGATTTGCCGAACACCAGCGCGGTCGCCCAGGCGCCGTTATGCACATTGTTCGGTTCGGGATTGAGGTAGATGTCCGGCACATCCGCCAGCCGCTCACGGAAGCCGCGCCAGATCCAGCGCTTCTTGCCCACGAGCTCGTCGATGCGCTGGAATTGCGCGTAGCCCAGCGCCGCCTGCACATTGAATGGCATGTATTTGAAGGCGACCTCGGTGTTGAAATAAGTGCCTGGAGCCCGGCCGTGGTCACGCAGCATCTTGCAGCGCGCAAACAGAGCGTCATCGTCGATTAAGAGCATGCCGCCCTCGCCCGTCGAGATCGTCTTTGTGCGGTGAAAACTGAATGCCGAACCGACGCCGAACTTTCCGGCGCGCTTGCCGTTGTAGATCGAGCCGAGCGCCTCGGCGGCATCTTCGATCATAATGATGCCGCGGCGGTCGCACAGCTCCTTGATGCTTTCCCAGTCCGGCATGTTACCGTAGAGGTCGACAACGATGACCGCCTTGGTGCGCGGCGTGACAGCGCGCTCGATGGTCTCGGCCGTCAGGCACCAGTGCGTCGGGTCGATGTCCGCAAACACCGTCGTCGCGCGCTGGTGCGTGATGCCGGCGGTCGAGCCGATCCAGGTGCATTCCGGCGCGATCACCTCGTCGCCGGGACCGATCCCTAAGCCCGCTAACAACAGATGCAGCGCCGTCGTACAGTTCGGCGTCATCAGGGCATATTTGCGGTCGTGGTACTTCGCGAACTCCGCCTCGAAGGTCTCGACGTAATGGTAGGCCTGCCTGCCGTACCAGCCGTTGCGGACGGCATCGAGCACGAACTTCTCTTCGAGCTCGGTCATCCAGGGACCGGCCATTTGGATATCAGCCATGGGAATAGCCTTCGGAAGCCATGCTGTAATCTAGCGGACGCGGCGGAGATAGCCGCCGGGCATGTTGCTCATGAGCAGCTTGTTTTCAAGCTCGCGATCGACTTCGAAGCCGTCGTTTTCCTTCATGTACTCACGGAGCGCGGTGGCAGGATTATTGCCTTTGCCCCATGGCCGCGGACGCTCGTCTGCGGGCGGCTGATACTCGATGATCGTATCTCCGCAGATGAGGTACTGCCCCTTCTTGACCAGCGGCGCGTAGAGCTTGAGCTCGCGCAGCACGTGCTCATGCGTATGGTCGGAGTCGAGCACCACCAGAACCTTGGAGTTGGAGCCGACGAGCTTGCGGACCTTCTCCGCCGTACTCTCCTCGACCGAAGACGCGTTGATCAGCTCGATCATCGAGGCGAGCGGATTCTGCGGCCCGGTCAGCCGCTCGCGCAGGTCCTCCGGAATAAACACGTCGATTCCGATCACCTTCTTGCCGCCGAGCAGCTTGAGCAGCGACGCGAAGTAGAGAAGCGTGCCGCCCCAGGCCACACCGCATTCGACGATGTAGTCCGGCCGCGACTTGAACAGCACTTCCTGGAAGGCGAACATATCCTGCGGCAGCTGCAGGCAGGGCTCGCCCATCCAATTGGTCTGGTGGACGTAATAGTATTTATGCCCGGCGGCGACCTTGAGGTCGCGGGCCGCGTTGATAAGTCCGGTGTCCGCGGCCATCTTTTCCGCCGCCCCGATCCGCAACGCCTCGAATTCGGCGCGCGTCAGAATCTTCTTTTGCATCCTCTGAATCCCTGCTGATGGTTCTTAGCGCGTGAGCGGATAGCCGTAGCGGGCCATGTCCGGACCGACAAGATCGGCCAACTGCGCATTGGTTGTAGCGTAGTAGTCGCGAATGCGCGTCTTCCACGCATCTGGCAGTTCAATTCGGGCCGGCGCGCCGGCGTCGATCCAGCGCGCGAGCGCCGGCAGCGCCTTCATCAACGCGC
Source organism: uncultured Undibacter sp. (assembly GCA_964372105.1). Lineage (GTDB taxonomy): Bacteria > Pseudomonadota > Alphaproteobacteria > Rhizobiales > Xanthobacteraceae > Pseudolabrys. The sequence continues at coordinate 46,485 of CAYJPU010000003.1, forward strand.
CCTCGGCAGCCGCAAGGCTGGGCACGGCGGCCGCCGCTTTCGCCCTCCAGTGATCATAGGCCAGCCGCCGCGCCGAATTTCGCCGGCGTTCGGCCTTGCCGTGCAGAGCCTTGAAGGCCTCGCCGGCCGGCAAGCCCAGAAGCTCGTCCCAACGCGCATAATATCGCTCGGGATCTTCCAGCAGCTCTTCGTAGAACAGGACCTTGACCCGGTCGGCGCCGAACAGATCAGCGAACATGCGGAAAAACCGGAAATAGTTGAGCGCCTCGACCGGGGTCCGCTTCGGAAAGGCAAAGCAGAACTCGAGCCACTCTTCGAGCTTCACCGGACGGCGCCAATAGCGGCGCGGCACCCAGGTGAGGAAGGCGCCGTGATTGGCGTACCACGACGGCCACGCCGTCAACTGATTGCGCATGACCATCACGACGGTGGCGTCCGGCATCAGCTTCTTCAGGCGCTGCGCACAGACCGAAGCGAGCCGCGAAGTCATGATGTCTTCGTTCGAGTAGACGCGGACCGCACCGCCCTCCCCGCCGAAGCGTCGCGCGAACATCGTGGCGGTGGCGGCCTCGTCAAAGAACGAGTCGTCGTCCTGCACCAGGCTTTCGAGCAGCGGCCGCAGTTCGGCGTAGCCCTCGCAATCCTCGCCGAGATAGCGGATGCGCTTGTCGGCAGCGAACAGGCCGCGCTGGAGAGTCGTGCTGGCGGTCTTGTTGCCGCCGATGTGGATAATCGTTTTCATCGTCACGACGACTGCCGCGCCTCAGGCCGGACTGAGAATCTGCCCGAGCATGCGGTCCGCTTTCCCGTAGAGCGGCAGGAAGCGCAGCAGCCGGTGGAGCGACGCCGTCCCCAGAATCCGCCCGATCAGTGTTTCGCGGCGGGCCTGCTCGGCGATGCAGCCCTTCCACACCGGAATCGACTCGCGCATCCGCTGGGGGTCGTAGTGCGACTTCCAGACCGCCTCCGCGGCCATGAGCTGCTCCCAGAAGTCGACCATCGAGATGTTGACCAGGTTTCTGACCGGCGGCGCCTCCAGGTTCTTCAGGCAGAACAGCTTCTTCGAGCCGAGATAGTCGCCGAACATGAGGGCGACCACCGCGAAGCCGTAGTCGTTCGCGCCGGGCTTGTCGAAGCCGCACTCCAACATGATGGAGATGATCTTCTTCAGGTCTTCGGTGCGATAGACGGCGTTGTACGGCGAATAGGAAAGCGCCTTGTAGACCAGGTCGAAGCGCTCAAACGGCGTCGGCAACGGCCGCCGGTTGGCCAGGTTCCTGTTGCGCAGCAGCGTCTTGTGGTTCCGGTGCAGGATATTCGGCACCGGCGTTTCCTCGAAATTGACGTTGGCGCCGTGCACGCACACCGTATCGGAGGACTGGCGCAGGATCCTGATGCAGTCGGCAATGCCTTCCGAAATATGGAAGTCGTCGTCGGAGCCGATGCTCGTATAGGGCGTCGTCACGCGATCGAGCGCGTCGCGCATCTTCTTGAAGTGCACGGCCGGACCGAGCCAGCGGTAGTCGACATGCGGATAGCGCGCCGAGATCGCGGTATGGTCTTCCTTCGAGGAGTCGACCGCGATGATGCGGTAGTCCCGGTGATAGTCGAAGAAGCGGTCGAGATACTGGATCCGTTCCCGGATCGGCAGAATCATCGTGTAGTCGTCGAGCGTCATCTCAGATCGCGCCCCGCACGGCCGCGATCACGGTATCGACCTCAGCGTCCGTCAACTGCGGATACATCGGCAGCGAGAACACCCGCTTCGCCTTGGCTTCGGCGACGGGGAAATCGCCCTCGCGGTAACCGAGGTCGGCGAAGCCGCGCATGGTGTGGATCGGCCAGCGGTAGGCGACGTTGCAGTTGACGCCGCGCTCGGCCAGCCGCTCGATCAGCCCGTCGCGGTCGGTCGGGTGCTCGGCGACGTAGAGATAGAAGTTGTGGCGGCTGTGCGCGTTCTCGCGCGGCAGCTTGAGCCCGGTGCCGGAAAGACCGGCGTCGTAGCGCGCGGCGATCGCGCGGCGGCGCTCGATCCAGCCCGGCACGCGCGGCAGCTTCAAGGACAGGATCGCCGCCTGCACTTCGTCGAGCCGCGAGTTGTAGCCGTGCCGCTCCGAGTAATAGACCGTCTCCATGCCGTAGAAGCGCAGGCTGCGCGCGAGCTTCAGCGTCTCGGCGTCGTTGCTGGCGACCAGGCCGCCGTCGCCATAGGCGCCGAGTATCTTGGTCGGATAGAACGAAAACGCGGCGGCATCGCCAATACTGCCGGCCTGGCGGCCTTTGTAGAGCGCCCCCTGCCCTTGCGCGCAGTCCTCGATCACCTTGAGGCCATGCTTGCGCGCGATGACCGCCAGCGCGTCCATGTCGACGCACTGCCCATACAGATGCACCGGCAGGATCGCCTTGGTACGCGGCGTGATCGCCGCCTCCACCAGGCGAACGTCCATCAGGCAGTCTTCCTCGCGCACATCGACGAACACCGGTCGCGCGCCAAGGGTCCGAATGGCGGACACGGTCGGCACCGCCGTGTTCGGCACGGTGATGACCTCGTCACCCGTTTTCACGCCGCACGCGGCCAGCGCAATTGCGATGGCGTCGGTACCGCTGTTGACGCCGACGCCGCCGGTAACACCGACCGCGTCCGCCAGCTCGCGCTCGAAGGCCGCGCCGGCCTCGCCCAGCACCAGCCGGCCGGACCGGAACACGCGGTCGACCGCGGCCAGGATGTCCTCGCGCAATTCGTCATATTCGCGCAGGTAGTCCCAGACGTTGATGCGCGTGGGAGCCGGCACGCTAGGCTTGGTGGTGGCAGCAGCCTGAGTCATGGCGTTAGGCGGCGTTGGCCTGGCGCAAGAGCGAGATCGTCTCACCGACCCCACGCCGCAGGTCGCCGGAGAACACGAAGCCCTTGGCTTCGAACTGGGTGCGCGTCACTTCGTAGGAGAGCTGGTTCATGATGCGGCTGTCGACGAAGGCGACCTCGACCTTCGGCACGAATTCGCGAATCGCCTCGACGATCTGCCGCACCGCGGCATTGAGCGTCAGCACGTTGTAGATCTCGCCGTCGAACAGATCATTGGCGATGATGTGATTGATGGCGCGCCCGGCATCGGCCAGATCGAGATAGGGCCGCTTCTGCTCGTAGGCCGTGCGCCAGACGCTGAGCGGCTGGCCCATGACCGCCTGCCAGCAGAACTTGTTGACCACGGTGTGGAAGCGCATGCCCGGCGCGGTGCCGAAGATGGTGCCGAAGCGGCAGGTGATGAATCTGAGGCCCTTGGCCTTTAGCCCGCGCAGCAGGTCCTCTTCCTTCAGCTTGGTCTCGGCGTAAGGGCTTTGCGGCTTGAGCGCGTCACGGCCGCAGTCCTCCGACACCACGCCGTCCTGCGTGCCGTAGACGCTGGTCGACGACAGCGCGATCAGCCGCGCGCCGGTGGCGAGGCAGGCGTCCGCGATCCTGGCCGTCGCCTCGAAGTTGTTCGACTCAACCAGTTGCGCCTTATCGAAGCTGCCGGCGGCGTCCGTGATCGCCGCCAGATGGATCACCGCCTGCGCGCCCTCGAACACCGGCCGCAGATCCATGGCCGTGACGTCGCCTTCGATGAAGCGGTAGCGGCCGACCGGCGGCAGATTGAACAGCGAGGGAAAGCGCTGCGTCATCATACTGTCGATCATGACGATCTCGGCGCCCGGAAACTGAACAGGTAACTGCCGCATGACATGCGAGCCGATATGGCCGAGCGCTCCGGTAACGACGATCTTCATGACTTCCTATGGTCTCTTATACATTGCGGCCGCAATCACCCGATCGACGGCAAATGCGGCAGTTGGCCCGCCCGCAAGTCGCGCAGTCGCGGAAAGGCGGCATCGCGCGGGGAAATCTTAGGGTCGGCAATCGGCCATTGAATCGCAATGTCCGGATCGTTCCACACTACCCCGCCGTCGTCGTCGCGATCGTAATAGCGGCTGACCTTATAGTGCAGGTCGGCAAAATCGCTCAGCACGCAGAAGCCGTGGGCTAAACCGGGCGCCATGTAGATCTGGCACGGCTCTTCATCGTCGAGCTCCGTGCCGTACCACTTCCCGAAGCTCGGCGAATCCGGGCGCAAATCCACCGCTACATCAAAGACCCGGCCACGCAGAATTGTCACAAGCTGCGCCTGCGGCCGCTTGACCTGAAAGTGCAGGCCCCGCACCACGCCCTGGATCGAACGCGAGTGGTTGTCTTGCACGAAGTCATCCGCGATCCCCACAGCAGCATAGCGCTCGCGCTGAAAGGATTCGAGGAAGAACCCGCGCTCGTCCTGAAAGCATTTCGGCTGCAGCAGCATGAGGCCGCCAATGCCGGTTTCCCGCACGATCATTCAATTGTTCGCCAAGAGGCCGAGCAGATAGCGGCCGTAGTCTGTGTTGGCCATGCCCTCGCCCCGCCGCTTCACACTCTGCGTATCGATGAAGCCGTTGGCGTAAGCGATTTCCTCGAGGCATGCCACCTGGATGCCCTGGCGCTTCTGGATGACACGGATGAAGCCCGACGCTTCCAACAAGGCGTCATGCGTACCGGTGTCAAACCAGGCATAGCCGCGGCCGAGCCGCTTCACTTGCAGGTCTTCCAACTCTAGATAGGCCTTGTTGACGTCAGTGATTTCCAACTCGCCGCGCGCCGACGGCTTGAGCTTCGACGCAATTTCGACCGCCCGGTTATCGTAGACGTAAAGTCCGGTAATCGCCCACGGGGTCGTCGACACTTTCGGCTTCTCGATGAGCTCGACCGGTTTTCCTTGCGCGTCGAATTTCACCACGCCGTAGCGTTCCGGATCTTCCACGCTATAGGCGAAGATGGTCGCGCCCTTCTCGTTCTCCGCGGCCGACTTTACCATGCTGGCCAGACCGGAACCGAAGAATATGTTGTCGCCGAGCACCAGCATCACCGAGGAGCCGCCGATAAACTCGCGACCGATCAGCAGCGCTTGAGCAACACCCTCCGGCTTCGGTTGCACCGCATAGGAGACACGCAGACCGAAGGTGCCGCCGTCACCGAGCAGATTTTTGAAACCGGAAATATGCTCTGGCGACGAGATGATGAGGACGTCCCGGATGCCGGCCAGCATCAGAACCGACATCGGGTAATAGATCATCGGCTTGTCGTAGACCGGCAGCAGCTGCTTGTTGACGGCAAAAGTCGCCGGTTGCAAGCGCGAGCCGGACCCGCCCGCCAGGATGATCCCCTTCATCGAAATGTCCGCCCCTTAAGCTTTCTGTCCGGCAATCACGCCGAGCCGGCCGCCGGCATAGACTTCACTCCGAATGCCGTGCAGCCACGTCTGATTGTCGAGATACCAGCGGACCGTCGCCCGCAGACCGGACGTGAAGTCCTCCCGCGGTGCCCAGCCCAAATCGCGGCGGATGAGCGCGCTGTCGATCGCGTAGCGCGCGTCGTGTCCCGGCCGATCGACTACGAAGGATATTTGCTCAGCATATGACTTGCCGTCGCCGCGCGGGCTCATGTCGTCGAGCAGTGCGCATATCGTGCGCACAACTTCGATGTTCATGCGTTCGGCTTCGCCGCCGATATTGTAGGTGCTGTGGGGCGCCGCGCGCTCGAAGACGAGCCGAAGCGCCCGCACGTGATCGTCGACGAAAAGCCAATCCCGCACATTCTCGCCCCGGCCATAGACCGGCAGCTTCTCGCCCGTCAGCGCTTTCATGATCATCAGCGGCATCAGCTTCTCGGGAAACTGATAGGGCCCGTAGTTGTTAGACGCGTTGGTGATCAGCGTGGGTAGGCCGTAGGTGTGCGCCCAAGCTCGCACCAGATGGTCGGACGCGGCCTTCGACGCGGAATATGGCGAACGTGGCTGATAAGGTGATTCTTCGGTGAAGAACCCTGTCTTGCCGAGCGACCCGAAGACCTCGTCGGTCGAAATTTGGTGAAACCGGAAGCGCTTCTTGCGTTCGCCGGAAAGCCGCCCCCAGTGCGCGCGCGCCGCCTCAAGCAGCGTGTAAGTCCCATTGACGTTGGTATCAATGAACGAGCCGGGCGCATCGATGGAGCGATCGACATGCGTTTCGGCCGCAAGATTGACGATGACGTCGGGGAAAAAATTGGCAAGCAGGCGATTGATCAGCGTCGAATCGCAGATATCGCCGCGGGTGAACGCAAAACGCGGATGCGCGGAAACTGCCTGCAGCGAAGCCATCTGGCCGGCATAAGTGAGCTTGTCCAGAACATGGAGCTGATGCTCGCTGTCGCTGATCAGGTGGCGAATCAACGCAGAACCGATGAAGCCCGCGCCGCCCGTGACTAGAATACGCATCGTCAGGTAAAGTATTTAGAAATACCGGCCCATCGCGCTCATTTGCCGATCGCGGCGCGGATGCCGTCGGCCACGCGCGCGACATCGTCTTCGGTGATCGAGAAGGTCGAGGGCAGCCACAGCGCACGTTTGGACACATCACAGGTCGTCAGGAATGTGGTGTCGTCCTGCTTATAGGGATTTTGTCGATGGATCGGGAGCCAATAGGGCCGCGAGTCGATCTGGCGCTCCAACAACGTATTGCGCACGTGGTCGCGACGGTCGAGCAGCACGTCGGTCCACTGCAGCACTTCGCCGGGCGAAGTCTCCGGGAACTCGACGCCCGGCAAGCCGTCGAGCGCCTGGCGGTACCATAGGTCCCGCTGGACTGACTTCTTGATGCGCTGATCGAACGCATCCAGCTGCGCGAGGCCGACTGCAGCGTGCAGATCGCTGAATTTGAAATTGTAGCCCATCACCGGATGCAGATCGTCGCCGCCGGTGCCGCGTTGACGTCGACCCTGGTCCTTGAGCTCGATCAGACGGTCGTTCAGCTTGTCACTGTTGGTCAGCACCATGCCGCCCTGCCCGCACGTGATCGTCTTGTTGGGCGAAAACGACAAACAGCCGGCATCGCCGAAGCTGCCCAAAGCGCGCCCGTCGAAATGCGAGCCCATGGCTTCGCAGCTGTCGGTTACCAGGGCGATGCCGTTCTCGCGGCAGAACTTTTCGATGCCACGATAGTCGGCGGCACGGCCATTCACATCGACCGGCACCACCGCCTTCGTGCGCGGCGTCACCAGCGCCTTCACGGTCTCGAGCGACAGCGTCAGGCGCGTCGGGTGCACATCGGCAAGCACCACTGTCGCGCCGGCGAGACGCGCGGCATTGGCAGTGGCGATGAAGGTGAAGTCCGGCACGATCACCTCGTCGCCGGGCCCCACGCCACAGGCCATCAACGCCAGCGTGATGGCCGAGGTACCGTTCGTCACCGCGACAGCGTGCGCAACACCGATGCGGCGCGCAATCTCCCGTTCGAACTCGCGCGAGAGCGGCCCGTCATTGACGTAGTTGCGGTCGATGACGTCGCGGAGACGTTCTATCTCGCCGCCGCTCATCTCCGGCATGAACCAGCCGATCTTCTTGACAGTCTCCGACAAGCTCATCGTCCTCTGGTGTCAGCCATTTCCCACGTCGTTCGGGATGGCACCAATTCAATGCTACCGCAGTGCGGGTGACTTCACGTCTCCCGCACCTCATTACCGTTGCTAAGGCGCGCCCCAGCAGGGTGCGCGAATTTTCACGCAGCCGCGGTGACTTCCGCGGCCGGCACGCTGACACGAACCTTGCGTCCCAAAAGCGAAATCAGCAGCACCGCCCGGTTCTCATCGCGCATTTCCTCGAACAGCCCGGAGACTTCGGCGAAGGCGCCGTCCATGAGCCGCACCGGCTGGCCAGGACTGAACGCCGGCGGGACGAGTTTGACCGATCCGGTCTCGTCTTCGCGCGCGACGATCTCTTCGATGATGCGGTCGGGCACATAACGCGGCGTGTTTCCGTCGGTCAGGATCTGACGCACACCGACCGTGCCGTTGATTGAACGCCAGCGATGCATTTCGGGATCGATTTGAACGAACAGATAGCCCGGAAATAGCGGCCGCAGCACCAGTTCGCTGCGGCGCGCATGACGCACGCGCCGCTGGTACACCGGCATATAGGTGACGAAGCCCTGATTGACCAAATGGCGTTTGGCCTTCGCCTCGGCGCGCGGCTGCGTCTGGACGACGAACCAGGAGGTGCACATCAGTGTTTGTCCCGGTTGAGATGCGACGCGGGCGAAATGCGCAGGAAGAGCGGCGCAATCACGCGCTCGCGCTCGACTTGAGCGACGAGGCGGTCATAAGCATCCTGCGGCCGGCGGCCGTCCGTGATCACTAATATGTCTCCCGGCTGCAAGCCGTCCGTCGTGCGAATGACCGGCAGCCCGGCGACTTGCGCGTGATTGGTCTCGTGATCCAGCACCGCGACGATCGTGAGATCGAGACCGTTCACAGCGAGCGTCGCGATCTCGGCGAGTTCGCCGGCGCCGCACAACACCACGCGCTTGGCCCCGGTCGCCGCGCAGCGGGTGAAGATGTCGCAGTATTCCTGCCGCGCTACGCGGAAGAAGGTGAGAGAGAGGTCGAGATATTCCGCGACCAGCTTGCTCTTTTCGGCGAGCCCCTTGGGCGTCAAGTAATAGGCGTAACGCCGGGCCGGCACTTCCTTGATCTTGATCAGGCCCTTGCGTACCGCACGATGCACCAGCGCGTTAACCAAGCCCACGGAAATGCCGATCTTGCGGGCCAAAGCGCGCTGATTGGGCGCGTCCTGCCCGGCTACGTTGTCGAGCAACTCGACTGTCTCAGCAAGATTGCCATTGTGGGACATCGAATGCGCCTTCCCCCGGCCCTTACCGTTTCCCAGGCCTTCGACCGACGCGGCAGGGTCCGTGTTCATTGTGTGAGCATACCTGTTCATGATATGAACGGTCAATGCTGACAAGGGGGTCGCGGCTGCCGCCGTGCTCGATATGGTTGACTTTCCGCGCGTGCTGTTCGTGACCCCGGTGGCCTTTAACCCACATGCGGGGGGCGGCGCCACGTTCGCCTCGCTTTTTCGGGGCTGGCCAAAGGACCGGCTGGCCACAATCCACAACGATCGCAGCCCCTCCCCCGACGATGTGTGTGAGAATTACTTCGTTCTGGGTCCGCAAGAGCTTGATTTCATTCTTCCTTTCAATGTGTTACGCCGGCACGGCCGCGAAATACGGCATTCTGATACCGTGACACTGCCCGCCTCGCAGAACGCCCCACGCGCGCGCTGGATCGACGCTGCGCGCGAATTCGTCCTGGGCGACAGCATCCCGGAGCGGGCGCGGCTCACGCCGCAACTGGCGCGCTGGATCGAAGACTTCCGGCCGCAGGTGATCTACACGATCCTCGGCAGCAACGGCATGATGTCGCTGATCGAACAGATCCGCGGGCGCTTCGATCTGCCGATTGTCGTCCACATCATGGATGACTGGGCAAGCGCGGCGCATCGCAAGGGCCTGTTTGCGCCCGTCGAGCGCCCGCGCATGGAACGCCAGCTCGCCCACTTCTTCAAGATTGCGACCGCTTGCCTCGGTATTTCACCGGCGATGTGCGAGGCCTACGCGCAGCGCTATGGGCGGCCGTTTATTCCGTTCCAATATGCGCTCGACCGCGAACGCTGGGGCGCTATCACCAAACGCGACCTGCGCGTGACGAATATCCCCAAACTGCTCTACGTCGGCTCCATCTTCCGCAATGCACAGCTCGACTCGCTGACCGACTGCGCGCGCACGGTCGCGGAATTAAATGCCGAAGGTTTTCCGTTGCGGCTGCGCATCGCGACCTCGGCAGCGAACGGCGCGCGCTTCGGCCATCTCCTGTCGGTGCACCCGAGCATTACAGTGGACACGGCCGGCGTCGACGATGACGCGTTCTTCCAAAGTCTCGCCGACGCCGACGCGTTGCTGCTGCCCGTTAATTTCGAGCGGACCAGTTTGGATTTCATACGCTACTCGATGCCAACCAAAGTGCCGGCTTATCTGAATTCGGGCACACCGGTTCTGGCCTATGGTCCGGCCGAGACCGCACAGATCCGCTATGCGATGGACCGGGGATGGGCCCTTGTGGTGACGGACCGATCGACGGATAAGCTCAAAATCGGGATCAAGCGCATCATGTCTGATATGAGCTTGCGGGAGAAACTGTCGACCGCAGCGCGCGCAGCCGCTGCCCATCACGACGCCGGCACCGTGCGCGCCGGTTTCCAGGAACTTTTGTGCCGAGCCGCCGGGCGCTAGAATTCATATCGTCAACAGGACATTCTCGTGGACAGCGTCGACCAGACCGAACAGACCCGCCGTTTTTTCGACACGGCTGCTTCCGGCTGGACCGCGCGCTACGCCAATGACGCCGCAGTGGGCGCGCGCAAGGCGCGCTTCCTTAGCGCCGCCCAGTCAAAATTCCCGCAGCCCGCCGACATCCTCGATTTCGGCTGCGGCTCCGGCGACATCGCGCTCCATCTCAGCACAGCCGGACACCGGGTCACGGGCTACGACCTGTCTGCGTCCATGATCGAACAGGCGCAACGGGCCGACCGCGAACAGCGCGTGAGGTGGATCGCGCGCGCAAACGACAGCGAGGTCCTGCCCTTCGCGGACGGTAGCTTCGACGCCGTGGTGGCCTCGAGCGTGCTCGAATATGTGCCAAACCTCGACGCCGCGCTGCGGGAGCTCGCGCGCGTTCTCCGCCCCGACGGTTGGCTGTTCGCCACGGTGCCGGACATGCGCGATCCGCACCGCCATCGCGAGCGCTGGCTGCGGCTGGCGCTGGCCGTCCCGGGCATGGCCACTGTGCTGGAGCGGTCGCGCTGGTGCGAAGGCGCGGCCTATCTGCGCATCTCCACCAACCGCATGCCGCCAACGGCGTGGCAACGGCATTTGCGCGCCGACGGCCTGACGGCGGGGGACTTGCCGGAATCGGCGGGTCCTTTATTGCTGCTGTCGGCGCGGAAAGTCTGAACACAGGAACTCTCATTTGACGGGGTTCTCACTCGTCCTGCTCGCGGCCGCGGCCGCGCTCGTGAGCGCCGGCCTCGTGCGCCTGCTGCACCCTTTGCTCGTGCGCTACGCTCTCGCCCGTCCGAATGCGCGTTCCTCGCACCGCACGCCGACGCCGCAGGGCGGCGGCATCGCCGTCATTGTTGCGACGACGATTGTGCTGGCTGGCACCGCATGGCTAGTCCCGGCCTCGATCAACGATCCGTTTCGCCTTTGGGTGGTATTCGCCTGTGTCACGGGTCTTGCCGCGGTCGGCGCCACCGACGACATCCGCCCGCTCGAAGCCTTGCCACGGCTGCTGATGCAATCGGTCGCCGTCGTCATCGTGCTTGCGCTGCTGCCTTCCGGCCTGCGGATCGTCGACGCCTTGCCGTGGTGGCTCGAGCGCGCACTTTTGTTCGTGGCGCTGCTGTGGTTCGTGAACCTCGTCAACTTCATGGACGGTATCGACTGGATGACGGTCGCCGAGGTCGTGCCGGTCACCGCGGCCCTCGCACTTTTCGGCTACATGGGGGCATTGCCGCACGATGCCATGCTGGTGTCGTTTGCGCTCTGCGGCGCCATGATCGGCTTTGCGCCGTTCAACCGGCCGGTGGCGCGGGTGTTCCTCGGCGACGTCGGCAGCCTGCCGATCGGATTGCTGCTCGGCTGGCTGCTGGTGCTGCTGGCCGCCGATCACCTGATCGCGGCCGCGTTGTTGCCACTGTACTATACGGCGGACGCTACCATCACACTGTTGCGCCGGCTCGCGAACGGCGAGCAGGTGACGCAAGCGCACCGCAGTCATTTCTATCAGCGCGCTTTGGACGGGGGCTTCAGCGTCTACCAGATCGTCGGCCGCATATTCGCGGTCAACGTCGTCCTGGCCGGCCTTGCGGCGTTGACGATCCGGCAAAGCCAACTGGCCGTGCAAGCGGCCTGCCTGACGGCCGGCGCCGTACTCGTCGGCGCTCTGCTGTGGAATTTCAGCCGCGCGCCTCGTTCACCGCGGCAATAACCTGCTCCGGCGCAAGCGCGTCGAGACACGCGCTGTAGCTCTCCAACCTTCGCTCGCACCCTTCGAGCTGGCACGGCGTGCACGGGAACGCGTGCTGCACCAGAAAGACATTGCCGC
>CAYJPU010000004.1:0-31317 GCA_964372105.1 uncultured Undibacter sp.
ACCAGCCTTACGAAGTGCCGGAAAATCCGGAGTTGCGCATATCGGCCGATCGCGGGAGTGCCGATGCGCTTGCCGGTCAGGTGATCGATGAATTGATCAGGCGCAAGCTGTTTTAAAAGCCGCCGTTGTCGAAACTAGGTAGTGGGTCAGTTTGGATTTAAGTTCTGTTGACAATCCCTCGCGCTGCGGACAGATCGATCTGCGCGCGCGCCTTGCCAATCGCATTCAACTCACTAGCGACGGCCATAAGGCATATCTGAGCGCCGTTGCCGGGTCGTTTGGCGGCGATGTTGATTTCGCACAGCTGGTGAAGATTTACGGAAAGTCAGGATCGGAAACCGGCGTGCGCCGGTATAGCCCGCCTGAATGCATCGGGGCGGTCCCGCATGCGGTTAACGGCGAACCGGACCCTAAGCATATCAGTACGTCATTTGCCGAGCGCGCCAATCTCACTATGCGTATGAACATGCGTCGGTTCACTCGCCTAAAAAACGCATTTTCAAAGAAGGTAGAGAACTACGCGCGCGCCGTCGCGCTGCATATGATGTATTACAATTTCGTCCGCATTCATAAGACGCTGAAGATTACGCCAGCAATGGCGGCTGGCGTAACTGACAAGCTTTGGGAAATCGGTGATATTGTTACGATGCTAGAAAAATTGGAAATGATCTCCAACCGCGGCAACATTGCCGCACCGGTGTAAGACCATGGAAGCTTCGCATTACAGATTGTTTGGGACATATCGATGCGCGCTTGCTCTTGCCGTGGTTGTTAGTCATTCGCTTTTCCTAACCGGCACATCAACTTTCGTCGGTAAGATTGGGATCGGCAATATTGCAGTAATGGCCTTCTTTATCCTGTCCGGCTTTATAATTGCGGAAGCCGGTAGCACTTTTTATAAAGATCGACCATTCGCGTTTCTGTTGAACCGATTTTGGCGGATAGCTCCGCCCTATTGGTTAGCACTTAGTATATCAATAAGCGCACACTACGCACTAGCCAAGGCTGGCGTGCTTCGCTTTCCCGATTATGACATGCCACCGTCCAACATTTTCGAAACCAGAAATATCGTTTCAAATATCTTCACAATCTTTCCATTTCAAGGCCGAACTGGACTGGTCAATATGACAAACTTCTACGGCTTCGTCCGCTTCTATTGGGCGATTCTTGCCGAAGTTGAGTTTTATTGCGCGGCATTCACTGCCTTTTTCCTAATGGTGTTTCTACCTCGCTGGCGGTCCATGATCGCTGCTGGATATGTTCTTACCTTCCTAAGCTTTCACCTGTGGAACGATTATGTGTCGCCGATCCAAAGTGAACTAACGCTCGTTCCGTACTTTCTACTGGGCGTATGTCTCTATGGAGCAGTGTCAGGGAATCTGTTGGCGAAGGCAGCAGCGATTCCTTGCTTCATAGCGGCGGTACTTCATTTCCTGCGTTATACCCAAGGGAAAATCCCACTCGAACAAGCCTTGCAGAATTTTTGGGAGCCGGTCGTGTTGGTGCCAGTGCTTCTGATGGCGGCTGTACCGATCATTGTGGTGTTACTCTGTCAGGCTAGTATCGGCGGACGCGCACGACGGTTCGATAAGAGGTTTGGCGACCTATCTTATCCAATTTATCTCAACCACTTTGTCGTGTTGGTCGCGATTGCATCTGTTCAAGCCCCGCCATCCTGGACACTGATGGCAGTAGCCATCATAGCATCAGTGCTATTATCTTGGGCCGCCGCTGTAGTCATCGAAACCCCGCTAAAACCACTTCGGGATCGCATTCGCGGCGAGTCGCTTTAGTTCTTTATGGCTGTGGAATGATTCCTATTTCAAACTGACCCACTACCCGAAACTAATATTGTTATTGGAGGCGGACCCATGCGGCGTTGCCGCGGCTGTTCATGACCGCGTTGCTATCCTGCAGGACTGCCCAACGCCTCGATCATCAGCCGGACGACATCGGCCATCGAGTGCTGCGCGCGCCAGCCGAGCTTGGCGGCGGCCTTCGCTGGATTGCCGCGGCTGAACACGATGTCGGTGACCCGGAACAGTGACGGGTCGGAATCGACATGGTTTCGCCAGTCCAGGCCGACCGTGCCGAACGCGACAGCCGTGAATTCTTCAAGACTATGGCTCTTGCCTGTGGCGATCACGTAGTCGTCGGGTTCGCTCGCCTGCAGCATCCGCCACATCGCCTCGACATATTCCGGCGCCCAGCCCCAGTCGCGGACGATGTCGAGGCGGCCGAGGCCCAGCCGTTCCGTGCCGCCGGCGGCGATGGCGCGCGCGGCTTCGACGATCTTGCGCGTGACGAAGCGCGCCGGGCGCAGCGGCGATTCATGATTGAAGAGAATGCCGTTGCTGGCGAAGATGCCGTACCGCTCGCGATAGTTCACGACCAGCGAGTGCGCGGCGGTCTTGGCGATGCCATAGGGGCTGCGCGGCTTGAAGGAAAAGCTTTCATCCGCCGCCTGCGCACCAACGTCGCCGAAGCACTCGCTGGAGCTGGCGTGATAAAGCCGCGCGGAACGCTTCGCGAGCCGCAAGGCCTCCAGAATGTTGAGCGTGCCCAAGGTGACGCTCACCAGCGTTTCCGCCGGCTGGTCGAACGACAAGCCGACTGAGCTTTGCCCCGCCAGATAGTAGATTTCGTGCGGATCCGACCGCGTAACGACGTCGATCACGCTGCGAAAGTCGGCCGGCGCCATCGAGAGTGTCTCGACGGAATTGGCGATGCCGAGAGCCTTCAAGCTAAGAAAAGACGACGCCTGCGCGTCGCGCGACGTGCCGAAGACCTTGTAGCCCTTGCCGAGAAGCAGTTTCGACAGATAGGCGCCGTCCTGACCGTTGACGCCGCAAATCAGCGCACGCTTTTGTTCGGTTGAGACCATCGCGGATATCGGTTCGTTCTTTCGCCAGCAGGCTCAGTCCCGCTTGTAGACGTCCTCGAGCCGTATGATGTCGTCCTCGCCGAGATAGCTGCCGGTCTGCACCTCGATCAGTTCGAGCGGGATGCGGCCCTGGTTGGCGAGGCGGTGCACGCTGCCGATCGGGATGAAGATCGACTCGTTCTCGTGCACGGTGCGCACGTTGTCGTTGATCGTGACCTCGGCGGTGCCGCGCACGACGATCCAGTGTTCGGCGCGGTGGCGGTGCTTCTGCAACGACAGGATGCCGCCGGGCGTGACGACGATGCGCTTGACCTGGAAGCGCTCGCCCATGTCGATCGACTCGTAATAGCCCCACGGCCGGTGGCCGCGCTTGTGCTCGGTCGCTTCCGGCCGCTTGGCGGCCTTGAGTCTGGCGACCAGTTCTTTGACGTCCTGCGAGCGGGCGCGCGGCACCACCATGACGGCGTCCATGGTGCTCACCACGATCATGTCCTCGACGCCGATCACCGCCGTCAGGCGCTGGTCGGAGTGCACCACGCAGCCGGTCGAATCCATGGCGACCACCGGGCCGTGCAGCACGTTGCCCTGGGCGTCGCGCGGCGTGATGTCGAGCAGCGCATCCCAGCTGCCGATGTCGGACCAGCGGAAGTCGCCGGCCACCACGGCGGCGCGGTCGGTCTTTTCCATCACGGCGTAGTCGATCGATTTCTGCGGCGCGCGCGCGAAGGCGTCCGGCGCCAGCCGCAGGAAGCCGAGGTCGTTGCTGGCATTGGCCGCCGCCGCTTCGATCGCCTCGGCCATCGCCGGCTCGAGCCGGGCCAGTTCGGACAGCAGCACGTCGGCGCGGAACAGGAAGTTGCCGGAATTCCACAGGTAGCCTTCGAGCACGTAGCGCGCGGCGGTGGCGGCGTCGGGCTTTTCGACAAAAGCCTTCACCTTGCGCACGCCGGTCGCGCCGACGGCCTCGCCGGGCAGGATGTAGCCGTAGCTGGTCTTGGGCTCGGTCGGCTTGATGCCGAAGGTGACGATGGCGCCGGCCTCCGCCGCCTCGCGGCCGGCCAGGCAGGTGGCGCGGAAGGCCTCCGGATCGAGAATGATGTGGTCGGCGGCGAGCGCCAGCACGACCGCGTTCGGGTCGCGCTGGCGGGCGATTGCGGTGGCCGCGGCGATCGCCGGGGCGGAATCGCGCCGCAGCGGCTCGATCACCACCGTGGCGTCGACGCCGACCTCCTCGGCCTGCCGGCGGGCAAAGAAATGGAAATTCGGGCCGGTGATGACGATCGGCGGGCCGAACATCGGGTCTTTCACCCGCAGCAGCGTCTCCTGGTAGGTCGAGCGGTCCCCGACCAGCGGCAGGAATTGCTTGGGCAGGGCGTCGCGCGAGACCGGCCACAGACGGGTGCCGGCGCCGCCGGCGAGCAGGACAGGGATGATGGGGGACGGCATGATCGGGGCGCGGTGCTCGGGCTGCTTGGCGGGGCTGGTTTTGCCTGCTCTATCTACGGGCGTGGAATCGTCTTAAGGCACTTCCGCCTGTCTGGCTATCGCTATCGCCGTGGACCGTTAAGCTGCTGAAGGCGCGGGAAAAAGAGCCGTTTCGGCCGGAAAAACGATGATCGAACGCATCCTCACGGTCGGCGGCTTCACGCTGCTCTCGCGCATCACGGGCTTCGTCCGCGACCTCATGCTGGCGGCGATCCTGGGCGCCGGGCCGGTCGCCGACGCCTTTTTCGTGGCGCTGCGGCTGCCGAACCATTTCCGGGCCATTTTCGCCGAGGGCGCCTTCAACGCCGCCTTCGTGCCGGCCTATGCCCGGGTGCTGGAGCAGGGCGGCAAGGACCGTGCCGGGCTGTTCGCCGACCGCATCTTCACATTGCTGCTGGCCAGCCAGGTCGTGCTGCTGGCGGTGGCGCTGCTGTTCACCTCCGGGGTGATCGAGGCGCTGGCGCCGGGCTTTGCCAACGACCCCGAACGCTTCCCGCTCGCGGTCGATCTCACCCGCATCACCTTCCCCTATCTGCTGCTGATCACGCTGGTGACGCTCTACGGCGGCATTCTCAACGCGTTGCAACGCTTCGCCGCCGCTTCCGCCGCGCCCATTCTGCTCAATCTCTCGATGATGATGAGCCTGTCGCTGGCCGTGTGGTTTCCGACCGCAGGGCATGCCGCCGCCTGGGGCGTGCTGATCGCCGGCGTGCTGGAGGCCCTGCTGGTCGGCGGCGACGCCTGGCGCGTCGGTGCGCTGCCGGGCTTGCGGCCGTTCAAATGGGACGCCGACGTCAAACAGTTCTTCAAGGCGCTCGGCCCGGCGACCGTCGGCTCGGCCGGCGTGCAGCTCGCGCTGTTCGCCGACACCATCATCGCGAGCTTCCTGCCGGCGGGCGCGGTGTCGGCGCTGTATTACGCCGACCGCCTCAACCAACTGCCGATCGGCGTCATCGGCATCGCCGCCGGCACCGTGGTGCTGCCGGAAATGGCGCGCCGCCTCGCCGCCGGCGACGAGCAGGGCGCCGCGCACGCGCAGAACCGCGCCGCCGAGTTCACGCTGCTGCTGGCGGTGCCGTGCATCGCCGCCTTCTTCGTCATCCCCGATCTCATCATGCGCGGCCTGTTCGTGCGCGGCGCCTTCACGGCCGCCGACGCGGCCGCCGCCGGCGCCACGCTCACGGCCTACGCGTTCGGGCTGTTGCCCTTCGTGCTGATCCGCAGCGCGGTCGCGACCTTCTTTGCGCGCGGCGACACCGCCACGCCGGTCAAGGCCGCGCTGATCGCGGCGGCGGTCAATATCGGCTTCAAGGTCTTGCTGATGGGGCCGCTCGGGCAGGTCGGGCTTGCGCTTGCGACCTCGATCGGCGCCTGGATCAATCTCGGATTGGTGATGTGGTTTGCGCATCGCACCGGCAAAGGCCGAATCGATGCCCGTCTGCGCCAGTCGATGCTTAAATTTGCGGCGGCCGGTGTCGCGCTCGCCGGCATATTGTGGCTGTGCTATGCGCCGGTGCTGCAATGGGTTGCAGGCTGGCACGGACCGCGCGATCTCGCCGCACTGCTGATTCTGATGGTCGTCGGCGGCGTGGTTTACGGCGCGATGGTCCTGGCTCTGTTTGGGCGTTCCTGGCTCAAAACCTTTCGCGCCCGCCGCCGCCGTTAAAACGAAATTGCGGCGTCCATAAGTTACCAAGGTTTAATCCCGTCGAAGATGGACAGCGGGGGGCGTCAACGGTATGGGGACAGGGTGGTTTAAACCGAGCGCCGGTTGCAGGTATGATGACGATCACGCGTGCACTTAGATCAATTTTGCTGATGCGACCGGTGCGTGGCCTCGTCGGCGCAGCTGCCTTAGCGACTTTGGTCGCAAGCTGCGGCGACAGCCAGAAGCAGGCCGGCGCGCCGCCGCCGCCCGCGGTCACGGTGGCGCAGCCGGTCAAGCGCACGGTGTTCGACTTCGACGAGTATGTCGGCCGCTTCGCGGCGATCGATTCGGTCGAAATACGCGCGCGCGTCTCCGGCTATCTCGATAGCATCGCCTTCACGGACGGCCAGCTCGTCAAGCAGGGCGATCTGTTGTTCACCATCGACAAACGCGGATTCCAGAACGCGCTCGATCAGGCGCGCGCCACGCTCAACCAGGCGCGTTCCAACCTCGCTTATACCGAAGCCGACTTCACGCGCGGCCAGCAACTCGTCCAGGAAAAGACCATCACCGCGCAGCTCTTCGAGCAGCGCTCGCAGGCCTACCGCAACGCGCAGGCCGCGGTGAGCGGCGCCGAGGCGACCGTGCGGCAGGCCGAGCTCGACAACGAGTTCACCGCGCTGCGCGCGCCGATCAACGGCCGCATCGGCGACCGCCGCGTGTCGCCGGGCAACCTGGTGACCGGCGGCACCTCAGGCAATACGACGCTGCTCGCGACCATCGTCTCGACCGACCCGATCCATTTCGAGTTCACCTTCGACGAAGCCTCGTATCTGCGCTACGAGCGTCTCGCCAAGCAGGGGCAAGAAGACATCGCCAGCCGCAACGCCGGCGTCGAGGTCGCGCTCAAGCTGATCGACGAGAAGGACTACGTCCACAAAGGCCGGATGGACTTCGTCGACAACGTCATCGATCGCGCCACCGGCACCATTCGCGGCCGCGCCAAGTTCGCCAATCCGAACGGCACCTTCGTGCCCGGCATGTTCGCGCGCGTGCGCGTGCCGGCGTCCTCGCCTTACGAGGCGCTGCTGGTGCCGGACGTCGCCATCGGCAGCGAACAGACGCGCAAGTTCCTGCTGGTCGTGGACGCCAGCGGCACCGCGCAGCAAAGATACGTCACGCCCGGCCAGTTGGTCGGCGACCTGCGCGTCGTCAAGCAGGGCATCGCCGCCGACGACCGCGTCGTGGTCAACGGCATGGCGAGGGTCCGCCCCGGCCTGAAGGTCACCGCGCAGGAGCCACCGCCCGCCAAGCCGACGGCGGCCAACGCGCCGGCGTCACCCGCCAAGACCGATTGATCGCACGACATGCGCATCTCGCATTTCTTCATCGATCGTCCAATCTTCGCCTCGGTGATCGCGATTGTGATCCTCATCCTGGGGGCGGTGTCGTTCACGCGCCTGCCGGTCGCGCAGTATCCGGAGATCGCGCCGCCGACCATCAACGTCACCGGCCAGTATCCCGGCGCCAGCGCCGAGACCGTGGCCGAAACGGTGGTCGCGCCGATCGAGCAGCAGATCAACGGCGTGGAGGGGATGATTTACGTCTCCTCCAACTCGACCGCTGACGGCCGCTTCTCGATCGCCGTCACCTTCGAGCTCGGCACCAATCTCGACACCGCGCAGGTCCAGGTCCAGAACCGCGTCGCCATCGCGCAGCCGCGCCTGCCGATCCAGGTCCAGCAGATCGGCGTCACGGTGAACAAGGCGTCACCGGACATCCTGATGCTGGTGAACCTCTATTCGCCCGACAAATCGCGCGACGCGCTGTTCATCTCGAACTACGCCAACATCCAGATCAAGGACGTGCTCACGCGCGTCGAGGGCGTCGGCTCGATCACCGTGTTCGGCAGCCGCGACTACGCGATGCAGGTCTGGCTCGACCCCGACCGCCTGCAGTCGCTCAACCTGACGGCCACCGACGTCACGCAGGCGCTCGCCGCGCAGAACCTGCAGGTCGCCTCCGGCGTGCTCAACCAGCCGCCGATCGCCAATCAGCTCGCCTTCCAGATCGCGGTGCGCACGCTCGGCCGCCTGAGCAACCCGGACGAATTCTCCAACATCGTGGTCAAGCAGACCCCGAACGCAGTGGTGCGCGTCAAGGACGTCGCCCGCGTCGAATTGATCGCGCAGGACTACTCGTCGAACTCCTACCTCGACGGCAAGGCCTCGGTCGCGATCGCCGTGTTCCAGCGGCCGGGCTCGAACGCGCTCACCACCGGCGCCGCCATCGCCAAGACGATGGAGCAGATCTCCAAGGACTTCCCCGCCGGGATCGCCTACGGGATCTTCTACAACCCGACCCAGTTCATCCAGG
The DNA here is from genome assembly GCA_964372105.1 of uncultured Undibacter sp. Classification (GTDB taxonomy): domain Bacteria; phylum Pseudomonadota; class Alphaproteobacteria; order Rhizobiales; family Xanthobacteraceae; genus Pseudolabrys. The sequence goes on from CAYJPU010000004.1 coordinate 8,394, forward strand.
AGTCGGTGCGCGCGGTTATCGACACCATCTTCGAGGCCGTGTTCCTGGTGGTGCTGGTCATCATCCTGTTCCTGCAAACCTGGCGCGCGGCGGTGATCCCGCTGCTGGCGATCCCGATCTCGCTGATCGGCACGTTCTTCGCCATGACGCTGTTCGGCTTCTCGCTGAACAACCTGTCGCTGTTCGGCCTGGTGCTGGCGATCGGCATCGTGGTCGACGACGCCATCGTCGTGGTCGAGAACGTCGAGCGCAACATCGCCGCCGGCCTTAGCCCGCGCGAAGCCGCGCGCCGCACCATGGACGAGGTCGGCGCCGCGCTGGTCTCGATCGCGCTGGTGTTGTGCGCGGTGTTCGTGCCGACGACCTTCATCACCGGCATCTCCGGCCAGTTCTACCGGCAGTTCGCGCTCACCATCACCAGCGCGACCGTGATCTCGCTGCTGGTGTCGCTGACGCTGTCGCCGGCGATGTGCGCGCTGCTGCTCAAGCCGCACGACGAAGGCCACAGGGACACCTGGTGGGAGAAGCCGATCCACGGCTTCTTCCGCCTGTTCAACCGCGGCTTCGACGCGGTGGCGCGCGGCTATGGCGCCATGGTCAAGCGGGTGGTGCGCTTTGCCGTCATCATGCTCGTGCTCTACGCCGGCATTCTGGCGCTCGGCCTGAACGAATTCCGCCGCGCGCCGCAGGGCTTCATCCCGCAGATCGACCGCGGCATTCTCATCATCGCCGCCCAGCTTCCGCCCGGCGCGTCGATCGAGCGCACCGACGCGGTGATGCGCCGCGCGGCCGAGGAAGTGATGGCGACGCCCGGCGTCGCCCATGCGATCAACGTCGTCGGCTTCTCCGGCGCGACCTTCACCAACGCGCCGAACGCCGGCGCCATGTTCGTCGTGCTCGAGCCGTTCGTGTCGCGCGCGAGCGACCCGACCAAGGCGATCGGCGCCATCCAGGGCGCGCTGTTCGCCAAGATGGCCAAGATCCAGGACGCCTTCATGGTGGTGGTGCTGCCGCCGCCGGTGGCCGGCATCGGCAACGCCGGCGGCTTCCGCATGATGATCGAGGACCGCGCCGGCGCCGGTCCGCAGGCGCTGCAAGGCGCGGTCTACGCCATGATGGGCCGGGCCGCGCAGACGCCCGGCCTGCGCCAGGTGTTCTCGCTGTTCGAGACCGCGACGCCGCAGGTCTTCCTCGACATCGACCGCACCAAGGCGCAACTGCTCGGCATCAACATCGCCGACGTCTTCAGCACGCTGCAGGTCTATATCGGCTCGTCCTACGTCAACGACTTCAATCTGTTCGGCCGCACCTTCCGGGTGCAGGCGCAGGCCGACGCCCAATATCGCCTGGAGCCGAAGGACGTGCTGGCGCTGCGGGTGCGCAACAGCGCCGGCGTGACGGTGCCGATCGGCTCGTTCGCGACGCTGCGCGACATCTCCGGGCCGTACCGCGTGCCGCGCTACAATCTTTATCCGGCGGCCGAGCTCGACGGCTCGGCGGCGCCCGGCTTCAGCCAGGGTCAGGCGATCGAGACCATGCAAAAGCTCGCCGCCGAAACGCTGCCGCCCGGCTTCAGCTTCGAGTGGACGACGCTCGCCTTCCAGCAGATCCGCGCCGGCAACACCGCGATCTTTGCCTTCGCGCTCGGCGTCGCCTTCGTCTTCCTGGTGCTGGCGGCGCAGTACGAGAGCCTGTTGCTGCCGCTGTCGGTCATCCTGATCGTGCCGATGTGCCTGGTCGCGGCCATTTTCGGCGTCGTGCTGCGCGGGCAGGACAACAACATCCTCACGCAAGTCGGCTTCATCGTGCTGATCGCGCTCGCCGCCAAGAACGCGATTCTGATCGTCGAGTTCGCCAAGCAGCTCGAGGACCAGGGCCGCGACCGCTTCGAGGCCGCGGTCGAAGCCGCGCGCCTGCGGCTGCGGCCGATCCTGATGACGTCGCTCGCCTTCGTGTTCGGCGTGGCGCCGCTGGTCTGGGCGATCGGCGCCGGCGCCGAACTGCGCCAGTCGCTCGGCACCGCGGTGTTCTTCGGCATGATCGGCGTCACGGCGTTCGGCCTGATCTTCACGCCGGTGTTCTACGTCGTGTCGCGCTGGGTCGCGCTGCGGCGCGAACGCCCGCAGGCGGAGCCGGCCGCTTAATCGAATAAGCAGGGAGTGTTCGCGCAATGGCCTCGATGAAATTCGGTTTTGGTCAGCCGCTCACCCGCAAGGAAGACGCCGCCCTGATACGCGGCGCCGGCCGCTTCGTCGCCGACGTGCTGCCGGTCAATACGCTGCACGCCGTGGTGTTGCGCTCGCCGCACGCGCATGCGCGCTTCGCCATTCACGGTCTCGATCGCGTGCGCCGGATGCGCGGCGTGCGGCTGGTGCTCACTTATGCCGACATCGCCGGGCTCGGGCCGCTGCCGACGCCGGGCCTGATCCCCGGGCCGGACATCAAGGTGCCGCCGTACCCGATTCTCGCCAAGGACGTCGTGCGTCACGTCGGCGACGCCGTCGCCTTCGTCGTTGCCGACACGCTCGACCTCGCCAAGGACGCGGCCGAGGCCATCGCGGTCGACTGGCAGCCGCTGCCGCATGTGATCGGCGCCATCGAAGCCCTGGCGCCGAACGCGCCCAAGGTCTGGCCGGACCGGCCCAACCTGTCGTTCGAAACCACCATGGGCGACGCCGCGGCGACCAAGGCCGCCTTCGCCAAGGCGGCGCGCACGGTCAAGACCACGATCGTCAACCAGCGTCTCGTCACCAACTACATGGAAACCCGCGGCGTGGTCGCCGAATATGACGGCGACCGCTACACGCTCACGCTCACCAGCCAGGGCGCGCACATCATCCGCGACATCATCGGCGGCGCGGTGATGAAGCTGCCGCCCGAGAAGATGCGGGTGATCACGCCGGCCGATGTCGGCGGCGGCTTCGGCACCAAGCTGTTTCCGTACCGCGAATACGCGCTGGCGGCGGTGGCGGCCGAGCGCACGCGCAAGCCGGTGAAGTGGATCGCCGACCGGTCCGAGCACTTCGTCGGCGACAGCCACGGCCGCGACAACATCTCCACCGCCACGCTGGCGATCGACGACAAGGGCCGCTTCCTCGGCTTGGAGCTGGATATCGTCGCCGACATGGGCGCCTATCTGTCGTGCTACGCGCCTTACATTCCGTGGCTCGGCATGGGCATGGCGACCGGCACCTACGACATCCCGGCGGCGCACGTGCGGCTGCGCGCGGCCTACACCAACACCGTGCCGGTCGATGCCTATCGCGGCGCCGGGCGCCCCGAAGCGTCTTATCTGATCGAGCGCGCGGTCGACCACGCGGCGCGCGAGCTTGGCGTCGCGCCCGACGCCTTGCGCCGCAAGAACGTGATCAAGCCGAAGGCGCTGCCGTACAAGACGCCGACCGGCAAGGTCTACGACTCCGGCGATTTCGCCGGCACGCTGGCGCGCGCGCAGGAGTTGATCGATTGGCCGGGCTTCAACAAGCGCGCGGCGCAATCAAAACGTGCCGGCAAGCTGCGCGGCATCGGCATCGCCAACTATGTCGAAGCCTGCGGCAACAACGGGCCGGAGACCGCCACGCTGCAACTCGACCGCGACGGCGGCGTCACGCTGCTGATTGGCTCGCAGGCGAGCGGGCAGGGCCATGCCACCTCCTATGCCCAGCTCATCGCCGACCGGCTCGACCTGCCGCCCGACATGGTGCGCGTCGTGCAGGGCGATACCGACCGCATTGCGACCGGCGCCGGCACCGGCGGATCGAGTTCGATTCCGGTCGGCGGCGTCGCCGTCGACCGCGCCGGCAAGACGCTCGGCGAGCAGCTCAAGGCGCTCGCCGCCGACGCGCTGGAGGCGTCCGCCGGCGACATGGAGATCGTCGACGGCCGCGTGCGCGTCGCCGGCACCGACCGGGCCATCTCGTTTGCCGACCTGGCCGGCCATCCGGCCGCGACGCCCGAGAAGCTGCGGGCGGCGGAGGAGTTCGGCGTCGAGCCGCCGACCTATCCGAACGGCACCCACATCGCCGAGGTCGAGGTCGACCCCGACACCGGCGTCACGACCATCGTCGGCTACGTGATCGTCGACGATTTCGGCGCGACGTTGAATCCGCTGCTGCTGGCGGGCCAGGTGCACGGCGGCACGGTGCAGGGCATCGGCCAGGCGCTGATGGAGGACACGGTCTACGACAAGGCCTCCGGCCAGCTCCTGAGCGCGTCGTTCATGGACTACGCCATGCCGCACGCCCATGACGCCCCTCACTTCGTGTTCGAGACTCGTAACGTGCCGTGCAAGACCAACCCGCTCGGGGTCAAAGGCGCGGGCGAGGCGGGCGCCATCGGTTCATGCCCCTCGGTCATGAACGCCGTCATCGACGCGCTCGACCGCGGCTATGGCATCCGCCATATCGACATGCCGGCGACGCCGCTGAAGGTGTGGGCGGCAATCCAGGCGGCGGGGGCGGCCAAGGCGTCTTGATGCCGCGTTCACGATCTCGTGAGCCAATTGTCAGATTCTATTCATCGAGAGCCGGAATAAGGTGGGGATACTGGGGTTTGGCGATAATCGACTAAACCGTCTGAGAGGAGTTTTCATGAAGTTTGCGACTATCTTTGCGGCTGCTGCGGTGGCCGTGCTGGGTGCGACGGCCACGATTGCGCAGCAGGACCCGATTGCCGCGCGCCGGGCCATCATGAAGGACAACGGTGCGCAGGCCAAAATCGGCGCGGAAATGGTGAAGGGCGAGCGGCCGTTCGACCTTGCCGCGGCCAAGAAGATTTTAGCGACCTACGAGGATGCCGCCGGCAAGATGCCGAACCTCTATCCGGCCGACTCGAAGACCGGCGGCGAGACGACCGCCGCCCCGAAAATCTGGGAGGACATGGCGGGCTTCAAGGCGGGTTTCGCCAAGTTCGGCAGCGAGGCCAAGGCGGCGCAGGCCGCCGTCAAGGACCTCGACAGCTTCAAGGCGCAGTTCGGCGCGGTGATGAAGAATTGCGGCGGCTGCCACGAGACCTATCGCATCAAGAAGAGCTGAGTGTCGCCGGCTGGTCCGGTGTGCAACAGGGCGGCGCTTCCCATAAGGATGCGCCGCCCTTGCGCTTTGCGGTGCCGCGCTGCGCGGATAGATTGACCGGACCGTTCGAGAGGCCGCCATGCTGCGTAAGATCGTCGTGTTTGTCGTTGCCCTGGCCATCCTCGGCTTGGCCGCGTTCTGGTATCTCACGACGCCGCAGACGGTGTCGGCCAGCGCGCTGCCGCCGCACACGCCGAACCTCGACAACGGCAAGACGATGTTCAACGCGGGCGGTTGCACGTCGTGCCACGCCACGCCCAAGCAGGAAGACCGCACCAGGCTGGGCGGCGGCCTGGGGCTGAAGTCGCCCTTCGGCACGTTCTACGTTCCCAACATCTCGCCGGACGCCAAGGACGGCATCGGCGCGTGGAACGAGGCGCAGTTCGTCACCGCCATGGTGAAGGGCACGTCGCCCGACGGCGCGCACTATTATCCGGCCTTTCCTTACGCCTCCTATCAACGCATGGACGTAGGCGACCTGCGCGACCTGTTCACCTATCTCAAGACGCTGCCGGCGGTGGCCGGCCGCGTGCGCGACCACGACCTGCCGTTCCCGTTCAACATCCGGCGCACGCTCGGGGGCTGGAAACTCCTGTTCCTCGACGGCATGCCGTTCCAGCCGGATCCGTCGCAATCGGCGCAATGGAACCGCGGCGCTTACCTGGTGAACGGCCCGGGCCATTGCGCCGAGTGCCACTCACCGCGCAATGCCCTTGGCGGCATCGTGGAAAGGCAGCGCTTCGCCGGCGGCCCCAACCCGGACGGCGAGGGCTGGGTTCCCAACGTCACGCAGAAAGGGCTCGGCGATTGGTCGGTGAAGGACATCGCCTATCTGTTGGAGAGCGGGCAGACGCCGGACGGCGACTCGGTCGGCTCGACCATGACGCGCGTGGTCCGCAATACGGGTCAGCTCAGCGACGCCGACCGGTTGGCCATGGCGACCTACCTCAAGTCGCTGGCGCCGGTGGACGGACCGGCCCGGCCGAAGAAATAACCCCTTTCGTCATTCCGGGGCGCGCTGAAAGCGCGAACCCGGAATCCGGAAAGGAATGCCGGGCGTGCGTCTGAATTCCGGGTTTGCTCGCGGAGCCTGCCATCGGGCCGCGCTGCGCGCGGACCCGTTGGCTCGCGCCCCGGAACGACGTTTTGCATGATGGGCGAACCAGGCTAAATGCGGACGCGAGTCATTCCGGGTCTCTTTAATGAATCTCTACAAAGCCGTCGGCCTGAAGCTCCTGTCCGCGCTCTTGTTCGCGCTGATGTCGGCGCTGGTGCGGCAGTTGGGCGATGTCGCGCCGGTCGGACAGATGGTGTTCTTCCGCTCGGCCTGCGCCATTCCCCCGGTGCTGCTGATCTACGCCTTGCGCGGCGAACTGATGAGCACGCTCTACACCGGCCGGCCCTTCGGCCATCTCGGCCGCGGCATGCTGAGCGTCGGCGGCATGTTCTCGAACTTCGCTTCGCTGACCCGGCTGCCGCTCGCCGACGCCACCGCCATCACCTTCGCGTCGCCGCTGATCACGGTGGCGCTCGCCGCCGTCATCCTCAAGGAGAAGGTGCGCGTGTTCCGCTGGACCGCGGTCGCGATCGGTCTCGTCGGCGTCGTCGTGATGCTGATCCCGCACCTCGATGTCGGCCATTACGCCGCGATCGGCACCGCCACCGCCACGGCCGGGGCGGCCTTCGCGTTGTTCTCCGCGTTCTGCAATGCCGGCACCGTCATCCAGACCCGCCGGCTGACGCAGAGCGAAACCACGTCGTCGATCGTGTTTTATTTCTCGCTGGTCACCGCGCTGGCCGGCGCACTGACGCTGCCGTTCGCCTGGCACACGCCGACACTGTCCGAGCTCCTCAAGCTGATGTCGCTCGGCCTGCTCGGCGGTGTCGCGCACATCTTCCTCACCGAAAGCTACCGGCACGCGCCGGCCTCGGTGATCGCACCGTTGGACTATTCGGCGCTCTTGTGGGCGCTGCTGCTGGGCTACTGGTTCTTCGGCGAATTGCCGAGCGCGCTGGTCTATCTCGGCGCTGCCATCGTCGCCGGCGCCGGCCTGCTCGTGATCTTCCGCGAACGCCGTCTCGAACTGCAACGCCGCGAGGCCGAAGGCCCGCGGCTGCCGGGCTGAGCAGCAGGAGCGGTTGAGAGCGAGTGTCCCGGGTGCTGCGCCGCGTCCGGGGCACGAGAAATTACTTGAACGCCTTGAAGGTGATGATGGTGTGGGTGTCCTTGATGCCGGGGATCACCTGCACTTTTTCGTTCACGAAGTGGCCGATGTCGATGTCGGCATCGACGTAGAACTTCACCAGCAGGTCGTAATCGCCGGCGGTGGAGTAGATCTCGGAGGCGATCTCGGCTTCGGCGAGCTGGTTGGCGACCTGGTAGGACTTGCCGAGCTCGCATTTGATCTGGACGAAAAAGGGGGTCATCGCTTTAGAGCCTCTGCCGCGTTTGGCGCCGGTGTAGCCCGCAATCCAGCAAAAACGCGCCCCCGTGGCAAGCCAGCCGAACGGGCTTGCCTTGGCCGCAGGCGCGGATTAGGTATTCGCCTAGCAATCTCGTGGGGTGTCCGGTTTGTCCGGACTGAGAGGCCGACGTCGGTCAACCCAACGAACCTGATCCGGGTCATGCCGGCGGAGGGACTTGAGATGCGCCTGCCCGAAGCAATGTCGCACGATGGCGTGCCGGAAGCGGCCGCCGCGATTGTCGAGCGCCTGCGCGCCCGCAGCCCCCGCGTGCATTGCATCACCAACGCCGTGGCGCAGAACTTTACCGCCAACGTGCTGCTGGCCGCCGGTTGCGTGCCGTCGATGACGCTGTCGGTCGAGGAGATCGGCGCCTTCGTGGCCGGCGCGCAGGGGCTCCTGGTCAATCTCGGCACCTTCGACGCCGAGCGCCGCGAGGCCACCCTGACCGCGGTCGACGCCGCGCGTCAGCACGGCGTGCCCTGGGTGCTCGATCCGGTGTTCGTCGACCGCAGCCCCCCGCGGCTCGAATTCGCGCGCACGTTGATGACCGCAGGGCCGCGCGTATTGCGGCTCAACCATGGTGAGTTTTCGGCGCTGGCAGGCCGCGCACCGGCGCGCGAGCAGGTGATGCATTATGCGCGCGAGTCGCGCGTGACGGTCGGCCTGTCGGGTGCGGCCGATCTCGTCACCGACGGCACCCGCGCCGTCGCCATCGGCAACGGCCATCCTTACATGGCGAAGGTCACGGCCATGGGCTGCGCCGGCTCGGCGCTGGTGGCCGCCTGTCTCGCGGTCGAGCCGGATGCGCTGCGCGCGACCGCCGCCGCGCTGCTGATGATCGGCATCGCCGGCGAACTGGCCGCCGCCAAGGCCGCCGGTCCCGGCAGTTTCGCGGTCGCCATCCTCGACGCGCTGCACGCGCTCGATGCGGCCACCATTCTTCGTCACGCAAAGGTCTCCTGATGGACGTCGATCTCCGCCTGTACGCTCTCGTCGATCCCGCCGTTGCCGGCGGCCGCACGTTGCCCGATCTCGCGCGCCTGATCGCGCCCTCAACCACGCTGGTGCAGTTGCGCGACAAACACGGCTCGACGCGCGCCATGATCGAGGAGGCGCGGGCGCTCGAGGAGGTGCTGGCGCCCAAGGGCATCCCGCTGCTCATCAACGACCGCGTCGACGTCGCGCTCGCCGCGCAAGCCGACGGCGTGCATGTCGGCCAGGACGACATGCCGGTGGCGGATGCGCGGCTGCTGCTCGGCCGCAGCGCCATCATCGGGCTGAGCGTCAAGACCCTGGCGCAGGCGCAGGCCGCGCCGCTCGAACTGCTCGACTACGTCGCGATCGGCGGCGTCTACGCCACGACCTCGAAGGACAACACCGCGGCGCCGATCGGCATCGACGGCCTGCGCACGATCGCGCAGGCCATTCGCACGCGCAAACCCGGCTTTCCGGTCTGCGCCATCGCCGGCATCACCGACGCGAACGCCGCCGACGTGATAGCGGCCGGCGCCGACGGCGTCTCGGTGATCTCGGCGCTGTCGCTCGCGCCCGACCCGGCCGCCGCCGCGCGCGCGTTGCGCACGGTGGTCGACGACGCGCGCAAGCAGCGAGCGGTCGCATGACCGCCATCGCGCTCACCATCGCCGGCTCGGATTCGAGCGGCGGCGCCGGCATCCAGGCGGACCTGAAGACCTTTGCCGCATTGGGCGTCTACGGCGCGTCGGCGATCACGGCGCTGACCGCGCAGAACACGCAAGGCGTCACCGGCATCCACGACGTGCCGGCCGATTTCATCGCGGCGCAGATCGACGCGGTGTTCGGCGACCTCGACGTGCGCGCCGTCAAAATCGGCATGCTGTCGCGAACCGCGGCCATCGCGGCGGTGGCGTCCGGTCTCGACCGCCACCACGCCCAGAACATCGTGCTCGACCCGGTGATGGTCGCGACCTCGGGCGACCGGCTGATCGCGGCCGATGCCGTCGACGCGCTGCGCCGGCTGCTGATCCCGCGCGCGCTCGTCATCACGCCCAACCTGCCGGAAGCCGCCGTCTTGCTCGACGGCGCGCTCGCGCGCGACGAGAGCGAGATGGCGGCGCAGGCCAAGGCGCTGCTCGCGCTCGGCCCGCGCGCGGTGCTGATCAAAGGCGGCCACGGCGAGACGCGCGAGAGCGTCGATCTGCTGGCCGACGCCGACGGCGTCACGCGGCTGGTCGCGCCGCGCATCGCCACCCGCAACACCCACGGCACCGGCTGCACGCTGTCGTCGGCGATCGCCGCAGGCCTCGCCAAGGGCCGCGATCTCGCCACCGCCGCGCGCGACGCCAAGGCTTACGTCACCGACGCCATCGCCGCCGCCGACACGCTAAACGTTGGTCGCGGCCACGGCCCGCTGCATCATTTTTTCGCGCACGCGCATGGTCCCGAAAAGTGGAATCCGGTTTTCGGAAAAGTTCATGCGCAAAAGAAAGAGAGCAAGTCATGACCACGCGCCGTACCTTTACACTCGCTGCTGCCGGTGCAGCGGCCGCGACCTTGGCCGCGCCCGCCATCGCGAACGCGCAAACCGTCAAATGGCGCATGGTCACCTCGTGGCCGAAGCGCCTGCCCGGACCCGGCATGTCGGCCGAGCGTGTCGCCGAGCGCATTCGCGCGCTGTCCGGCGGCCGGCTCGACATCAGTGTGTCGGCGGCCGGCGAAGTCGTACCGGCGTTCGAAGTGCTGGATGCGGTCGGCAACGGCGTCGCCGAGATCGGTCACACCGCGTCGTTCTACTGGCAGGGCAAGATGCCGGCGGCGGCGTTCTTCACCACCGTACCGTTCGGGTTGACGCCGGCCGAGCACGTCGCCTGGATCGACGCCGGCGGCGGCCAGGCGTTGTGGGACGAGCTCTACGCGCCGTTCGGCGTGAAGCCGTTCATGGGCGGCAACACCGGCGTCTGCATGGGCGGCTGGTTCCGCCGCGAGCTCAAGAGCCTCGCCGACGTCAACGGCCTCAAGCTGCGTTCGCTCGGCCTCGGCGGCGAAGTCTACCGGCGGTTAGGGGCGACGCCGCAGACCACGTCACCGGCCGAGATCCTGGTCAGCCTGCAATCCGGCGTCATCGACGGCGCCGAGTTCGTCGGCCCCGGCACCGACATCGCGCTCGGGCTCTATCGCGTCGCGCCGTTCTATTACTATCCCGGCTTCAACAAGCCGAACGGCACCGGCGAGTGCATCGTCTCGTTGAAGGCGTGGAACACGCTTAGCCCCGATCTCAAGGCCATCGTCGCGCACGCTTGCGCAACCGAGGCCAATTACGCGCTGGCCGAGATGGAACGGTTGAACGCCATGGCGCTTGCCGCGCTGACGGGCGAGCACAACGTCAAGCTGGCGGCGTTCCCGGCCGATCTGGTCGCCGCCGCGCGCAAGCAGGCGACCGACGTGCTGGGTGAACTGGCCGCGCGCAATCCCATCAGCGCCAAGGTGCACGGTTCGTATCTGGCGTTCCGCGAACGCACGGCGCCATGGTCGCGCGTGTCGATCGAGGCCGTGCTGCGGGGCAGGGAAGCTTAAAGCTTCATTAAGGACGCGGCGGCCGCTGCCTGACGGCGCTGCGGCTGCACGATCACTTGTACGATTGTGATCGGTCGCATTCCGGAATTCAGCGTTCGATTTCAGCTGTCTGCATCGCAAGCGGACGCCGCGTCTGTAACACGCGTTGTTGCTTTCATGTCACGCGTATCGGACTGCGTGCAGAAACGCGCGAACGCGCTGTTAAGGTTAACTGGCCTTTAACCCGTTTCAGGCTTTCCTACGCTCGTACGCAATTCCTGTGGATGCGGCTCGCGCGCGTTCGACAGTGGTTCGTGCAGCCATCCGTCGCCGACCGGGCCGATCGCCGTGATCGACCGCTTGAGGGACCTCAATCTGTGCAAGTAAGGGGCTTATCACCATGTTCACGAAACTGACCCGCGCCGGCGTCGCCGCCGCTGCTCTTCTGTTCGCGCCGTTGGCCGCGTCCGCTGCCGATCTGCCGCGCGGCCCGTACAAGGCTCCGGCTTACGTCGCGCCGGCTTACGCCAACTGGTCCGGCTTCTATGTCGGTCTCAACGCCGGCTACGGCTTCGGCAAGTCTGATTGGGATATTCCCGCGGTCAGCCCGAGCCCGAAGGGCTTCCTCGGCGGCCTCACCCTCGGTTACAATTTTCAAACCGGCATGTGGGTCTGGGGCGCCGAAGCCGACATCGACTATTCCGACATGAAGGGCTCGGCCGACTGCACCGGCGGCTCTTGCGAAACCAAGAACACCTGGCTTGGCACCGGCCGCCTGCGCCTCGGCTATGCCGGCTGGAACAACTTCCTGCCGTTCGTCACCGGCGGCGCGGCCTTCGGCGACATCAAGGCGACCGGTGCGGCGGGCAATTCCGCCAACAAGACCATGGTCGGCTGGACCGCCGGCGTTGGCCTCGAATACGCGCTGTGGAGCAACTGGAGCGTGAAGGGCGAGTACCTTTACGTCGATCTCGGCAAGTTCGATTGCGGCACTTCCTGCGGCGCCGCCACCGACAACGTCACCTTCAAGGCGAACATCGTGCGCGCCGGCGTGAACTACCGCTTCTAAGCGCCCCGCACTTTCGATCAATACAAAGACCCCGGGCTTGCGCCCGGGGTTTTTCGTTGTCGAAGCGGGCGGTCCACTTAGCCGGTGCGACGAGCGGACTGCCGCTAATGACGATGGGTGTGGTGCATGTCGGGAACATGCGGGTGCGTGTGGCGCATGTGCTCGTGGCGATGCTCGTGTGAATGCGGCTCGCCGGGCGGATCGGACGGCGTGTGCGTGTGTTGATGATGTTCGTCGTGCACGTGCGCGTGAGAATGCACCATCGGCACGTGCACGTGCTCATGCTCGTGCCGTTCGGTGAGATGCAGCCAGACACCGAAGGCCATGAGTACGCCCGCGACGGCCAACTGGACCGTCACCGGGTCCCCCAGCAGAGCGATCGACGCAACGGCTCCCAGGAACGGCGCCGTGGAGAAATACGCGCCTGTTCTGGCGGTGCCGAGATGGCGTAGCGCGAACACGAACAAAGCGAGACTGACGCCGTAGCCGAGAAAGCCGACGAGCGCGGCAAGGGCGAGCGGCGTGACAGGCGGAACACTGCCGCCCGCCGCGAGGCCGATCAGGAGGTTGACCGGCCCGGCGATGAGGCCTTTCAACTCGACGATCTGCAGCGGATCGGCGAGCGAGACTTTGCGTGTCAGGTTGTTGTCGAGGCCCCACGCGATGCAGGCCGCCAGGATGGCCGCCGGGCCGAGAAAGCCCGACAACGTCGGCTGACCCGACCAGGACAAAACGGCGGCCCCCGCGACCAGGCATGCCATACCGGCTGCGACGCGGCGGTCGAAGTTTTCGTGAAACACGAACCACGCGAGCAGCGCCGTCGCCACGCCTTCGAGCGTCAACAAGAGAGAAGCTGTCGCGGCGTCAGTCCGGAACAGGCCCAGCATCAGAAGGAGTGGTCCGACGATGCCGCCGGCCACGATGGCGCCGGCGAGCCAGGGAAGATCGGTGCGGGTGAGCGGGGCTTCCGCGGCAGACTTCCGGTTTATCGGCAGCCAGGGAAGGCGGCGCAGGACGGCAACACCCACACCGGCGCCGCAATAAAGCAGTCCGGCGAGGACGCCCGGATCGATCGCTCCCAGAAGCGTTTTGGCGGCCGGCGTGGAGACGCCGAACAGCGCCGCGGACAGTAGGGCGAGAAAGACAGCATGCCGGTTCATAAGATTGAGACTACGGCGTGCGGTTGTATGCGCCAACAGTTCCGCTCGGTCGTGGGTTCGCCCGCATCGCGGGTTGCGGCGACGCCGTCGACAAGACCTGCACCGAATCCGGCATGAAGACGGTCAATATCCGCACCGTGATGAAGTAACGCCTCGCGCTTCTGGCGCGCGCGTTGCCTCAGGCCGCCTTCTTGAAGAACCCGATCAAGATCAGGAGGATCACCGCGCCGATGACGGCGTTGATGATCGCCGCGATGATGCCGCCGCCGATGACGATGCCGATGCGCGGCAACAGCCAGCCGGCGATGAAGGCGCCGACGATGCCGACCACGATGTTGCCGACGAGTCCCAGGCCATAACCCTTGACGATGAGGCCGGCGAGCCAACCGGCAACGCCGCCGATGACGAGCCAGATAATGATGGACTCAATTGTCATGATCGTCCTCCGCCGTGAGACGCCGGCATAAGCCCGGCCTTGCCTGCGAGGTGCGGTGAAAGTCTAGGGCGAGTCTGTGGCCGCAATCCAGCCCTGCGCGCCGTCGCCGCGGTGGACATCGTGTGCTTTCGCGCACGTCGCGCGATGGCGCGGTCAATCGGCTGGTTGTCGTTTGTGGGCGCCGTGCGCAACTATCCCGGTAGGCGGTTACCACGGCGATGGCTTTGCCGCCCGCGTGAAACCCGCTGCGATCGCGGCCGTCATGCAAGCCCTTTCACCCAATCATCCCATTCGTGCCAGGGCCGGTCCGGCAGTCCCAAGCCGGCGTCCAACAGTTATTGCGTCACGCGCGCGACCGTGACCCGGTCGCCGATCTCATCGTCGGTCAGGAGATGATCCTCCATCATCTTGCGCAGATGATCGTCGGTGAGCAGAACCGTCACGTCGCGGTTCTCAAATTTTGCCATGGCCATCTCCGCGTCACATCCCGCCGGTCAAGCGCCGCCTGTCCGTTACGGCTTTGCGCCGGCAAACTGGTCGTAGGCGCGCAGAGCGTCGCCACCGTACACGGCCGCGGGGCCGCCGCCCATGTAGAGGGCGAGGGCAACCGTCTCGGCAACTTCTTCACGGGTCGCGCCGTGCTGATGAGCCATCTTGGTGTGGTAGGCGACGCAGCCGTCGCAATGGACGGCGATGCCGATAGCGAGGGCCATCAGTTCTTTCGTCTTGGTGTCGATGGCCTTGGATGCCGTCGCCGCCGCCGACAGGGCGCCGAAGGCCTTCATGGTGTCGGGGGCGCTCTTCTGCAAAAGCCCGACGCCGGTGATCACGTCATGCGCAATCTCGGCAAAGTCCTTGCTCATCGCGTGTTCCTTTAGGTTGGCATAAAGTCTCAGGGCTTCGGTGCCCGCACGATCCTACCTTCCAGTTTGGTCGCCGCCGCGATCGTATTCGAGACGGTGCCGTATTTGCGGACGTTGTGGTGCATGAGGGCGAGCCGGCGATTGTCCTCGTCCGTGTCGATGATCATCTCGTAGGTGATCGACGCCATGAACGGCGGGCTGTCCTGGCGCACGCCGTGCAGCCGAACCTCCACGCCCCGGTATTTGAAATGGTTCATCGGCGCAATGCGCTCGATGCCTTTGATCATGCAGGCGCCGACGGCGGCGAGCAGCAGCTCCGCCGGATTGAAGGCGTCGGCGCGGCCCTTCACATCGGTATCGAGAACGATGTCGGCATCCTTGCAGCGGGCCGAGCTGCCGTGACTGTCGATACGCTTGGCGACAACGTCGTATTCGAGCATGACCTGGTTCTCTTAACGCTCCCGGCGCGCGCGGGATGAGCCTGAGGGGAACCCTCTTGCGCGGTAGCCTCTCGGTAACAAAGGGCCGAAATTATTCTTTTGAGATGGGTCAAAGGCGGCCGGTGCCACCGGTTCGGTTGGTTAATTGGGCGCGGTCGTTTCCAGACGGGCGAGGATCGCGCCGTCGGCGCCAAGGACGTGCAGTGTGCGCACCACGATGGTGAAGGAGCGCGTCCCGGCCAACGCCGACTGGATGGCGGCCTCAACGCTCATTTTCGGCACGTCGGGGCAGAGCATTTTGGTCCAGCCCATGTTGCTGAAGGCAAGAACCGAACCGATGCCGCTATAGCGGCCGTGGAAGCTGTTGCAGCCGGAATTGCCGCTGACGCTGCCGTCGTTGCCGAAGCCGATCTGCGTGGCGACGCCAACGGGCGTGCCGGCCACCTCGATGAACCGCCAGCGCGTGCCCGCCAGCGACGATTGCGCCGTCGCGGGCGGCGCCAGCAGCGCGACCATGACGATCGCCGCCGCGATGATCTTGATCATGGCTCGCCCTCCTTGGCGAAGGAAAAGGTTCCAGGATCTTTGGTCAAGCACGGCACTCTGTTTAGCCGATTCTCGGTGTCATATCCGGCCATGTTGGCCTTTGGGGCGCAAACGCGGACATGTTGCGCCGCAATGCCGGGGCTGGCGCATGACGCTTCGCACACCGGCGCAGACGCTACGGGCGACCGGCACGGCACGGTCGGTGACGCCAAACGTCGATCCTCGAGGTACCAGCGCGGAACAACCTGTCAGCTGGGTCTGGAGCTGTTACAAATCGTTTAGTGAGGAACTCGACGACGGCCAATGGCCTGCGCCAGTCTGTAAGGGCGTCACATTATCCGAACTTGTCGACCGGGTTGCGGTATAAAGGCGGAGCGGGGCGCGTGACGTTCTGTTCGATTTTCAGTGCGGCGAAGATATCAGGCTCCCGGGGATCTATATGGTCAAGCGTGGGGTGGTTGGCGCTGCGGCGCGCGGGCTTATTGCAAAGCTCGTGCAAGAAAACGAACTCAACTCCGATGATGTGGCCGCAATGCTGGACGTCTACATCAGAGTCTGCCGCGCCCTCAAGGTGACGAGTCCGGCAGACCCCTTGAGCAATACGGTCGCCCGCACGGTGATACACATCGCTCAGGAAGGCGAGCGCGATCCACAAGAACTATACAAGCGCGCGCTGAGCCAACTTAAGCGCGACGAATGACGCCCTGTCGATGACGCCGTGTCGATGACGGGCCCCGTCGCTTCGTCCGGCGGTTGACTGCTAATGTCCGCGGCGCTGGTCGAACACGAATAGTCTGAGCGCCGACGACAAGTCGCCGTGCCTGCGTTCGCCATCGATGTCGCCGATCAATGCGGGTGTCCCCCATTGCTCATGTCTCGCAAAACATGCGCCGAACGAAGCGGAATGCAAGTCACATGGTGATCATGCCTAATTTCATCAACATGGAGCGGGAGTGCCATATAGCTCTGAAATCAGGCAGCGATCGTTCTCGCTTACGTGCCGGGCCGGAAGTCCGCGAAGCGCGACGCCCGGCGGCGTGCCGGTGATGATGTCGCCCGGCTCCATGACGAAGAACCGCGAGCAGTTCCACGCGACAGGCTCGCAATCGAAGATCATGGTTTGGGTGTTGCCGGCCCCGCCGTTTCCGGTTCTGCGCCGACCGCGTGGTTTTGTTCGTCGACACGAACGACGACCGGCGCGTAGCCGTCGGGAACGACGTCGAACTGCGTGAAGGTCGCGATGATGACGAGGTCGCCGGCCTTGATGTGATGCGCCGCGGCGCCGTTGGCGCAGAGGATGCCGCTGCCGGCCGGCGCCTCGATCGCGTAGGTCGTCAGCCGCGCGCCGTTGCTGACGTTCCAGACATGCACCTCTTCATAGGGGACGATATCGGCCAGGGCCATGAGGTCCTTGTCGATGGAAAAGCTGCCTTCGTAATGCAGATCCGCGTGGGTCACGGTGCCGCGGTGAATCTTGCTCTTGAACATTCGACGATTCATCGTCGCCTCCGATACGCGCATGTGGCGATGCACCGCGAAGCCCGGGGAATTGAAACCCCGGGCTCATCGCCCGGGGCTTTTCTTTGCCCAATGGATTGTCGAGTCAAGCCCGGCAATGACAGCGTAGCGTTTCGTTCTGGGTTCCGGGTTCGCCCGCCGTGGCCCATCCTTCGAGACGCCGCTCCTCAAGGATGAGGGCCGTTCCGCTTACTTCTTAAACGCCACCACCTTCTGCTTCTGCTCGCCGAGGCCGTCGATGCCCAGCGTCACGACGTCGCCCGGCTGCAGGAACTTCGGGGTCGGCTTCATGCCGAGGGCGACGCCCGGCGGCGTGCCGGTGATGATGATGTCGCCCGGCTCCATGACGAAAAACTGCGAGCAGTACCACACGATGTGCTCGCAATCGAAGATCATGGTCGAGGTGTTGCCGGTCTGGCGGCGCTCGCCGTTGACGTCGAGCCACATGTTCAGGTTCTGCGGGTTCTTCATCTCGTCCTTGGTGACGAACCAGGGCCCGATCGGCCCGAAGGTCTCGCAGCCCTTGCCTTTGTTCCACTGGCCGCCCGAGCGCTCGATCTGGAACGAGCGTTCCGACACGTCGTTCGACAGGAAGTAACCGGCGATCGCGGCCTTGGTGTTTTCCTTGGTCAGATAACGCGCGCGCTTGCCGATGACGATGCCGATCTCGATCTCGTAGTCGAGCTTGGTCGATTCCTTCGGCTGGATGGTGTCGTCGTTCGGGCCGCAGATCGAGGTCGGCGCCTTGTTGAAGATGATCGGCTCCTTCGGGATCGGCATGCCGGCTTCGGCGGCGTGGTCCGAATAGTTCAGGCCGATGGCGATGAAGTTGCGCACGTTGCCGACGCAGGGGCCGAGCCGCGGTCGGCCCGCCACCGGCTTCATACGCTTCAAATTGGCCTTCTTGATCTTGGCGAGGCCGCCGGAGGCCAGCATGGCGCCGTCGATGTCTTTGACGATGCGCGACAGGTCGCGGATCTTGCCGTCCTCACCGATGATGCCGGGCTTCTCGCGGCCGGGCGCGCCATAGCGGACGAGCTTCATTGCAGGGTCTCCTTGGGAACGTTGTTTTTGAGAAATCAGGCAGGTGTCAGGTCGGGCCGGATCATGCGACGGCGCGGGAGCGGGAGCAACCCGGTCAGCGTTCTTGTCCGCTGACCAGCTGGCGGGCCGCTTCTTCGGTGTCTTGCCGGCCGTCCTGACCGCCGAGGCCAAACCGCGCGCCCGGCAGCCAGTTCGCGGCCGTCTGGTTGAGGCACAGCCGGCTGCCGTGGCAGGCGCGCTCGGCGCCGAACGCCGACAGCAGCACCACGAACAATGCGGCGATGATCAATGACGCCCGTGCATTTTCCATGGAGCCGTTCCCCGCCTTGGGAGGTCTTATACGGCCGATGCACGCAAAAATGGAACCGGCCTGAGGGCCCTGGGCGTACCGGGGTCTCCGCATGGTTAGCAATGTCCAACGCGAACGTTCGTATTTTGAGGGATGGTTTCACCGTCGATCAAAACAATCCGGTTAGGCTTTTACATCGGAAATCGACCGTCAAGCTGACGGAGGAAACCATGGAAGAGCGACGCAAGGTCCAGCGCCTTCGCACCTTGAAGGGCGGCACCATCACCTTCAACCACGCCGGCGGCATCGATTGCCGCGTGCGCAACCTGTCGCCGGCCGGCGCCTGCCTCGAAGTGGCGAGCCAGGTCGGCATCCCCGGCGAGTTCGTGCTGGTGATCGAGCACGACCACCTGCGCCAGCCCTGCCAGGTGGTCTGGCGCACCGCGACCCGCCTCGGCGTTGAGTTCCGCGCGGCGTGAGGCGGGAGCACGGCTTTACACTGCAGCAGTTGTCCGCCTCATCCTGAGGAGCATCGCGCAGCGATGCGTCTCGAAGGATGGGGTGGCCCCGTCCTTCGAGACGCCGCGCGTTCCGCGCGGCTCCTCAGGACGAGGCCACGAAAACGTGCCGATTCTAGAACGCGCCGTTGAACACGCCACCGTCGATCAGCAGGTTCTGGCCGGTGATGTAGCCGGCATGGCTTGAGCACAGGAAGGCGCAGGCCGCGCCGAACTCGTCCGGCTGGCCGAAGCGTCTGGCCGGAATGGTGGCGGCGCGCGCGGCGGCGGCCTGGTCGGCGCTGACGCCTTTCTGCTCGGCGGTCTTGCTCAGCACGCTGCGCAGCCGGTCGGTGTCGAAGGCGCCGGGCAGGATGTTGTTGATGGTGACGTTCTTGTCGGCGACCGTGCGCGACACGCCGGCCAGGAACGCGGTCAGCCCGGCGCGCGCGCCGGACGACAGGTCGAGCCCCGCCAGCGGCATTTTCACCGAGCCCGAGGTGATGTTGACGATGCGGCCGAACTTGCGCTCGGTCATCGGGCCGATCACCTTCTGAATGAGCTCGATGGCGACCACCATGTTGGCGACGACGCCGTCGATCATCTGCTGGCGCGTCAGTTCGCGGAAATCGCGCGGCGGCGGCCCGCCGTTGTTGTTCACCAGGATGTCGGGCGCGGGGCAGGCGGCGAGCAGCGCCTTCTGGCCCTCCGGCGTCGAGACGTCGGCGGCGATCGGGATCACCTTGACGCCGGCGATGTCGGCAAGCTCGGCCGCCGCCGCATCCAGCTTCTTCTGATCGCGGCCGTTGATCACCACCTCGCAGCCGGCTTCGGCAAGCGCGCGTGCGCAGGCCTTGCCGAGCCCGCGGCTCGACGCACAGACGATGGCCTTGCGGCCGGCAATCCCGAGATCCATGGCTTCCTCGCTTCGCGGCGGTGAACAGGGCCGGGAGTGTTAGAGCATGGGGAAGGGGCGTCAAGCGCTCGCGCGTCATTCCGGGACGGCGTTTTAGCGCCGGACCCGGAATCCAGAGCCCATGCTCCATGCCAGCGTTTCTGGATTCCGGGTTCGCTCGCTTTGCTCGCGCCCCGGAATGACAGCTTCTATGTCGCTCAACTGTAGCAATCGGTTGGTAACCCGTTGGCCGAAACCGGACGACGATTCGAGAGGCCCGAGATGCTGCGCGACCCCGCCAAAGAGGTGATGGAAAAAGCCTATGCCCGCTGGGCGCCGGTCTACGACGCGCTGTGCGGGCCGGTGTTCCTCAACGGCCGGCGTGCGGCGGCCAGTGCCGCGCGCGACGTCGGCGGCCGCATCCTCGAGATCGGCGTCGGCACCGGCCTGTCGTTCGACGACTACGATGCCTCGACCGAGATCACCGGCATCGACATGTCGGAGCCGATGATCGCGCGCGCGCGCGAACGGCTCGCCAGCGGCCGTTACCCACACGTTAAGCACCTGGCGGTGATGGATGCGCACGCCATGACCTTTCCCGACGCCACCTTCGACTGCGTGGTCGGGCAGTTCGTCATCACGCTGGTCGAGGACCCCGAGCGCGTGCTGTCGGAATGCGCGCGCGTTTTGAAGCCCGGCGGCCAGATCATCCTGGTCAACCATCTCTATTCCGAACGCGGGCTGGCCGCCGCGGTCGAGCGGCTGCTGGCGCAAAAGGCGCGCGGCCTCGGCCTGCGGCCGGAGTTTCCGTTTCAGCGGCTGGCCGCCTGGGCCGAAAACCACGGCGGCGCCGAGCTGATCGAACGCCGCAAGGTCAAGCCGTTCGGCGTCTATACCCTCGTGCGTTTCCGTCGTGCGATGCATGCGCGTGCCGCCGCGTAAACCGTCATCCCTGTCATAAAAATGAAATATCGGCATGCTAAATGCACAGCCACATGAGCAGAACACCGGAGAGCATCGCGTCGTGACCGAGGTCGCCACGAAGCGATACCGCGCGCTTTTCATCTCGGACGTCCATCTCGGGACGCGCGGCTGCCAGGCGGAAAAACTGCTCAATTTCCTCCGCCACCACGACGCCGATACCATCTATCTCGTCGGCGACATCGTCGACGGCTGGGCGCTGCGCTCGTCCTGGTACTGGCCGCAGGCGCACAACGACGTGGTGCAGAAGCTGCTGCGCGCGGCGCGCAAGGGCTCGCGGCTGATCTACATCCCCGGCAACCACGACGAATTCCTGCGCGGCTATTACGGCACGCATTTCGGCGGCATCGAGGTGATCGAGAACGCCATCCACGACGGCGCCGACGGCCGCCGCTATCTGGTCGTGCACGGCGACATCTTCGATCTGGTGGTGACGCAGGCGCGCTGGCTGGCGCTCTTGGGCGACAAGGCCTACGAATTCGCGCTGACCGCCAACCGGCTGTTCAACGGCCTGCGCCGCGTGTTCGGCGTGCCGTACTGGTCGCTGTCGAAGTGGGCCAAGCTGAAGGTCAAGAACGCGGTCAACTTCATCGGCGCCTTCGAGAAGGCCTTGGCGACCGAGGCCAGGCACCATCAGGTCGACGGCGTCATTTGCGGCCACATCCACACCGCTGCGCTGCACGACGATTACGGTCTGCGCTACATCAATTGCGGCGACTGGGTCGAAAGCTGCACGGCGGTGGCCGAGGGCCACGACGGCACGTTCGAGATCATCACCTGGACGCAAGGCCGTGAAGACAGCGCGCCGATGCTCAGGCTGGCGCAGCAGAAGGCAGCTTGATCATGAAAATTCTGATCGCGACCGACGCCTGGCTGCCACAAGTGAACGGCGTCGTGCGCACGCTCGGCCATGTCGCGCGCGAGGCGCGCGCGTTCGGCGCCGATGTCGAATTCCTCAGCCCGGATCTGTTCTGGACGCTGCCGATGCCGAGCTATCCGGAAATCAGGCTGGCGCTGGTGCCGCCCGGCGAGATCGAGCGGCGGCTCGACACGCTCAAGCCGGACGCCATCCACATCGCCACCGAAGGGCCGCTCGGCCACGCCATGCGCCGCGTCTGCCTCAAGCGCGGCCTGCCGTTCACCACCAGCTTCCACACCCGCTTTCCTGACTACATCGCCGGCCGGCTGCCGGTGCCGGAGCGCTGGACCTCCGACCTCACCTGGTCGTGGCTGCGCCGTTTCCATGCGCCGGGCGCGGCGGTGCTGGCCGCGACGCCGACGCTGGCAACCGAGCTCAGCGCGCGCGGTTTCCATGACGTGAAGCTGTGGTCGCGCGGCGTCGACGCCAAGTTGTTCCATCCGCGCGACGACGCCGACCTCGATCTGCCGCGGCCGATCTATCTCACCGTCGGCCGCGTCGCGGTCGAAAAGAACCTCGAAGCCTTCCTGTCGCTCAAGCTGCCCGGCACCAAGGTGGTGGTCGGCGACGGCCCGGCGCGCGCCACGCTCGCCAGGCAGTTTCCCGAGACGGTGTTCTTAGGCGCGCGGCAGGGCGAAGACCTGGCGCGGATCTATGCCGCCGCCGACGTGTTCGTGTTTCCGAGCTTGACCGATACGTTCGGCCTGGTGCTGCTGGAAGCCTTGGCGAGCGGCGTGCCGGTGGCGGCCTTTCCGGCGGCCGCGCCGCGCGATGTGATCGGACAAAATAACGGACTTGGGCCGGTCGGCGTGCTCGACGACGATCTCAAGCGCGCCTGTCACGCCGCGCTCAAGCTCAAGCGCGACGACTGCCGCGACTTCGCGCTCGGCATGACCTGGGAAGCGAGCGCGCGCACCTTCGTGCAGCACGTCACCGAAGCCGCCCGATCCGGCCGCCAGCGCCTGGCGGCGTAGAAGTGCTTTCTTATCCCTCCCCCACTTGCGGGGGAGGGTGGCGAGCAAGCGAGCCGGGTGGGGCGCTACGAAGTTGACCCCACCCCCGGCGCTGTCGCGCCGGACCCTCCCCTTTCAGGGGAGGGATAAGAAGCGCGGCAAGACGTGCGGCTGCAACCGCGCTATCCTCGCGCCATGTCCGCCATCATCCCCACCGTTCTGCCGACCGCCGCCGACATCGAGGC
>CAYJPU010000004.1:31417-32962 GCA_964372105.1 uncultured Undibacter sp.
GCGCCATGTCCGCCATCATCCCCACCGTTCTGCCGACCGCCGCCGACATCGAGGCGGCGGCGAACCGCATTCGCGGCATCGCGGTGCGCACGCCGCTGATCAGTGCGCCGGTGCTGGACGACCGCTTAGGGGCGCGCGTGTTCCTGAAAGCCGAGACGCTGCAGCGCACCGGCTCGTTCAAGTTCCGCGGTGCCTATAACAAGGTGTCGTCGGTCCCGCCGGACAAACGCGCCGCCGGCGTGGTGGCCTATTCGTCCGGCAATCACGCGCAGGGCGTGGCGGCCGCCGCGCAACTCCTGGGCATGCCGGCGACCATCGTGATGCCGCGCGATGCGCCCAAGGCCAAGCGCGACCGTACCGCCGCGCTCGGGGCGCACGTCGTGCTGTACGACCGCAACACCGAAAACCGCACCGCCATCGCCGACAGGATCGTCACTGAGCGCGGCGCGACGCTGGTGCCGCCCTATGACGATCCGCTGATCATCGCCGGCCAGGGCACCATCGGCCTGGAGATCGTCGAGGATCTCGCGCAGCGCGGCGTGACGCCCGAGATCGTGGTGATCGGCGCGTCCGGCGGCGGGCTGGCGGCCGGCATTTCGCTCGGCGTGCGGTCGCGCGTGCCGGACGTGGCCTTCTACACGGTCGAGCCGGAAGGCTTCGACGACACGCTGCGTTCGTTCAAGAGCGGCAAGCGCGAAAGCAATCCGCGCCTGAGCGGCTCGATCTGCGACGCGCTGATGAGCGCGACGCCGGGCGAACTGACGTTTCCGATCACGCGCACGCTGATCGGGCAGGGCCTGACCGCGACCGATGCCGAAGTCGGCCTCGCCGTGCGCTACGCCTTCGAGGAGCTCAAGCTGGTGGTCGAGCCGGGCGGCGCCATCGGGCTTGCGGCCTTGCTGGCCGGCAAGCTCGACGTCAAAGGCAAGGTGGTGGTGGCGATTCTGTCCGGCGGCAATGTCGACGCCGAGTTGTTCGCCAAGCTGATCGCGGGCTGACGCGCTTCTAAGTAAACAGCGCGACGCGCTCGTCGTCCGACAGCGCCTTGATGTCGGCGAGCGGATCGACCGACGGCGGCATGGTGCGCGGGCGCGGCGTCGTCGCGAAATCCTCGCCGGTGAACGGTGCCGGCGGCGGGATCGATCCGGCCTTGATCACCGTCGCTTCGGGTACGGCCGATGGTTCATCGGCGGCCGGCACCACCAGGGTCTCGACCAGCGCGGCGATCGCGAGCCCGGCCGGCGGGGCAGTATCGAGGGCGGACGCCGACGTTTTGTCTGGGGGTGTCTCGTCGGCAGCTGTATCGCTATCGCTCCAGGCCACTTCCGGAATCGTTTGCCACGCGTCTTCCGGCATGGCCTGCGGCATAGGCTCGGCTTCCGCAACGGGCGGCTCAGACGGCGCGGCTTCTTCCACCGGCACAACGTCTTCCGCGGGCAATGCCTCGGGCTCTGCCAACGCCGCCATCTCGGGCTCGCTGAAAGCTTCGACCGGCGCGGGCTCAGCCTCGACCGGCGCCGGCTGCTCCAGTGCGATCGGCGCTTC
>CAYJPU010000004.1:33062-50665 GCA_964372105.1 uncultured Undibacter sp.
GCCATCTCGGCCGGCGCCACCATGGTTTCGATGCGCTGCTGCACGCTTTCGATCAGCGCCGCGAGGTTGGCGACCTGCGCCGCCAGGGTGCCGACGTCGAGCTCGGCCTGCACGCTGATGATGGCTTCGAGCATGCCGCGCAGCTCGTCGATCGGGTTCTCGGCGGCGGGCGGCGGCGTCTGGCTGAGCACGAGGCCTTCCAGCCGCTGCACGGCCGACAGCAGCATCGTGCTGTCCTCGCTGCGGCTGCGCCGCGCGTGTTCGGCCAGAAAGGTGCGGCCGCGCGCGCTGCCGGACAGCGCCGCCAGGAACGCCTGGAAGTCTTCCTCGCTCGGCGCCTCCGGCTCGGACGCCTGCGTGGCTGATGGGTCGTTCGCCATGTGCATTCCCTGCCGCGCAGTTTATCAATCATGCAGCTTGATTCTGCCAGCGAGCATCCCCGATGCCCTTCGGCTTTGCCTCCCGCCTGGCGGCGCTCTACGCCGCCATTTTCGTCATGGGCGGCATCCAGCTGCCGTTTTTCCCGCTTTGGCTGAAGGCCAAGGGCCTCGATGCCGGCGAGATCGGCTTGGTGCTGGCGGCGCCGATGGTGGTGCGGATGCTGGCAATCCCGTTCGCGACCCGCACCGCCGACCGGCGCGACGCGCTGCGCGAGGCGCTGGTGGTGGCGACGCTCGCCAGCGTGGCGGGCTACCTGCTGCTCGGCCTGGCCTCGGGCGTGGTCGCCATCCTCGCCGCCTTCGTTATCGCCTCGCTCGCCTATACGCCGGTGATGCCGCTGGCCGAGACTTACGCGCTCAAAGGGCTCGGCGCGCGCGGCCGAACCTACGGCCCGGTGCGGCTGTGGGGCTCGGCCGCCTTCATCGTCGGCAGCTTTCTCGCCGGCATCGCCGCCGACACGATCCCCGCCCGCCATCTGATCTGGCTGATCCTCGCCGGCACGGTGATGGTCGCGCTCGCGGCGGTGACGCTGGCGCCGCTCGGCGTCGCGCCGTCGGCGCCGCACGAGCGTCTGCCGAGCAAGCGCCTGCTGCGCGACCCGGTGTTCCTCGCGGTGCTGGCGAGCGCCAGCCTGATCCAGGCGAGCCACGCGGTCTATTACGGCTTCTCGGCCTTGGCCTGGCGCGGCCAGGGTTACGACGGCACCACCATCGCCGCGCTGTGGGCGCTCGGCGTCGTTGCCGAGATCGTGCTGTTCGCCGTGCAAGGCCGTCTGCCGGCGGCGCTGACGCCGACGGTGCTGTTGATGATCGGCGCGCTCGGCGGCGTATTGCGGTGGGGCATCATGGCGTTCGACCCGCCGGCGGTGGCGCTGCCGGCGTTGCAGGCGCTGCACGCGCTGACGTTCGGCGCCAGCCACCTCGGCGCGCTGGCGTTCCTGTCGCGCACGGTGCCGGCCGGGCAGGGCGCGACCGCGCAGGGCTATCTGGCGATCGCGATGGGGCTGGTGATGGCCGCGGCGACGGGGCTGTCGGGCCTCCTGTACGAGACGTTCGGCGCGGCGAGCTATGCGGCGATGGCGCTAGCGGCGATAGCTGGCGGCGCTTGCGCGCTCGTAGCGCACCGGCCGCGGCGCGTAGCGGCGCTCTGAGCGAGCCTGCGCGCGGCGCTCGGCCGTGGCGCAGCTCGGCACGATGCCGGCGAGCGCGCGGCCCTCGAGAAAGATCATCTTGCGCGACAGGCCGCCG
Source organism: uncultured Undibacter sp. (assembly GCA_964372105.1). Lineage (GTDB taxonomy): Bacteria > Pseudomonadota > Alphaproteobacteria > Rhizobiales > Xanthobacteraceae > Pseudolabrys. The sequence goes on from CAYJPU010000004.1 coordinate 34,751, forward strand.
TGACGGTTGATCCAGTTGCGCACCGTGCTCGGATAGATCCGCCACAACGCCTGCGTGCCCATCGGGCTGGTGACCGGACGGCCTTCGGAGTCCGGCATCCAGGCGGCATGGAAACCGAAGCGCGCGCGCTCGGTGGCGCAGATGCGTTCACGCGGAATGACGCCGAGCACCAGCGTGCAGGCCGACAGGCAGTTGCCGTCGACGACGACGCGTTCGCCGCTCGAGCGCAACAACGCGAAGGTTTGCAGGTATTGGCCGATCTGGCCGCCGCGGTCCTCGGAGATACGCATGGTGGCGGACGCCGGCACGATGCCGGACGCGAACAATGCGGCGCAGAGCAGCAACCCCCGAATTCGCATGACCCCATCCCCGTTGGGTCCGCCATGTGGCGGAGCGATTGTGGCCCAAGTCTATGCCTATTGGGGGTTCGGCGGAAAGGTTTGGTTAACCAAAAAGTTGGGCACAATTCATGAACAAATCCAATAATTTGGAACTTTGGCTGCTTCATTTTGGGAATAGTCGAATCATACCGCCGGTCGTTGTCGGCTCCACCAATGGTTGTTAAGGTCGTCATCCAATCGGGGGGTGAGCATGCGTTGGGTGGCAATCGTGAGCGCTGCGGCGCTCATGGGAGGATGTGCGTCGGTTACACGGGGAATGACAAACCAGGTCCAGATCAATTCCAACCCGCCAGAAGCACAAGCACGAACGTCAATGGGCCATACGTGCACGACGCCGTGCACCCTTCAATTCAATCGTAAAGACGAATTCAGCGTCCTGATCTCAAAGCCCGGCTATCACACGGCTGAGATAGCCGTGACGACGCGTGTTGCAGGCGCGGGCGCGGCGGGCTTTGCGGGCAACGTGCTGGTCGGCGGCGTGGTCGGGATGGGCGTCGATGCTGTCAGCGGCGCAACGCTTGAGCACTACCCAAATCCGGTGAGCGCCGCGCTGGTGCCGTTGAAGAAGGGCGAGCAGCCGAGCGTGATCAAGATCACACCGCCGAATCCGGACCCAAAGCCGGAAGAGGTCAATCCGAGAACTTAGCCGCCTAGTGCCGGGTGCCGTCGTTGTCGTCGTCCGGCAGCAGTTCGGCGGCAGCGCGGGCGCATTCATTCGCCAGCCTATCGAGCTTGTACGCCGTTTCCTCGCTCCACGCCTGCTCGGCGATATGCCGGCAGAGGCGGGCGTGGGCGAGCAGGCGCTCGGCGATCTTGGCGGCATGCGACACGGCGCGCGGCTCACGGTTTATGGGCATTGTTTTTAGTGCCATTAACCGGCGCGCGGCGCATTGATCGACGTCAAGCAGGTGGTATCCGCTTAGCCCCACAGCACGGGCGCGGGCGGATGCACCAGGCTGCCGGCGTAGAGGAGACCGTCCGGCCGGTCCTTGGCGAGCAGCAGCGGGCCGTCGAGATCGACGAAGCGCGCGGTCTGCGCCAGCAGCACCGCCGGCGCCATGGCGAGCGAGGTTGCGACCATGCAGCCGGCCATCACCGCGAACCCCAGCCGATCGGCGTAGCGCGCCATCGCCAGCGCCTCGGTCAGGCCGCCGGTCTTGTCGAGCTTGACGTTGACGGCGTCGTACTTGGCCGTAAGCGCCGCCAGCGACCGGCGGTCGTGCGCGCTTTCGTCGGCGCAGACCGGGATCGGCCGCGCCATCGAGGCGAGCGCCTCGTCGCGGCCGTCCGGCAAAGGCTGCTCCACCAGCACCACGCCGGCGCTCGCGCAGGCGGCCAGGTTGGCGGCGAGGTTGCCGGCGTTCCATCCCTCATTGGCGTCGACGATCAACGTCGCCTTCGGCGCGGCGGCGCGCACGGCCGTGATGCGGTCGGCATCGCCGTCGCCGCCGAGCTTGATCTTGAGCAGCGCGCGGGAGGCGGCGCGCGCCGTTGCCGCCGCCATGGTCTCGGGCGTGCCGAGCGAGATGGTGAAGGCGGTGGTGAGCGGGTGCGGGGCGGGCAGCCCGGCGAGTTCATGGACCGGCCGGCCGCTGCGCTTGGCCTCCCAGTCCCAGAAGGCGCAGTCGAGCGCGTTGCGGGCGGCGCCCGGCCTCATGGCCTCCTGGAGGCCGGCGCGGGTCAGCCCGGCCGCCAGCTGCGGCCGCAGGGCTTCGATCTGCGCGCAGACGCTGTCGGCGGTCTCGCCATAGCGGGCATAGGGGACGCATTCGCCGCGCCCCCGTGCCTTGCCGTCGCCCAGTTCGGCGACCACAACCACGGCTTCGGTCTTGGCGCCCCGGCTGATCGTGAAGGAGCCGGCGATCGGCCAGCGTTCGACGGCAATTGCGAGGGTCAAAGGCTTGGGGATATCCATCGGTGGTCAAACCCTCGACAGGTTCGCGGGCGTAGGTCAAGTATGGCTGGCGCCAACCGCGCCTATTACGCGTGATTCGTCGGTCGGAGCGGAACGGTGAACGGCAAGACATTGCTCGAAAGCACGGCCGACGGCGACCGGCTCCGGCTTGCCGGCGCCGGCGCCTGGACCAGCGCCAACGCGCGCCAGCTCGAAACCCTGATCGACGACACCGCCCGCCGCCACAGCGGCGCGAAGGGCGTCGCCATCGACATGGCCAAGGTCGACCGCCTCGATACCTTCGGCGCCTGGCTGCTGGAGCGCCTGGTGCGCTCGTTCTCCGCGCGCGGCGCCAAGACGGAGGTGGTCGGACTGAAGGAAGACTACCGCGCGCTGATGGACGAGCTGCACGGCGTCAAGCTCGACGGCGGGCAAAACGGCCGCGGCAACCAGGTCGCTTACGCGCTCGCCGCCATCGGCGTCAGCATCGCCGAGGTCGGGCACTCGCTCGCCGCGCTGGTCAACATGATCGGCGCGATCGCGGTCGCGCTCGTGCGCGTGGTGATCAACCCGCGCCGGCTGCGCCTGACCTCGGCCGTTCACCAGCTCGACAATGTCGGCTGGCGCGCGGTGCCGATCATCATGCTCATCACGTTCCTGGTCGGCGCCATCATCGCGCAGCAGGGCGTCTTCCACTTCCGCAAGTTCGGCGCCGACATCTACGTCGTCGACATGGTCGGCATCCTGGTGCTGCGCGAGCTCGGCGTGCTGATCGTCTGCATCATGGTTGCGGGCCGCTCCGGCAGCGCCTACACGGCCGAGCTCGGCGCCATGAAGATGCGCGAGGAGATCGACGCGCTCCGCACCATGGGGCTCGACCCGATCGAGGTCTTGGTGCTGCCGCGGATCATCGCGCTGATCATCGGCGTGCCGATCCTGACCTTCCTCGGCTCGATGGCCGCGCTGTACGGCGGCGGTCTGGTGTGCTGGCTCTACGGCGGCATCGATCCGGACATTTACCTGCAGCGCCTCAAGGAGGCGATCTCGCTCGACACCTTCAAGGTCGGCATGATCAAGGCGCCGTTCATGGCGCTGGTGGTCGGCGCGGTCGCCTGCGTCGAAGGCCTGTCGGTCAAGGGCAGCGCGGAATCGCTCGGCCTGCAGACCACCGCCTCGGTGGTGGAATCGATCTTCCTGGTGATCGTGCTCGACGGCCTGTTCGCCATCTTCTTTGCCTCGATCGGGATGTAGGCGATGGCGCAACTGAACGGCGGAGCCAACGGCAGAGCGAAGGAAGTCATCATCGAAGTGCGCGACGTGGTCGTCGGCTTTGGCAGGCACATCGTGCTCAACCACGTCGACCTCGACGTCTATCGCGGCGAGATCCTCGGCTTCGTCGGCGGTTCGGGCGCCGGCAAGTCGGTGCTGATGCGTACCGTCGTCGGGTTGCTGCCGAAGCGCGGCGGCACCATCAAGGTGCTGGGCGTCGACCTGGGCGCGGCCACCGACGCGGACCGCCGCGCCGTCGAGCGGCGCTGGGGCGTGCTGTTTCAGCAGGGCGCGCTGTTCTCGTCGCTGACGGTGAAGGAAAACATCCAGTTCCCGATGCGCGAATACCTCAAGCTGCCGCAGGGGCTGATGGACGAGATGGCGATCGCCAAGCTCGACATGGTCGGCCTCGACGCCAGCGTGCTGAACAAGTTCCCGTCCGAACTGTCGGGCGGCATGACCAAGCGCGTGTCGCTGGCGCGCGCGCTGGCGCTCGATCCGGACATCGTCTTCCTCGACGAGCCGACCTCCGGCCTCGATCCGATCGGCGCCGGCGATTTCGACACGCTGATCGCGACCCTGCAGCGAACGCTGGGGCTGACGGTCTTCATGGTAACCCACGACCTCGACAGCCTGCACACGGTCTGCAACCGGATCGCGGTCCTGGCCGACGGCAAGGTGATCGCCGCCGGAACAATGGATACCATGCTGTCTTCGACTCACCCCTGGCTGCGGGCCTACTTCCACGGCAAGCGGTCGCGGGCGGGCCACGTGGCCGATGCGCGGGCGGCGGCTGCCCCTTTTCCGACACCGTGAGGTGCGAGGCGCAGGCCTCGGGCGGGATTGACCTTGCTGAACTGACGAGAGCCGACGGAGCCGGATCATGGAAACCAGAGCGAACTACGTGGTGATCGGGTTGTTCACCCTCGCCGTTGTGTTCGGCGTTTTCGGTTTCGTCTATTGGTTCCAGAACATCAGCAGCACCGGCGAGCGCGCCGTCTACCGCGTCGCGTTCGAGGGCTCGGTCTCCGGCCTGCGCACCGGCGGCTCCGTGCTGTTCAACGGCATCCGAGTCGGCGAGGTCACCGGCCTCCAGCTCAATCCGCAGAAGCCGGAGCAGGTGGTGGCCACCATCGCCATCGACAAGTCGGTGGCGGTGCGGCCCGACACCCAGATCGGCATGGAGTTTCAGGGCCTCACCGGCATCGCCGCGCTGTCGCTGAAGGGCGGCAACCCGGCGTCGCCGGCGCTGGTCGGCAACAAGGACAATCCGCCGCTCCTGGCGGCGCCGCCGAACGCCACGGCGGACGTGACGCAGGCCGCGCGCGACGTGCTGCGCAAGGTCGATAATTTCATCAGCGAGAACCAGAAGGCGTTCAAGAGCGCGGTCGAGAACATCGACAAGTTCAGCGGCGCGCTGGCGCGCAATTCCGACAAGATCGACAACATCACGACCGGCCTGCAGAACCTCACCGGCGGCGCCGACGGCAAGGGCGGCGAGATCAACGAGGCGGCGCGCTCGATCAAGAAGCTGGCCGATAACCTGGACGATCGCACCGCCGAGATCACCACCAGCATCGTCCGGCTGTCGGCCGCGGGCAGCCGCCAGATCGAGAGCCTGTCGTTCAACGCCCAGCGCACCCTGTCGACCATCAACCGGGCGGTCGACAACCTCGACAAGAACCCGAGCCGGCTGATCTGGGGCGGCAGCAGCTCCCAATCGTCGCAACAAAAGGGCCGCTGACCGGCTTGGGGCGGCCGCGCGCGGCGCCCGTTCGCTGCCGGCGACGCGATCAGCGAGGCTTTCACGCAGGCCGCCACGCAAACGGTGTTGCGGGTGGCGAAGGTGGTGTAGCCATCGTCATTCCGGGGCGCAGCCGAAGGCTGCGAACCCGGAATCCAGAAACAGCTTCGGAGAATAAGGCTGGATCCGGGTCCGGCGCTTACGCTCCGTCCCGGAATGACGTTTGTCAGTCGAAGCGGCCGGCCGCGTGCGCCAGCATGGTGTAGACCTTGCCGGTTTCCGAGGTGAGATAGGTGCGCGCCACCACCTGGCCGCGGTCGTCGTGCGACACCTCGTCGAGCAGCCGTTCGAACTCGCCGATATAGCGGTCCACCGTCTGCTTGAACTCGCGGTCGCCGCGATACTTCTTGCGGATCTCGTCGAACGCCTGCTGGCCCTGCAACGTGTAGAGCCTGCGCGTGAAGACGTTGCGCTCGCCGCGCTTGTAGCGGTCCCACAGGTCGGCGGCGGCGTCGTGGTCGATCATGCGCGCGATGTCGACCGACAGCGAGTCGAGCGACTCGATCGAGTGCCGCGGTGTGCGCTCGTCGTTGCCGCGCGACGTCTCGCGCTCGCGCGCGGCGTCGCGGCCGCGTTCGCGTGGCGTCTCACGCGCGAAGTCGCGGGCCGGCGGCTCGTTGTCGTCGCGCGAGGCACGGTGCAAGAGGTCGCTGAGCCAGCCGCTGCCGGCCGATGACGGGCTGACCGGGGCTTCCGGCGCGCGGCGCGCGGCCGGCGCGAACTGCGTAACTTCGCTGCGCAGCGGCGTGCGCGGCGGCATGTCGGGCCGCGACGGCAGCTCGGTGCGGGCAGGGGCCTCGCCGCGGCCACCGGCCACGGCCAGCGTCGGCTCCTCGCGCATGCGCTGACGCACCGGTTCGACGGCGTCGAGATTGCGGCCGTGGCGGGCGACGATGCGGTTCAACTCGGCCAGCGCCTCGATCTGGTCGACGATCACGCGGCGCATCTGCGCGGCGCTCTCGGCGGTCTCCTGCGGCAGCTCGAACACGCCGCGGCGCAGCTCGGCGCGGGTCGCTTCCATCTCGCGCTGCATTTCGAGCGCCATCTGCTTCATGCCGCGCACGGTCTCGGCGAAGCGCTCGCTGGCCTCGCGGAACAGCGCGTGGGTGTCGCCGGTCGAGTGCTCGTAGATGTCGCGCATCGCTTCGGCCGCCGCGCGGCGTTCCGTTTCGGCGTGCTCAAGCACGCGGTCGTACTGCTCGCCGAGGGCGCGCACGCCCTCGGTGCTCGATTCGGTGACGACGCGGGCGACTTCCGCGGCCTGCGTGCGCACGCGTTCGAACTGTTCGGTGACGGCGCGGGTGCCTTCGGCGCTGGTCTCTGACACCACGCGGGCGACGTCGCGGGCGCGCGCGGCGGCCGCTTCGAGCGACTCGTCCAGCAAGCCCGCGAAGCGCTTGAGGCGCTGATCGAGATCGTCGGTGCGGGTGTCCATGGCGGCGACGAGCGAGTCGAGCTGCGCGTGGCGGTCGTTGATGCTGGCGTCGGTGCGCTTGTTGCTCTGGTCGATCTGCTCGGCCGCCCTGGCCAGTTCCTGGCCGTGGGCGTCGAACTGGTGGGCGAGCTGGCCGAGGTTGCTCAGCACCTCGCCGGTGACGTGTCGGAAGTTGCCGATGTTGGTTTCGACGCGCGAAGCGGCTTCGCCGGTCGAGGCGTTGACCTCGTTCATCGCCTTGACGAACTCCGACACGCGCTGCATCAGCGTGTTCTCGAGCGCGCTCATGTTCTCGTGCGAGCCCGAGAGCACTTCCTGCAGCATGATGTTGGCTTCGCGCAGGCGCTCGAACAGCGCGGTGGTGTCGGAGCGCAGCATGTTGTGCGTCTCCATCATCTCGGAGACGGAATTGGTCGCGGTGTCCTTGGAGACCGCGATCGCCTTCTGCGCGGTGTCGTGCAGTTCGACAAGGGTGCGGTTGACCGACGTGGCGGCGGTTTCGCCGGCCGTGTTGATCAGGCGGGTGATCTCCGTCGAGTTTTCCAGCATCGAGCGGGTGAGGGCGAAGCCCTTCGCCTCGATCGAGGCCACGGCCTGGTCGGAGGCGCGGGAGATCGCGCCGGCGAACTCCTCGCCCTTCTCGGTCAGCGCCGCGAGCACGCTGCCGCTCTTGTCGGACAGCACGGTTTCCAGGTCTTGGGTGCGGCGCGCCACGGTGGTGGCGATCTCCTCGGCCTTGCCGACGAATTCGCGCGCGACGGTTTCGCTGACGCCGACCAGCGTGCGTTCGGCTTCGCCGGCGCTGGCGCGGATGGCGTCGGTGGCGGTGAGCGCCAACTGGCCGAGCGAACGCTCGGCGTCGGAGGCGTTGACCTTGATGGTGTGGCTCAACTGCTCCATGCGGACATGGATGGCGTCGGCCGCGGCCTTGGTGCGGCTCTCGATCTCGCCGGTGACGGCCTCGGCGCGGCCGAGCAGCAAGTCTTCGAAGCGCGCGACACGGCTGTCGAGCGTATTGGCCACTTCAAGCGCGCGCTCGCCGAGCGTGCGGTCGATCTCGTGGACCTTGGCGCTGATGGTCTCGGCGACCTCGGTGCCGCGCGCGTTGATGGTGTTGGCGAGCTCGCCGACGCGGCGGTCGAGCGCGCCGACCACGTCCTTGCCGCCGTCGCTGAGCGTCTTGGCGATGTCGCCGACGCGCGAGCCGAGCATCTCCTCGAACGACACCAGCCGCCGGTCGAGCGAGCCCGACAATTCGGTGGTGCGGCCGCTGACGCGTTCGTCGAACGTGTCGAGATAGGTCCGCATCGCCTCCGAGACGTCCTGGGTGCGCTGGCCGAGACGCTCGACCAGTTCGCCGCCGTAAGTCTTCACGGTGTGGTCGAATTCGGCGATGTGGCGCGTGATCAGGTTGCCGAGCGTGGTGGAGTCGCGCGACACCTTTTCGGAGAGCTCGGTGCCGCCGGCGTTGAACATCTCCTCGAACGCCTGCAGGCGCTGGACCAGCATGTCCTTCACCGCGTCGCCGCGGTTGGCGATGGTCTGCACCAGCGCTTCGGCGTTGTCGTGGAACGTGTCGGCGACGGTGTTGCTGCGGGTGATGATGGCGTCCGACACCTGCTTGCCGGTGCGCTCGATCTTGGAGACGACCTCGCCGCCGCGCAGCGTCAGGTCGCCGATCAGCATTTCGCCGGTCGTGCGCAACTGGGTGTTCACCTCGTCGCCGCGCGCGCCGATGGTGTCGGCGATGCGGCCGGTGGTGTCGGTGACGGTGGTGGTGAACTGCTGCGAGTGCGCCGCCATGCGGTCGATGGTTTCGGTCGCCTTCTGCGCGAAGCCCTGCGAAACGTGGTCGAGCCGCGTGGTCATCATCTGCTGGAGTCGGACGGCGAGGTCGGCGAAGTCGTCGTGCACCGTCTCGGTCTTGAACTTGAGGCTGTCGGTGAGCCGTTCGCTCGCCGAGGCGATCGCGGAGGTGGCGCGGTCGCTGGTGGTCTCGAGGCGCTCGAGCAAGGTCGAGCCGCGCTCGCTCAGCGTGTCGATCATCGAATCGCCGGCGTGGCCGAGCGCAAGCGTGATGTGCTCGCCCTTCTCGGTCAGCGTGCGGGTGACGCGCTGCGCCACTTCGCTGACCTTGTCGGAGACGAGGTCGCCGACCGAGGTGATGTCGTGCGACAGGTCGAGGTGGACGCTGGCGATGGCGTTGCGCACCTGCTCGGCCTGGTTGACCAGCGTCTCGCGCTGGTTCGACAATTCGTTGAGCAGGTCGCGGATGCGCACTTCGTTGTCGTTGTAGGCGCGCTCGAGCGCTGAGACTTCGTTGTGCACGAGCGATTCCAGCTCGGCGGCGCGCGCCAGCGCGCGCTCGACGCCGTCGCCCATGGCGGCGACTTCGCGGCGGATGGCCTGGCCGACGGTGACGATGGCTTCGCGCGCGGCGACTTCCGGCTGCGCCAGCCGCATGGCGACGTCGGCCATGGATTCAGCGACGATGCGCATGTCCTGCGCGCGGCCGAACATGTGCGCCAGCACGTAGAAGAAGACCGCCGGTACGAAGACGGCGACGGCGGTCGCGACCACAGCGGGGATGCCGACGCGCGGCGTCGCGATCAGCGCCTGCAGTTCAGCCAGATAGAGATAGGCGGTGGCGAGCCCGCCGGCGACCCAGGCAAAGCCGGCGATGGCGGCGATGACGTAGGGCGCGCGGCTCGGCCGGCGGCTCAGGCCTTGCAGGATCTGCCCGATCTGGGCGCGGTCGTCATTGGCGGCGTGGCGCGGCGTGGCGTCCTCGCTCCATTCCGGGGTCGGCTGCTCGTCATGGAACAGGTCGGCGGTCACCGGCGGGGCGGAGGCAAGGGGAGCCTCGCGCTCGGCGACTGGAGAGCCGAGTGCCGGGGCCTGCCGCGTCTCCGCCGGGCGGATCGCGAGCGCCTCCTCAATGGCATTCAGGGCTTCTTCCGTCGGATCTTTGGATTTCTGCGGGATATTCGCCATTTCGGTCGTCGCCTCGTCTTTACGCCGCACTAGAGCCAGCCGAACCGTCATGGACAAAAATGGCCGCGCCCGATCAAGCGCGCCCTCGCTAAGTCCTTGAACCGTCAGCCAAGCCCCTCTAACCGCCGGTGTTAATCCTATCGCCTTGAGTGTGCGAAAGAAACCACGCGGGTAAGAAGTCTTTAATCATCGTTAACGAAGGTTAACCATAAAGCCGGCCCCTTCCTGGTCCGATCATGCCTGCCGAAATGCGGCCTTGATACGGCCCGAAGCGCGCCGCAGGTCCAAACCGCGCCATGCGGTTACGGGTGGCTTAACCACCGCCGACGGATGCCGCGGCCTAGGACCCCGGCATTTACCTCGCCTTGGGCAAGCCTCGGCCAGACTGTCGCCCGACAAGGACGGGACAGTCCGGGGGAGGGAGCAGATGGCGCAAGCAGCAATCAAGCAGATGGACGACATGGAACCGGAGGCGGAAGCCGCCCCGGCGATCGACCGCGTCCATCTGGCGCGGATGACTTTCGGCGACCGCGGGCTCGAGCGGGAATTGCTGGAGCTGTTCGACCGGCAGGCGGCGATCCTGCTGGCACGCATGCAGACGGCGGACGCCGCCACGGTCGCGACCCTGGCGCACACCCTGAAGGGCTCGGCGCTCGGCGTCGGCGCCTCCTTCGTCGCGCAAGCGGCGGCCGCGGTCGAGCAGGCGGGCGATGCCGCCGAACGCGAGCCGGCGACCGACCGTTTGGCAGCGGCGGTAGCGGCGGCGCGCGCCTGCATCGCCACGTTGCTGCGGGCCTTCTGACGCGGACCGGGTCCGTGCGGAAGGGATAGCGCGCCCGGCGGATTGCCTATATAGGAAGCCCGCCCGCCAATTCCGGCGCGGTTTTCCCATCGCCTGACGATACCGCCTCATGCCGAAGATCACTTTTATCGATTCCAACGGGACCGCACGCACGGTCGACGCAGAGCGCGGCTCCACCGTGATGGAGACGGCGATCCGCAACAACATTCCCGGCATCGAGGCCGAGTGCGGCGGCGCCTGCGCCTGCGCCACCTGCCACGTCTATGTCGACGAGGCCTGGCGCGAGAAGACCGGCAGTCCGTCGCCGATGGAAGAGGACATGCTCGATTTCGGCTACGACGTGCGGCCGAATTCCCGTTTGTCGTGCCAGATCAAGGTCAGCGCCGAGCTCGACGGTCTGGTCGTGCGTACGCCCGAGAAGCAGGCGTAATTCCTTCCGTCATTCCGGGGCGCGGACCCGTTGGCGGCGTCCGGAATGACCGTGGAGAGCGGGCACGGCCGCAACGGCAATCAAAACCACCTGTTGCATTGCCGGCGGCGGGCCGGCCGGCATGATGCTCGCCTTTCTGCTGGCGCGCGCTGCCGATGCGCGTGATCCAGTGGTTTCAGATCATGGTGCAGAACAACGTGCTCAGCCGCGTGCTTAAGAGCACGCAGCGGCCGTCACCGCCGTGGCCGGCCAGGCTGTTCAACCAGTTTCCCGTGTTGCGCCGCCTGCCGGCGCGGCTGATCGGCCTGGGCGTGCGGCCCGAGCATGTGCGCACACCGGAGCGGAAGGCCTGAGGTGTCAGGCGCCGCGCCATTTCCATTGCTCGAGCCGGGCGATGGCGTCTGGCGTCAAAGGGCGCGGCCGGCGGCTCGCCGTGTCCATCATCACCAAGGTCGCGCGGCCGGCCGCCGCGCATTCCTCACCGTTGAATATCGCTTGCGTCACCGTGAACGAACTGCGGCCGAGTTCGGCGAGCGCGGTGCCGATCACGATGTTGCCCGGCCAGTGGAGCTCGCGCAGGAAGTCGATTTCCTGACGAACCAGCACGAAGGTGGCGTTGGCGACGCCGATGCCGAGATCTTGATTGCGGAACATGGCGACGCGGCCCGACTCGAAATAGGTCGAGAACACCGCGTTGTTGACGTGGCCCTGCGTGTCGAGATCGCCGTAGCGGACGATGTCGGTCACCCGGTGCGGGTAGTCGGCGAGTTGCGGCGCCGGTTTGCGCGGCCGCGCCGTCGACGGTTCGCTCATGGCGTTACGACTTCATGCCGGCCGGCGCGACCTCCGACGAGGTCAGCCCCATCTCGTCGAGCGCCTTGCGCACCAGGCCGGAGGCCTTGGCTTCTTCGATGAACTCGCTGACGTAAGCCAGCGCCGCCGGCTTGTTCTTCGGCACGCAGACCGAGGTCGAGGAATTCAGGAACGCGTCTTTGAGAATGCGCGAACCGGGAATCTTGCCGACCAGGCCGCCCAGCGACTCGCGCGACAGCGCGATCGCCTCGATGCGCTTCTCCTGCATGGCGGCGACCGCGAGGTCGACCTTGGCGAATTCGATGTGGGTGGCGTTCGGCGTCGCCTTGACGGCGGCGCGGAAGGTCGCGGTGTTGGCGACGCCGCCGATGCCGGTGCCCTTGGCGTCGGCGTCCTTCGCCGACTGAATCGTGGAGCCGGGTGCGACCAGGAACGTGCTCTGCAGCAGGTGATAGGCGTTGCCGAAGTCGACGAACTTCTTGCGCTCGGCGTCGACCGGCAGGAACGCGACGTCCCATTTGTTGTCGGCCGCCGAATTCTGAATCTCGCCGGAGGCCTGGTGCGGCATCAACTGCGCCTGCACGCCGAGCTTTTTGGCCAGCGCAGTGCCGAGCGTCACGGCGACGCCCTTGTACGTGTCGCCGTCCTTGATCGCGAACTGGGCGGACGGCGCCGGCGACACCGCGATGGCGATCCGCAATCTTCCGGTCGGGGCTAGTTGTTGCATCACGGCGGCGTCGGCCATCGGCGGTCTCCCATGCGAAAGTGCGGCGGCAGCCGCCGCCCTCCGATACCACGACGGCTCTGGCATTTCATCAGGGGGAGGTCGTTTTGCGCCGAGTGTTCGCGGCCACCGCGATCGCCAGCGCCAAGGGCGCCAGCACCACCAGCCGGCTCTGATAGCGGTCGACCGGATGTGAGAACACGCCGCAGACCGCGGCGTTGAGGACAAGCGCCAGCAGCACGCCAAGGCACAGCGCGGCCATCTCGGGCGCAAGCTTGAGCCGGCGGCGCCACACGAGCGCAGCTATCAGCCCCGCGATCGACAGAGCGCCGACCGGCACGTGCACAAGGTTGAGCGGGCCGACGTCGAACCGCTCCGCCAGCTGCTTGGCCTGCAGCATCGGAGCCAACAGCGCCGGTGCGTGTTCACGAACGCTCTCGACGGCCGGGCCGTTGTCGTCGACGCTCACGTCGGTGGCGAAGCTGGTGAATTGCTCGATCGCGGCGGCGGCCGCGGCTTTGGCGTGCATCAGCGGATAGCGCTTGATGCTGTCGATCACGATGCTTGTCGCCTCCGGCCCGAAGCCTTCGGCGCCGCCGAGCCTGTAGAACGGCGTGTCGTTCCCCCACAGCCAGTCGTCGGCACTGGTTGGCATTTGGCGGGCGTAGTCGCAGACGCGCAGCTTCGGGTCCGGGCAGCGCTCATTCAAATAGCGCTGGGCGATGCCGTCCTCGATCAGCCGGCCGAACAGGAAGCTGGAGCCGCCGGGGGTGAAGGCGAAGCTGCCGGTGATGGCGAGGTTGGACAACAGGCACAGCGCGACGCCGGCGCCGGCGGCGCCGCCGGCCAAACTGAGCCGCGGCCTCGGCAGCGCCAGGAACCTGACCTGCGACAGCAGCCAGAACGCCGCCACCACGCCGACGCAAAGCGCGAGCGCGGCCATGTGGCTGGCGATCGCGACCGCGATCAGCGCGCCGAGGCCGGTCCGCTCCGCGGTGTTGAGCAGCGCCGCACGGAACGCCAACAGGTGCAGCGCCAGGACGGCGACGGGAAACAGGATGTCCGGCATCAACTGGGCGCTGAACCACGGCAGGCTGGTGACGACCGTCAGCACGGCCGTCAGGCCGAGCGCGAGCCACGGCCGTCCGCCCAGGCCGTGGCAGCGCAGGGCGAGCACGATGACCCAGGCCGTCGCGACCGCCTGCGCCACGATCGCCGGCCAGAAGGCCAGCGGGATGGTGACGTAGAGAAACCAGCCGTACAGCGCCGACCGCCCCATGGCGAGCGCGCCTTCGATCGGCCGGGTGAAATAACCGCCGGTGTCGGGGAAGATCAGCGGAAAGCCGTTCCACAGCGCCGGCGCGAGCAGCAGCGCCACCATGGCGGCGCCGGCGACGAGCCAGGCGTAGATCGACGGCGCGGTCACGGCCGGCGTCACGCCAGTCGTTACCCCTTGCCGGGCGATCGAGACGTCCGCCATTGCCAGCCCCTTCGTGCCGCCCGGCACGGTCGGTCGCGTCTCGCAATCGGCTTGCAAGAAACGCGCCCCAATAGAACCAACGCTGATGGCGGAATTTAGTTCAGCGGGGAGGGTTCGGGCGCGGCCGACGACACGTCGCGGCGCAGGGCTTCGGCAACGTGCACCAGCACGACCGCGACGGTAAAAACGGCCAGCCAGACCAGGCGCGCGCCGTAGCGGTCGTGCGGATTGGACAGCACGCCGCAGACGAAGGCGTTGACCAGCAGCGCGAGCACGCAGGTCGCGGCCAGTTCGCCGAGCTCGCTTGCTATGCGCCCACGCCAGGCCATGGCGATCAGGAGCGGCAGCAGCGCCATCGAGAACAGCGCGACCGGATAATGCAATTCGTTCAGGGTGGCGAACGACAGTTCGCCGCGCTGTTGATGCGCGGCGCGCATGTCGGTCATGTGCTGCGGCGTGTAGCGTTCGATGATCGTGCGGGTGTGCCAGAGATCGTCCTGCACGCCCTCGCCGGTCCGCACATGAATGAGCTGGCGCAACGTCGCGATGGTCGCGGTCTTGAGCTGCAGTCCCGGATAGTCGGCGAGGCTGCCGAGGGCGATCGTCTCCATCTCCTTGCCGAGCCCGGCGAAGCGGCCCATCCGGTCGAACAGGTCGCTGCCCCAGAACCACGTGTCGGCATCCTGCGGGATTTGGTCCTTGACCGCGCAAAGCCGCAGCGCCGGATCGGGGCAATGCGCGTCGAGATATTTCTTGACGATGCCGTCTTGCAGCATGCGGCCGAAGGCGATCGAGAAGCCGCCCGGCGTCCAGGCCAGCCGCTTGGCGACCGCGTAGTTGGCGGCGAACACCAGCACCGCGCCGAGCACGAGCGCGATCAAGCCGTCGCCGAGCCGGCGCGCCGGCAGCCGCTTGCGGTCGACCAGCCAAAGCAGAGCCGCCCCCGCCAACACGGCGACCAGCACGACGAGGGTCGCGCTGTGGGTGGCGGCGGCGACCGCGATCAACGCGATCAAACCGGCGCGCTCGGCGCGCGTCAGCGTCTCGGCGCGCAACAGCAGCAGATACAGCGCCAATACGCCGAGGCCGCAGAAGATGTCCGTCAGCAGGATGGCGGTGAGCCAGGGCAGCGTGGTCGCGACCGACAGCGCGGCGATGACGCCGACCAGCACCAGCGGCCGCCGGCCGAGGCCGTGCGCCCGCAGCATCAAGGCCGCGACCCACACGGTCAGGGCCGACTGCACCAGCAGCACCGGCCAGAAGCTGAACGGCACGCCCGCGCGCAGCATCAGGCCGTAGACCACGGCCCGGCTCGGCACCAGCGTGCCCTCGTACCAGCGCGCCAGATAGCCGCCGGTGTCCCATTGCAGCAACGGAAAGCCGTTCCAGACCGCAGGCGCGATCAGTAGCGACACAGACGCAATCACCGCCAGCGCCCACAGGGCGCGGTCGCGCAACTCCACAGCGTATCCCCCGGCACGGACGACTTTTGTTGGTCTTGGGTGTAACTGTACCCGCCTTGACGCCGCCGGCGCTAGGGGCGAATTCTCACCGTTCGTGTCCCGGATGCGGTGCAGCGCGAGGCGGTGCGCCGCTGATCCGGGACCGCTAAAAGTTCGGAACTTGGGAAGATCCCGGGTCTGCGGCGCACCGTTTTGCCATAGCGCGTTGAAGACGCGCGTAATCGCGCTTATGGCTGCACGCTGCGCCGCGCCCGGGAAAAGAGGCCTTCATGTTTGTGACCTTCTTTCAGGAACTCAAAAACGCCGGCGTGCCGGTGACGCTACGCGAGTACCTGACGCTGATGGAGGCGATGGACGCCGACCTCGCCTCGCGCCGGGTGGAGGACTTCTATTACCTGTCGCGCGC
>CAYJPU010000005.1:0-6256 GCA_964372105.1 uncultured Undibacter sp.
CGCGGATCGAGCAGGCAACGGAGCTCTATTCTCGGCTGGTGCAGAACTGGTGCGCCATCTGACGGAAGACAGAACGGGCGCTTTCGGTTTGCCTGCGGGCGGCAAAGCTTATTGGATGCGTTAGCTCGTTTTAGTAGTTCGCCGCCAAAGGACCGCGTCGTGGAATTCCGCCAGATCCGCTATGCCCTTGCCGTCGCGAAAGAGCGCAGCTTCACCAAAGCGGCGGAGCGCCTGAACATTTCGCAATCGGCGGTCAGCGAGCAGGTCAAAATGCTCGAGGAGGAGGCCGGGTTTCCGCTGTTCCGCCGCACCCCGCGCGGCATCGACGTCACCGAGCGGGGACGCACGTTTCTCTACGAGGCCGAGCGCATCGTCGGCGACGTGCTCAGCCTGTCCGACACCGCGAGGCGGCTGCGCGGCGTTCTCCTCGATACTTTGACCATCGGCATGGGCTCGGGCATGGCGCAGATATTCATGCCGCGGCTGTTCATGAATTTGCAGGAAACGTTGCCGGGCGCGCGCCTCGAAATCCTCACCGCGCCGACCAAGAACATCTTCAACGACCTGCACGAAGAGCGGATCGACGCGGGCATCGCCCTCGAGTCCGCGCCGGAGCGCGTGCCGGCGGGCCTGGTGTTCGACCGGCTGACCGTCGTCGAGATGGTTCTGATCGCGCACCCCAAGCATCCGCTGACCAAACTGAAGCAGCCCATCGACGTCGGCCGGCTCGTTGCCGAGCCGATCGTGATGAACGAACTGACGGTCGGTTACGGCCAGGTGGTGATGTCGCTGTTCAACGACATCGGTACGCGTCCCAATATTCTCGCCGTCGCCGACAACATCGAGACCATGAAGGCGATCGTGCAGTCCGGCGCCGGCATCGCCATCGTGCCGCGGCCCTGCGCCGACAACGAGGTCGCGCTCGGCGTGCTCAAGACCATGCCGATCATGCCGGCGCGCAGCATCGAGCTGTCGCTGTTCCGCCGCCGGCAGCCGCTGTCGCGCCGCAAGGAGACCTTCCTGTCGGCGTTGCGTGATGCCTTGAAGCATTAGGACGATAAACCTGTAAATTCCACCGCTATCGGAAAATCCGATAACGGTATCGCCAATCGGTCTTGGACTCGGCCGCGGCCGTCTGCCGATAATCCCGTCATGATCGACAGCAAACCCCGCTTCCGCATTGGGATCGATACCGGCGGCACTTTCACCGATATCGTTTCGGTCGATGCCGAGAGCGGCGCCATGCGGGTGACCAAGGTCGCCAGCACGCCCAGCAACCCCGCTATCGGTCTGGTGCGTGGCGTCAACGCCATTCTGGAAGCGTCCGGCGCCGGCCCTGCCGACGTGCTCGGGCTGGCGCACGGCACGACGGTCGCCACCAACGCGCTGCTGCAAGGCGAGATCCGGTCGCTCGGCCTGATCGTCACCGAGGGCTTCCGCCATATTCTGGAGATCGCCCGCCAGTCGGTGCCCGAAGGCTACGGCAATTCCTATTTCTGGGTGAAGCCGGACCGGCTGGTGCCGCTGCAATTCGTGCGCGAAGCCGGCGGCCGGTTGAACTTCAAGGGCGAGGAATTGCGGCCGCTCGACGAAGCGAGCGTGCGCGCGGCGGCGCAGCATTTCCGCCGTCACGGTGTCGAGGCGATCGGCATCTGCCTGTTGCACTCCTACGCCAACGATGCGCACGAGCGCCGCGTCGCGGAAATCGTGGCCGAGGAATATCCCGGGGCCGTGCTGTCGCTGTCCTGCGCCGTGCTGCCCGAATACCGCGAATACGAGCGCGCGGTGACGACGCTGGTCGACGCTTTCGTCAAACCGTATCTCGATCGCTATCTCAAGCGCGTGCACGACGAACTCGGGCCGTTGCGCGAAAGGCCGTTCCTGGTCATGCAGTCGAGCGGCGGCGTCGCCAGCGCCGAGCAGATCTTGCGCAAGCCGATCACGACCGCGCTCTCCGGCCCGGCCGCCGGCGCGCTCGGCAGCGCGGTGATCGCGGAAGTCGCCGGTTTCCCCGATCTGGTGACGTTAGACGCCGGCGGCACCTCGACCGATTTCTGCCTGATCGAAGGCGCCAAGCCGCACCTCACCAATGGCGGTTCGGTCGGGCAGTTTCCCGTCCGCATCCCGATGATCGACATAGCCACCATCGGCATTGGCGGTGGTTCGATCGCCTGGATCAGCCGCGAAGGCCATCTCAAGGTCGGGCCGCGCAGCGCCGGCGCCGTGCCGGGGCCGATGTGCTATCCGAACGGCGGCGACGAACCGGCCATCACCGACGCCAACCTCGTGCTCGGCCGCATTCCGCCCGCGCTGATCGGCGGCGGCATCGCGCTCAATGTCGAACGGTCGCGTGCCGGCATCGCGGCGCTGGCCAAGCGTTTGCCCGGCAATCTCACTGCGGAAGCGCTCGCCCACGGCATCATCGAGATCGCCAACTGGGCCCAGGCCAACGCCATCCGCCAGATGACCATCCAGCGCGGCATCGACCCGCGCGGCTTCGCGCTGTTGTCGTTCGGTGGCGCAGGCCCGGCGCAATCGCCGGCGGTGATGGAATTGCTCGGCATGAAGGCCTGCATCGTGCCGCCCAATCCCGGCAACCTGTCGGCGTTCGGCTTGCTGGCGGTCGATTGGCGCACCGACCACATCGTCACCAAGGTGATGCACGAGGACAGCGTCGACCTCGCGACAATCGCCGCCAATTATGCCGCGCTCGAGCGCGAGGCGACTGAGCAGCTCAAACGCGACGGCATCGAGCCGTCGCGCATCCGTGTCGTGCGCGAAGCCGACATCCGCTACGCTGGCCAGTCGATGGAAGTGCGGGTGCCGGCGCCGGGCGGCGCCGTGGATGCCACCTTCCTGGCGCGATTGATCGAGGCCTTCAACGCCGCGCATCTGCGGACCTTCGGCTACAACTACGCCGGCCAGCAGAAGATCGAACTGGTGAACTTTTGCGTCTCCGGCTTTGGCGTCATCGAACGCCCCAGCATGCCCAAGTTGGTGCAGGTCACGGCCAAGCCCGCGCCCAAGGGCACGCGACCGGTCTATTTCGGCACGGCTTTTGTCGACACGCCTATCTTTGACCGCGCCACCATGCCGGCCGGCTTCCGCCTGGAAGGCCCGGCGGTGGTGGAGGAGTTCGGCTCGACCACGGTCGTGTTTCCCGGCCAGCAGCTCGAAGTCGATCCGCACGGCATTCTCATTGTCCGTAGCTCGTCGGGAGCGGCAGCATGAACGTCCGTCCGTCACCCGCAGCGACCAAGCCCTGGCCGACCGCGCCGAAGCGCGGCGCGGCGCATGTCGATCCGATCGTGCTCCAGATCGTGGAAGGCACGCTCAATTCCATCGAGGCCGAGATCGAGTTCGCCATCGAGCGCACCGCGCGCTCGCCGATGATCCGCGAGGCGCATGATTATCGCGTCGGTCTGTTCGACAAATACTGCCGCAAACTGACCGGGCGCTCCTACTCGGCCATGCCGAACGCGGTGGTGCGTGATTTCCCGCCGCACACCATGAAGCCCGGCGACGTGTTCCTGATGAACGACACGTATCTCACCGAGGGCTCCATCGGCCATCTGCCAGATCTGTGCTCGACGGTGCCGGTGTTCCACGGCGGCGAAGTGGTGGCCTACATCCAGGCCTTCGGCCATCACGACGACGTCGGCGGCCGCGTGCCGGGCTCCATGCCGGGCACGGCGGTCACCGTGTTCGAGGAAGGCCTCGCCATCCCGCCGGTCAAGCTCTACAGCGAAGGCGTGCGCAACGACGGCGTTATGACCATCCTGCGGCGCAATACCCGCGTGCCGGAGATGCTGTCCGCCGACATCGACAGCGAGGTGCAGGCCTGCGTCATGGGCGCGCGCCGCATGGCGTCGCTGTTCGAACGTTTCGGCCGCGAGCAGGTCGAGGCCTGTTTCCAGGCCATCCTCGACAAGTGCCGCGACATCTACCGCAACGAGCTGCTCGCCAAGATCGCCGACGGCGAATACGTCTGGGAAGACTATGTCGAGCACGACGGCGTCACCGATCCCAAGCTGCACAAGCTGGCTTTGAAGATGATCAAGAAGGGCGGGCGCATCACGCTCGACTTCAACGGCACCGATCCGCAATCGACCGGACCGATCAACTGGCCGGCGGACTACGCCGACGGCGCCTTCCTGGTGAAGTGGATCGCGCCGATCCTGCGCAACCTTGCCGACACGCCGGAGCGCGCCGCGGAAATCCACGTCAACGAGGGCGTGTGCGAGATTTTCGACATCGTGTTCCCGCCCAAGGGCACGCTGATCACGCCGGAATGGCCGGCGGCGACCAATGCGCGCTCTTTCGTGCTGCTGCGCTGCCTCGGCCTCTTGGCCGGCGTGGTGGCGCAGGCGGTCGACGGCCGCATGCCGGCCGACCAGGAAACCATCCGCTACACCGGGTTCTACGGCACCGACGAGAACGGCAAGCAATTTCTGTCGCGTGAAGTGTTAGGCGGCGGCTCCGGCGGGCGTTACTATGCCGATGGTAACGACGCCATCCACATCGTGCCGGATTCGCGCAACCAGCCGGCCGAATTCACCGAGACGCGCTTCCCGCTGCTGGTGGAGAAACTGGCGCTGCGCACCGATTCCGCCGGCGCCGGCAAACGGCGCGGCGGCCTCGGCTACGAGAAGCATTACCGCGCTTTGGTCGACTGCCGTACCATCGTCACCGCCGACCGCGTGCGCCTCGGCTGCTACGGCCTCAACGGCGGCAAGGCCGGCGCGCCGTTCTGCGTCACCGTCGATTCGGAAGGCGAGGCGCGCGATCTCGGCGGCCTGGTCGATGGCGAGCCCGTGCTCAAGGGCCAGATCGTGCGCGTGGTCACCACCGGCGGCGGCGGCTGGGGCGATCCGCTCGAGCGTGAGGTCGAGCTGGTGCGCAAAGATGCGACCGAAGGCCGCGTCTCGCTTGCCAGCGCGCATGACGACTACGGCGTCGTGCTGACCGAAGATGCCGACGGCTATGCGGTCGATGAAGCGGCGACGGACAAGCTGCGCGCCGCGCTGCGGGCCAAGCGTACCGGCCCGCTGCCGATGATCGATCGCGGCGAAGGTTTCGAGAAGATGCTGCGCGGCGAATGCACGCCGCGGATGAGGTGACCACTATCCGTCATGGCCGGGCTTGACCTGGCCATCCCGATCGGGTGGGCACGGTGCCTGACTAAGCGAGATCGCCGGGACGAGCCCGGCGATGACAAGGTGAGAAAATAGCGAGGACGGATGGCGATCGAAGTCGCGAAAGTTGAGTTGAAGACGGTGCAGGACGCCAGCGGCGTCGAGGACTGCATCAAGGCCGGCCAGTTCGCCGCCGATGAGATCATCGCCGTCGTCGGCAAGACCGAAGGCAACGGCGGCGTCAACGACTTCACCCGCATCCTCGCCGATCAGGCTTTCCGCAAGGTGCTGCTCAAGCACGGCAAGCGCGGCGAGGACGAGATCGGCAAGATCCCGATGGTCTGGTCCGGCGGCTGCGACGGCGTGATCACGCCGCACGCCACCGTGTTCGCGCGCAACGGCAAGACCGGTCCGGCCTCGCAGTCGCGGCTTGCCATCGGCACCGCCATGAGCGTCGAGCTGCTGCCGGAAGACATCGGCCGCCCGGCCATGGTCGAGAAGGTGGCGGCGGCGGTGAAGGCGGCGATGAAGGACGCCGGCATCGACGATCCGAAGGACGTCCACTACGTGCAGACCAAGACGCCGCTCCTGACCGTCGATTCGGTGCTCGATGCCGAGAAGCGCGGCCAGCACGTCGCCTGCGAGGTGCACGAGTCGATGGGCGTGTCCAACGGCACCACGGGCCTCGGCATCGCGGTCGCGCTCGGCGAGATCAAGATGCCGCGGGCCGAAGAGATCTGCAAAAACCTCGACCTCTATTCCTCGGTCGCCTCCTGCTCCTCCGGCGTCGAATTGACGCAGGCGCAGATCGTGCTGCTCGGCAACAAGCCGGGCGCCGGCGGCCGTTATCGCATCGGCCATGCCATCATGCGCGACGCGCTCGATATCGACGGCATTTACGACTCGATCCGCAACGCGGGTCTGCAGCTTCCCGACCGTCCGCGCGCCGAGGATCTCGGCGGCAAGCTCGTCAATTGCTTCATGAAATGCGAGGCCGACCGCACCGGCAAGCTGCGCGGTCGCCGGCAGATCATGCTCGACGATTCCGACGTGTCCTGGCACCGCCACATCAAGGCCGCGGTGGGCGGGATCGCGGCGACGGCGATCGGCGATGCGGCGGT
>CAYJPU010000005.1:6356-27641 GCA_964372105.1 uncultured Undibacter sp.
ACATCAAGGCCGCGGTGGGCGGGATCGCGGCGACGGCGATCGGCGATGCGGCGGTGTTCGTGTCGGTCGACGCCATGCATCAAGGTCCGCAGGGCGGTGGGCCCTGCATCGCCATCATCGACGCGGGCGAATGACACAGAGGCAGAGACGCGACACGACGTTTGCTTGAGACAGGCAGCAACAATGGAGAGGCAGCAATGAGCAAGTTCGGATCGGCAGTATGGCACCTGGTCGCTGGCTTGACCTTGGCTTCGGCCTTGGCATTGCCGGCGGCGGCGCAGGACAAGGTGAAGGTCGGCGTTTTCCCGGTGGCTTCGACGCTGCCCTATTTCGTGGCGATCGAGCGCGGCTTCTTCAAGGAAGCGAACATCGACGTCGAGACCACCCGCCTGATCGGCGGGCCGCCGAACGTCGCGGCGATGATCACCAACCAGATCGACGCCGCCGCCGTTCTGGTGACGATCGAAGGCATGAACGCCAATTTGAAGAAGCCGGGCGTGGCGATGTACATTTCGCTCAACAGCCAGAACAAGACCTACCAGATGGAGCAGTTCGTGGTCCGCAAGGGCTTCGCAGCCAAGTCGCTGAAGGATCTGAAGGGTGCCAAGATCATGTCGGCGCCGGGACCGGCGAACGTGACGATGGCGAAAGCGGCGCTCGCCGCAGCGGGTCTCAAGGAGGGCGACTACACCATCGACCAGCTCGACATGGGCCAGCACGTCAACGCCATGACCGCGGGCACCTTCGACGCCGGCTACACGCTGGAGCCGAACGCCTCGACCATGCGCAAGCTGGGCGTCGCCACCACGCTGGAGACCGGCGTGATCGCCCGCTACGTGCTCGGCGATCCCGAGGCCGACGCCTATGTCGGCGGCTGCGCGCTCACCTCGGACTTCATCAAGAACCGGCCCGACGTGGCCAAGCGGTTCACCGCGGCCTGGGCCAAGGCGGTCGACTTCATCACCAAGAACCCGAAGGAAGCGCGCCAGTACCTTCTCAAGAACACGTTTACGCCGCCCGACGTGGTCGATACCGTTCCAATGATCAAATACGTGATGGCGAAGAACCTGACCGCCAAGGACAAGGCTGCGTACCAGAAGTTCATCGACTTCTCGGTGACCACCGGCACGCTGCCGGAAAAGGTCGACGTCACCAAGTATCTGCAGGCGTTCTGAGCAAAGATCGGCGATCCAATGGACCGGCGGGTAACAGCGTTGCGAAAGACACCCGCCGGTTCGCTGGACGGCGCGCCGGCGGCCGAGCGCGCCCACGTCACCATTCGCGGGCTGAGCAAGCGCTTCGGCAATGCCGTCATCTACGACAAGTTCGATTTCGACATTCCCCGCGGCAAGCTCATTTCGGTGTTCGGCCCGAACGGCTGCGGCAAGAGCACGCTGATCAACATGATCGCCGGGCTGATCCCGATCGACGAAGGAGAGATCCTGTTCGACGGCAAGCGGCTCAACGAGATCAAGTTCGGCTATGTGTTCCAGAACTATCGCGAGGCGCTGTTCCCGTGGCTGCGGGCGATCGACAATATCGAGTATCCGCTCAAGGTGATGCAGGTTCCTAGCGCGGAGCGCCAGGCGCGTTCCGAGAAGCTGATCGCCCATCTCGGCGTCAAGATCGATCTCAAGCGCTACCCCTACGAAATGTCCGGCGGCCAGCAGCAGCTCGTCTCGATCATGCGCGCGCTGATCGTCGAGCCTGAAATCCTGTTTCTCGACGAACCGTTCTCCGCGCTGGACTACGAGATGACCTTGTTCATGCGCGAGCAGCTCCAGCGCGTGTTCCAGGAGACCGGCACCACCACGGTGCTGGTGTCGCACGACTTAGAGGAGGCGGTCTATCTCGCCGATCGGATCCTCCTGCTGTCGCGTCATCCGGCTTTGGTCGCCGACTTCGTGCACTTCGACGACGCGCGGCCGCGCACCGACGCGACCCTGTCGGGGGAGGAATTCATCCGCGTCAAGGCGCACTGCCTCGAGGTGTTCCAGCGCGAGGTACGCAAAGGATGAAGCGCCTTGACCCGTTTCTGCCGATCGTCGGCGTCGCCGGCCTGGTCGTTGCCTGGTACATCGCGGTCTGGAGCCAGATCGTCGACCCGGTGTTGCTGCCGTCCCCGACCAAGACCTTCTGGGCCTTGTGGAAGGGCATGACCGGCGGCGCGCTCGGCTTCGACTTCGTCATGACGGTGCAGCGCACCATCATTTCAACGCTGATCGCGGCCGCCATCGCCATTCCGCTCGGCATCTTTCTCGGCTCGTCGGAACGGCTGTACCGCTCGGTCGAGTTCGTCATCGACTTCTTTCGCTCGACGCCGGCGTCGGCGATGTTCCCGCTGTTCCTGGTGCTGTTCGGGGTCGGCGACAAGACCAAGATTTCGGTCGCGGCGTTCGGTGCGATGCTGGTGATCCTGTTCAACGTGGCCTACGGCGTCATGAACGCGCGCAAGACCCGGCTGCTGGCGGCGAAGGTGATGGGGGCTTCGCGATTGCGCGTGCTGACCGACGTGATGCTGCTCGAATCGCTGCCGCAGACCTTCATCGGCCTGCGCAACGGCGTGTCGCTGGCGCTGGTCATCATCGTCGTCGCCGAAATGTTCATCGGCTCGACCGACGGGCTCGGCCATCGCGTCTTCGAGGCGCAGCAATTGTTCGAGATGCCGGACATGTACGCGGCGATCTTCGCCGCCGGCGCGCTCGGCTACGGACTCAATCTCCTGTTCCTGCTGGTCGAGCGCCGCTTCGTGCACTGGTCCGGAAAATAGCGGGCTTTGCCATGTCCAATGCGAGTCTCACCCGAAAATCGGCCGGCGAACTGGTCGCGCTCGTCAGGTCGCGTGAGATCACGCCGCTGGAGATCCTCGACGCCCATCTTTCGGTGATCGAGCGCGTCAATCCCAAGCTCAACGCCATCGTCACGCTTGTCGCCGAGGCGGCGCGCCAGGCGGCGCTGGCGGCGGGCGACGCCGTCATGCGCGGCGACGAGATCGGGCCGCTGCACGGCCTGCCGGTCGGCATCAAGGACATCACGCCGACCGCCGGCATCCGCACGACCTTTGGCTCGCCGCTGTTCAAGGATCACGTGCCAACTGAAGATGCCGAGGCGGTGCGGCGGCTGAAGGCGAACGGCGCCATCGTGCTGGCCAAAACCAACACGCCCGAATTCGCCGCTGGCGCCAACACCGTCAATCCGGTGTTCGGCGCCACCCGCAATCCGTGGAATCCTGCGCTCAGCCCGGCCGGCTCCTCCGGCGGCTCGGCGGTGGCGGTCGCGACCGGCATGCTGCCGCTGGCGCAGGGCACCGATTTTGGCTGCTCGATCCGCATGCCGGCGGCGTTCTGCGGCATTGTCGGCATCCGGCCGACGCCGGGGCTGACGCCGAATTACCCGATGCCGCTGGCGTGGGACCCGGGCCAGGTGCACGGCCCGCTGGCGCGCACCGCCGAAGACGCCGCGTTGATGCTCGATGCTCTGGTCGGCTACAGCCGCCTGTCGCCGATCTCGGTGGCGCCGCCGTGGCAGAGCGCGCTGGCCGAGGTGAAGGCGACCGGCGACGCGCGCGGTCTGCGCATTGCCTACGTCACGGACATCGCCGGCATCGGCGTCGACAGCGAGATCGACGCGATCTGCCGCAAGGCCGCGCAGGAATTACGCAACGCTGGCGCCACGGTGGAAGAGATCGAGTTCGATGCGTCCGAAGGCAAGGTCCCTTACCAGGCCTGGCGCGGCCTCTGGATGGTCGGGCAGCAATACGCCAACCTTGCCCAGCTTGAATCTTTCGGGCCCAATCTGAAGGGCAATGTCCAAGCCGGACTGAAGGTGACGCCGCTTGATTTCGCCGCGGCCGAGCAGGCCCGGGCCGCGCTGTTTCTCCGCTTCCGGGATCTGTTCGAACGTTACGACCTGCTGCTGATGCCGGCCTCGCCGGTGAAGCAGTTTCCGGTCGAGCAGAACTTCCCGACCGAGGTCAACGGCAAGAAGCTCGATAACTACACCGACTGGATCGCCGGCTCTTTCCTGATCACGCTGATGAGCCTGCCGGCGGGCAGCGTTCCGGCGGGCATGACGCGCGACGGGCTTCCGGTCGGTTTGCAGATCGTCGGCGCCCGTTTCGAGGAGCCTCGCATCCTGGCTCTGGCGAAGATCATCCAGACGATGAATCCGATCGGGTTTCCGCCAGCGTAATCGATCGGCCTGCACCGACGTCCGGGCTTGGCAATTGGCCGTCGTTTCGACCTGGCCAGCGCATGTCTGCGATCGGGCGCAAAGCGGCCATCGCGGCACAACTTACCGGAGCGGCTGATCCGCGTCCCGCAACACGACATAGATTGCCGGGATCACCAGCACCGTCAGCAAAGTGGACGAGGCGAGCCCGAACAGCAGCGAAATGGCCAACCCCTGGAAAATAGGGTCGAGCAAGATCGTTGCGGCGCCAATCATGGCCGCGAGCGCCGTCAGCAGAATGGGCTTGAAGCGCACCGCGCCGGCTTCCAACAGCACTTCGCGCAGGGTCTTGCCCTGGCCGGCCCCATGGCGGATGAAGTCGACCAGCAGGATCGAATTGCGCACGATGATGCCGGCAAGCGCGATGAAGCCGATCATCGAGGTGGCCGTAAAGGGCGCGCCGAACAGCCAATGTCCGAGCACGATGCCGATCAGCGTGAGCGGGATCGGCGTGAGGATGACCAGCGGCAACTTGAAGCTGCCGAACTGAGCGACCACCAAAATGTAAATGCCGACGATGGCGACCATGAAGGCGGCGCCCATGTCGCGGAAGGTGACGTAGGTGATCTCCCATTCGCCGTCCCATAGCAGCGCCGGCTTGCTTTCGTCTTCCGGCTGGCCGTGGAACCGGATCACCGGCTTTTCCAGCTTGCCCCAGTCATGGGCGTCGACTTTGGCGTCGACGTCGAGGATGCCATAGATCGGCGCCTCGTAGGCGCCCGCGAGTTCGGCCATGACCATGTCGGCAAAGCGGCCGTCGCGGCGGAAAATCGTCGGCGAGCCGAGTTCCTTCGTGACGCGCACCACGTCGCCCAGTTCGACCACGGTCTTGTTGCCGGGCACGGTGTTGGCCGGCACCGGCGTCGAGGCCAAAAGGTCGCTCCAGGCAAGGTTTCGCTTGGGCAGTCGCACCACGATCTCGATCGGATCGCGGCCTTCGCCGCGATGGGAATAGCCGACCGTGGTGCCGCCGAACAGCGCGGCGATCGTGTCGTAGACGTCGCGCTGCTCGACGCCGAAGAATTCAAGGCGGTCCTGGTCGATCGATATGCGCAGGCGCGGCTGCGGCTCGCCGATCGAGTCGTCGATATCGACGATGTAGGGCACCGATGCGAAGATCTTCTTCAGCTCGGCGGCGGTCGCGCGGCGCGTCTGCGAATCCGGACCATAGACCTCGGCGAGCAAGGTCGAGAGCACGGGCGGGCCCGGCGGCACTTCGACCACCCGAGCCACGGTTCCAGGCGGTAAGGTCACCGCCTTGAGACGCGCGCGCAGATCGAGTGCGATGGCGTGACTGGCGCGATCGCGCTCGCCGCGCGGCGCCAAGTTGAGGTGCAACTCGCCCAGCTCAGGCCGCTCGCGCACGTAATAGTGACGCACCAAGCCGTTGAAGTTGAACGGCGCCGGCGTACCGGCGTAGGTCTCGATCGAGCGCACCTCCGGCACCTGCCGCGCCACGTCGGCAATCGCAAACAAAGTGCGTTCGGTGTCCTCGAGCGTCGCACCTTCCGGCAAGTCGATGACGATGGACATTTCCGACTTGTTGTCGAACGGCAGCAGCTTGACCGTAACGTTCTTGGTCGCGAACAGGACGCAGACTGCGACGGTCGCGACGCCGACGGCGATCAGGAACCTCCAGGCCGAGCGCCGCGAACGCACGACCGGCGCGGCGAGCCGGCGGTAGAGGCGGCCGAGGGCGCCCTCGCCGTGCGCGGCATCGTGCGCGGATACCGCGCCGCCCTCGGGATGCAGGCGCAGCATCAGCCAGGGCGCGATCACCATGGCGACGAAGAACGAGAACAGCATCGCCGCCGACGCATTGGCCGGAATCGGCGCCATGTAGGGGCCCATCAGCCCGGACACGAACAGCATTGGCAGCAGCGCCGCCACCACCGTCAGGGTGGCGACGATGGTCGGGTTGCCGACCTCGGCGACCGCTTCGACGGCGCCCTGCAAGCGACTGCGTCCATCGCGCATCGCCCAGTGGCGGGCAATGTTCTCAACAACGACGATGGCGTCGTCGACCAGAATGCCGATAGAGAATATGAGCGCGAACAGGCTGACCCGGTTGATGGTGTAGCCCATCACCTTGGCGGCGAACATCGTCAGCAGGATGGTGGTGGGGATGACCACCAGCGTCACCAGCGCCTCGCGCCAACCGATTGCGAAGGCAATCAGCACCACAATCGAGACGGTGGCGAGGCCGAGATGGAACAGCAGCTCGTTCGCCTTTTCGTTGGCGGTTTCCCCGTAATTGCGGGTGATAGCGACGTTGACGTCCTGCGGCACCAGCCGGCCTTGCACGCTGTGCAGCCGCGCCAGCAATTCTTCCGCCACGACAACCGCATTGGCGCCGGCCCGCTTGGCGAACGCGACGCTGACCGCCGGCACCCGCTCCCAATGGCCGCCCTTGTCCGGAATCTCCATCCATACCCGATGTTCCCGGGGGCTCGAACCAATGATGACCGAGGCGACGTCGCGCACGTAGACCGGCCGGCCGTCCCGCGTCGTTACCAAGAGCAAGCCGATGTCGGGGATGCCGGAAAGGGTCTGCCCGGCGCCGACAACGCGCATGGAGCCGTTGTCGCGCACGGAGCCCGCCAGGAAGGACCGGTTGGCGTCGCGCACTTTGGCGACGAGTTGTTGCAACGTTACGCCATAAAGGGCGAGCTTCTCCGGGTCTGGCTCGACCCGAATCTGCTGCGGATTGCCCCCGGAGACGTAGGTCAAGCCGACGTTTTCGGTCTTGACCAACTCGTATTGGAGCTGCTGGACGAGTTGATAGAGGTCCTTGTCGGTGTAGCGCGCGGCGGCCTGCGCCTTTGGCGACAGCGTCAACACCACGACGGCGACGTCGTGGATACCGCGACCGACGATCAGCGGGTCGGGAACGCCGACCGGGATGCGGTCGATATTGGCGCGGATCTTTTCATGCACGCGCAGGATGGCTTCGTCCGCCTTGGTGCCGACCAGGAACCGCGCCGTCACCATCACGCGGTCGTCGTTGGTCTGGCTATAGACGTGCTCGACGCCGTCGATACCCTTGACGACCGACTCCAAGGGCTTGGTGACCAGCTCCGCCGCATCGGGCGCCTTAAGGCCGTCGGCATTGACCCGAATGTCGACCATGGGGACGCTGATCTGCGGCTCCTCCTCGCGCGGGATCGTCAGCAGCGCGAGCAGGCCGACAGCGAGCGCCGCCAGCAGGAACAGCGGCGTCAGCGGTGAGCGGATGGTGGCCTGGGTCAGCCGACCCGAAAGTCCGAGGTTCACGGGCGCACCAAGACGTCGCCGGGTTTCAAGCCGGAGAGAATTTCAAGGGCGTCGGGCATGTCCGGCCGCGGCTGTTCACGCCCGCGCTGCACCGGAACGTCGATGGCCGTCGTTCCTTCCTTGCGCACACGCGCATAGTCGATGCCGAAGCGGGTGGTGATATACGACCCAGGCACGACGAAGCTCTCGCGATCCCCGCCCGACACCCACACGCGGATCCGCTCGCCTACGAAATAATCACCGAGACCCGCCACCTGGGCGTCGGCGACCACGCGTCCGTCTTCGATCTGCGGATAGACCAACCGGATCTTGCCGAACTGCGCGCCATTGGCGCCGAGTTCCTCGCGGTCGATCCGCACTGAATCGCCTTTTTTCAGAAACCGCGCGTGCCGCTCCGGCACGCGTAGCCGCAACACGAAGTTCTGCTCGGCGATGGTCGCGACCGGTTCACCCGGCATGATCACTGTGCCGGCGGTTACCGGAACCTTGAGCACGCGGCCCGCTGTCGGCGCCAATACCTTGCCTTCGCTGAGCTGCTGTTCCACGACGGAGCGTTCGGCAACACGCGCGCGATGGGCATTGGTCGCCACGTTGAAGGCCGTGCGCGCTTCATCGAGACGCGTCCGTGGTATTGTGCCGCGCGAGAACAGATCCTCGGCCCGCGTCAAATCGGACTGCGTCTGGGCGACCTGGGCGTCCAGCCCGGCGATCTGCGCATCCAGGGACTTCATTTGCAGGACCAGCTTATCGTCGCCGACGATGCCCACGACCTGTCCCTGATCGACGCGATCGCCTTCTTTGACGGCGAGCTGCGCCACCGTGCCGCCGATGCGGGCGCGCGCCGGCACGACGTTGGCGCTCTCAACAGTGGCAAACACCGCTTTTTCGTCAGCGACGGTCTTCGGCTCAACAGTAAAGGTTTCTGCGGCAATCGCTTGCCGCGCCAGGAGCGCAAGCGCGGCCGCTACGACTATCCCCCTGCGCATCGGTAGGCTCCCTAGATGTTTCGCTCGGCGCGACCTACGTCGCGCAGGCCATGGAAATCGTCATTGATTTGGCGCAACGCCCTAGTGTCTTGCCCGACGGGTAGCCCGACCTTTCGGCCGGCACAGCGGGGCAGGTGCGCAATAGATCCGGTACAGCGTGCCCACCAATTCGCGCGCCGGCGCGCTGCCGATCGAGTACCAGATGGTTTGCCCGTCCCGGCGCGCCTCGACCAGACCGTCCCTGCGCAGCAAAGCGAGATGCTGCGACACGGTCGAATCGCGGACGTTCAGGAGCGCGGCAAGTTCCCCGACCGACCGCTCCTTTTCTATCAGTTGGCAAATGATCACCAGGCGGTGCCGGTTGGCGAGCGCCTTCAGGAGCCCGCTCGCCTCGTCCGCCGCGGACTGCATTTCATTTCCCTGTATTTTCATTATTGCGTATATACGAAATATCGCATATATAGTCAATACCGGCCGAGCCTCACGGCAAGGTCATAGACACACGGCCGGTATGCGAGCGCCTTCCGGGCCGGGCGCGGACAGCAGCTGAAACTTCGGCCCGACAGCAGGAGTATCGCCCATGAGCGTCGACCGTGCCGTGCTCGCCCTCGCCGGCAGCTTCATCCTTATCAGCGTGGCTCTGGCTTGGCTGGTCAGCCCTTATTGGCTGCTTCTCACCGTGTTTGTCGGAGCAAACCTGCTCCAGTCAGCCTTCACCGGTTTCTGCCCGGCGGCCACGATTTTCCGCAAGCTCGGCCTGAAGGGCGGCCCCGCGTTCAATTGTTCGTCGGACACACGCTGAGAGAAAACGCGACTTCGACAAGAAATAAGCCTGTTCCAGCCAAGCCGGTTGAGCTGGATCAACGCAGTTCCAGAAATGCAGCGATCTCTTACTGAGAAATCAAGAAGTGCCCGGTGCACGGGCCCGTAACCTACAACAGGAGGAAGACATGGTTCATATTGTCGTGCTCGGCGGCGGCATCGGCGGGGTATCCTGCGCCTACGAACTCAAGCAGGCCGCCCGCTCCGAGGATCGTGTCACCCTCGTTTCGGACAAGCCGTTCTTCCAGTTCACGCCGTCCAACCCGTGGGTGGCGGTGAAATGGCGCACGAAATCCGATATCATCATCGATCTGGCGACGGTGCTACCGAAACACGGTGTCGCCTTCAGCGCGGCCGGAGCTGCCCGGGTGCATCCGGCGGAAAATCGCGTCGAACTCGGCGACGGCTCCTCTCTCGCCTATGACTACCTGGTGGTCGCGACCGGGCCCGAACTCGCCTTCGACGAAATTGAAGGCCTCGGTCCGGATGGCAACACCCAGTCGATTTGCGACGTCGATCATGCCGCCAGTGCGAACGATCGTTGGGAGGCGTTCTGCAAGGACCCCGGCCCGATCGTCGTCGGCGCCGTTCAGGGCGCCTCCTGTTACGGCCCAGCCTACGAGTTCGCCATGATCATGGATGCCGACCTGCGCCGCCGACGGATCCGCGACAAGGTACCGATGACGTTTGTGACGGCCGAGCCCTATATCGGTCATCTCGGTATCGGCGGCGTCGGCGACACCAAGGGACTGCTCGAATCCGAGATGCGCCAGCGCCACATCAAGTGGATCACCAACGCCAAGGTCGACAAGGTAGAGGCCGGCAGGTTGTTTGCGACGGAAGTCGATGAGGACGCAAAGCCGAAAAAGGCGCACGAGCTGCCGTTCAAGTTCTCCATGATGCTCCCTGCATTTCGCGGCATCCCGGCGTTACGGGGAATCGAGGGTCTTACCAACCCGCGCGGCTTCGTGATTACCGACAAGCACCAGCGCAATCCGAAATACCCGAATGTGTTTGGCGTCGGCGTGTGCATCGCCATCGCTCCGATCGAGCAGACACCCGTGCCTGTCGGCGTGCCAAAGACCGGATACATGATCGAATCAATGGTGACGGCAACCGCACTTAACATCGGCGGCTTGGTTCGCGGCAAGGAGCCAAGCCACGAGGCGACCTGGAACGCCATTTGCCTTGCGGATTTCGGCGATTCGGGCGTGGCTTTCGTCGCCATGCCTCAGAATCCGCCACGCAACGTCAACTGGGCGTCAAGCGGACGATGGGTCCACATCGCCAAGGTCGCATTCGAAAAGTACTTCCTGCACAAGGTGCGCGCCGGAACGACCGAGCCTTATTACGAAAAGGTCGTGATGAAACTGCTGGACATCGGCAAGATAAAAAGTCCGGCCGCCTAGCCGTTGCGATACCAGCGCTCGGCACTCGGGCTGGATGGACGATGGCGACAGGCGGTCTTATAAAGCTTTGAATCCAAGGTGTCCGACATCGTGCGGACGGTGAAGGTTCCCGCTAACGCGCAGTGCGGGCGTATACTGCGTCGTCTTGTATCGGCAGCCGGCGAGCTGCCGATCGCGGCCGTCGTGGCGGGAAGTGAAATGACACCGGCCGCCGCGCTACGTCGCCCCGTCGCCGAGCATGTACGCCACGGCAAGGCAGGCACGCGCTGCGCAAGGTACGGACGCGATTACATGATCAAACGCCCGCTACGCCCGATTGTGTAGCGTAAGTTGGCCATTGCGGTGGCCCCGATCGTCCGGCTCAGGCCGAGGTCCAAGTGCGGCAGCGTCCCGGGACGGTGCGCCGGCTCATGGTTGCTGTGCATCTCCTGTTCGGTGCAAGCCGGTCTTATTGTTTTCACATATTTTTAAACGCCTGCGCTACCTCCGATCAATTTTCGGCAAGCAAAGCTTGCTTGCCGGATCGCTTCCTCCGCCACGTTTTCCCCTTGTCCTCGGCGTGCGTCTCGCGCAACAGCCAGATCTGTCGCGCCGTATTTTCGCAGCGTCAAAACAGCAGTTAAATCAGTCAATTTAGTCGCCAACGTAACGCTGGAATGCGCGCGGCGTTGGCGGCAAGATGCGCGCTAATCAACGAGGTACGTGAATGTCCGAAGCGCTTAAGATCATCACCACGGTCGCCATGCAGGGCGTAATCGATAAACTCACGCCCGAGTTCACGAAGGCGACCGGGCTCGCGATCGCGATGGCATTCGGCCCGCCGTCGGCCGTGGTCGACATGGTCCGCCAGGGCGAAGCGGCGGACGTGGTGATCTCGACGCCCGAGGGCATTCAGGACCTGGCGCGGGACGGCCTGGTGGACGGCGGCTCCAGCCGCATCGTCGCCCGCATGATCATGGGTCTGGCGGTCGGCCTCAACGAGCCGAAGCCCGACATCGGCACGCCGGAAAAATTCAAGCAGGCGCTGCTCGGCGCGACATCGATCATCCACGCCGATCCGCGCACCGGCAGTCCGAGCGCGGCGCATTTCCTCAAAGTGGTCGGGCAGCTCGGTATCGCCGACGAGGTCAAGCGCAAGACGACGCTGCGCGCCGGCGTGGTCGCGCATGCGGTGGCGAGCGGCGAATGCGCCATGGCCGTGCAGCAGCTCGCGGAACTGCTGCTGGTCGAAGGCGTGCACGTGCTCGGGCCGTTTCCCGACGCGCTGCAGAACGTCATGCCGCTGGCGGCCGCGGTGCACGCGCGGTCCAAGGCGTCGCAAGCGGCGAAGGTGCTGATCGACCTGCTGGCTTCGCCGCAGGCCAAGGGCGTGGTCGAGCAATGCGGCCTTCTGGCCGCTTAGAGGAAACGACAAGACAATGAAGTGGTGCCGGTTCAAGACTGACGGCGGCGTAACCTTCGGCGTGATCGAAGGCGACCGGGTCGTTGCCGTCGATGGCTCGCCGTTCGGCGCCCACACGAGGACGTCGCGTTGTTATCCGCTTGCCGCGGTCAAGCTCGACATCCCGGTCATCCCGTCGAACTTCCTCTGCGTCGGCGTCAATTACGCCGACCACGTCCGCCGCATGGCGAAGATATCGCGAAGCCGCGCGACGCCGGCCCGCAGCTCCAGTACGAGGGCGAGTTGGTCGCGGCGTTCGGCAAGAAGACGCGCAACGTCTCCAAGGAGGAAGCGCTCGACTACGTGTTCGGCTGGACCATCGGCAACGACGTGTCCGAGCGCGGCTGGCAGGCCAGCGACCGCACGCTGTGGCGCGCCAAGAACGCCGGCACGTTCAAGCCGATGGGTCCGTGGATCAAAACCGACGTCGATATCGACGCCATGCAGACCACCATCCGCGTCAAAGGTAAAGTGACGGAGACCTTCAAGACCAACAACATGATCTTCGACGCGGCCACTTACATCAGCACGGTGTCGAAATATCGCACCATCTACCCGGGCGACGTGATGTGGATGGGCACCGACGGCGTGCCGGCCAATATCGATGTCGGCGACACCGTCGAAATCGAGATCACCGGCATCGGAACGCTCAGAAACAAAGTCGTCGCGGAAACGTGAGGGAAACACCATGAACGTCCACGAACCGGTCAAAGCGCAGAAGATCAGCAACCCGCCCGCCGGCATGTCGGCGGAGGAGTGGCAGGCGCGCACCGATCTCGCCGCCGTCTATCGTCTCTGCCATCAATGGGGCTGGGGCGACCTCATCTATAACCACTGCTCGATGCGCGTGCCCGGCGCGCCGACGATGCTGCTGATGAAGCAGCACGAGCTGATGTGGGACGAGGTGACGGCCTCCAATCTCCGCAAGGTCGACATGACCGCCGATCTCGACGAGCGTGCCGGCGTCAACCGCCCGGGCTTCACGCTGCACGGCGGCATCCTGCAAGGGCGCCCGGACGTCAACTGCGTCATCCACGTTCACACCGAGCGCGGCATGGCGCTGGCCGGCTTGAAGGGCGGCCTGCGCATGGTCTCGCAGCAGGCGCTGCGCTTCTACAAGCGCATCGGCTACCATCCTTACGAAGGCATCACCGAGGATTTCGCCGAGCGCGAGCGCATCCTGACGAACCTCGGTAAGAACCGCGCGCTGATCATGCACAACCACGGCTTCACCACCGTGGGCAAGACCGCGCGTGAAGCCTTCATTCTGATGAAGTATCTGATGAGCGCGTCCGAGATCCAGTTGCGCATCGAGGCGACCGGCCGCGAAGCGATCGAGATCCCGCCCGACGTCTGCGAGAAGACCGCGGCGCAGTTCGAGAGCCACGACGCCGGCCGCGGCTCGGCCGACTGGCCGGCCTATCTGCGGCTCATGGACCGGCTCGATCCGAGCTACCGCGACTAAGCCATTCCGGCCGGCGGCTGCGCCGACAGCTGCCGCGGTGGTGAGCGCAATGCACCTGCGTTAGATCGTGAACGGCCGCTGGCGGTCGTAGGCCAAGTCGGGTTTGCCGACCTTGTAATGGTTGGGCGACTGGGTCGGCATCATCATGCGTTGGATGTTCACGTGAAAGTCGGCGTAGTCGCCTTTGAACTTGCCGTTGTCCCAGGCCAGCAACAGCGCCGCGGTGAACACGCTGTTGATGGCGCCGTCGAACGACACCTGATTGTCCTGGCACCCGGAGATCAGCCGGATGCTGGCCTTCGCCGTCTCGCCTTTGCTGCCGCCGGGGGCATCCTTCGGTGCCCTGCCGACGGCTTGATAGAAATCTTTGTTTTGCTGATAGGTGCGAAGAGCGACGTCCGGCGGCATGAACTTCGGCCCGTAGGGTATGGCCTTTGTTGCCGGCTTGCCGAGCAGAGACAAGTTGGCGACAGCCGCAAGGCCGGCGGGCAAGGCCGACTGGTAAAACATCATCTTGGCCACGGTGCCGCTGTGGCAGGAGTCCGACAGGATCAGCACGCGGACACCGTCGGCCAGCGCGCCGTACATGCGGTAGAGCTCGTCGTCGATCATCTGGCCGTCGAACAGACACCAGGTTTCGTCGACCATGTCGGTTTCGTCGCCGTTCACGTCCGGCACCTGGTTGCCGTGGCCGGAATAGGTCAGCAGCAGGATGTCGCCGCTCTTCAAGTCGGTGGCGGCCTTGGTCAGGAATTCCGTGACCGCGCCGCGCGTGGCCTGCTCGCTCAGCCGGATCTCGGTGCGATAGCCGGCCGTCTGTGCGATCTCCTGCATAGAGCGCGCGTCGTTCTCGCAGGCGTTCAGCGTGCCTGCCCAACCGGCATAATGCTGCGGGTTCAGCCGGTTCAGTCCGACGTGCAATGACATGCCTTTGGCCATCGGGAGTGTCCTTCAGAGTTCAGTGCCTGCCTGTTCGATCAGCGCTTCGAGGCGATTGCCCCGCTCGGTGACCACCCACGAACAGGTAAAGCAGATGGAATCGCCATATTCGCCGTGCCACCGGCACGCCGGCCGGATCGAGCAGCGCGGCGGCGCGGCGGCGGGTTCGGCCGGCAACAGATCGGGGGCGCGTTGATGGAGGACCTTGGCGACGCCGCAGCGCTCGCCATCCCATTTTTCACAGCCGCGCGTCAGGCACGGCGACGAGAACCGGAAGCGCTGTTCGGGCGGCCGTCCTTCCTTGGCCACTTCGACAAATTTGGCGTCGATCTCGACGCGGTCGGCGAGGAAGTCGATGCGGCCTTGCGCGTTGACGAGGCCGAGCAGGATGTTGCCTTCCTCGCAGCGGGAGCTTGGGCACAGGACGGGCGCGCTCGGGTCGGACATCGACTGAAACTCGCACCTAGGTTCCGGTCCAATCAGCGCGGTTGGAGCGGCGGATACGCGACCAATCCCATCGTGATGCCGCCCGGGAACGGCGACCCGAGGATCGACGGCAACAGCTTGGCCTTCGACAACGGCGTCGCGACCAGGTCGCCGCCGGTGTCGAGCTTGGCGATTTCCGTCATCACGGCTTGCTGCAGCGATTGCTCGATCTCGGCCCGGAGCTTTTCGGGCAGCGCCACCCCATCGATCTGGGCGACGAAGCGCTCGCCGGCCGGTGGCGCCTCCTTGGTCGCGCCGCGGCTCGCTATTTCGGCGTCGAGCGCCTTCACCGCAGCGGCCAGGTCGCCCTGGGCGTTGACGATGTCGCGCGCCCGGTCGCGCAAGGCGATGAGCTCGTTCATCGGCGTGGCGCTCTTGCTCAGCGCGTTGCCGATCGCGATTCCGTAGGGCGCGATATTGGCGTTCGTGACGGATTTCTCGGCCATGGCGAAGTCCTCACCTTATATTCAGTTGTTTCGCCACGATGGCGATGCCCGGCGTGCGCCAGCCGATGCCTGGACCGAACGCCTTGATCGCCGAGAGCGGCGACGCAACCATGTCGCCGCCGGTGTCGAGCTTGGCGATTTCCGCCATCACCGTCTTCTGCAAGGCTTGCTCGATGTCGGCCTTCAGCTTGTCGGGGATTGCCAGACCGTCGATCTGGGCGACGAAGCGCTCGCTTGCCGGCTCGGGCGCGGCCTTGGCGCCGCCGCGGCGACCGATCTCGGCTTCCAGCTCGCGCAGCGCCGCGACCAGGTCACCTTGCGCGTCGACGATCGTCTTGGCCTGGTCGCGCAGCATGATCAGGTCGTCGATCGACGTTTGCCCTTTGGTGAGATTGTTCAGCGCATTGCCGATGGCGATGCCATAGAGCGCGATCATGCCGCCTGCGAATGATTTCTCGGCCATGGAATCCCTCCCGCGTTCAGCTCAGACCACGCGGAACGGCGATCATGCCGGCGGTCGCGCCGCCGAGACCGCCGCCGAACGATTTGATCTTCGACAGCGGCGTGATGACGAGATCGCCGCCGGCGTCGTAGCGCGCCAACGCGGTTTTCACCGTGTCGTTGATGACGTCTTCGATCTTCTGCTTGGCGGCAGGGGGAATCGGCAGGCCGACGATCTGCACGACGAAGCGCTCGCCGGGAGCAGGCTGCGCCGGCACGCTCTTTTCGCCGGCGGGACCGCCCCGATTGGCGATTTCCTTGTCGAGCGCTGTCAGCGCGGAGGCGAGATCGCCCTGAGCGTCGACGATCGCCTTCGCGTGTGAGCGCAGCGCGACCAGTTCGCCGAGAGCGGCATTGCCGCGGGCGATCGC
This sequence comes from uncultured Undibacter sp., assembly GCA_964372105.1. GTDB lineage: Bacteria > Pseudomonadota > Alphaproteobacteria > Rhizobiales > Xanthobacteraceae > Pseudolabrys. The sequence goes on from CAYJPU010000005.1 coordinate 22,726, forward strand.
GCCTCCGATCGCCACGCCGTAGACCAGCATCACGCCGCCCGGAAAGCTCTTTTCCGCCATGGTCGCCTCCTTGGCTCTATACAACCTAAAGTTTTCCATTTAAATAGATACACGTCAACAGTGCATTTTGGAAAATTGCATCCCGGTGTCCGAGGCGAGTGCCAAGCGCAAAATCCCGGTGCGTTCGATCCCGGACGAAGGCTTGCCCGGGCCGCAACCGCGTTACGTCGTTTGGGAGGTCACGCTTTCCTGCAATCTGAAATGCAGTCATTGCGGATCGCGGGCCGGCGCGCCGCGCGCCAAGGAACTCAGCACCGCGGAATGCATCGCCCTGATCGGCGACCTCGCGCAGGCTGGCACCAAGGAAGTCGTCCTGATCGGTGGCGAGGCCTATCTGCGGCCGGACTGGCTGGTGCTGGTCGAGGAATTCACCCGCCACGGCATTCTGTGCGGATTGCAGACCGGTGGCCGCGCGCTGACCGAAGCCAAGATCGCGGCGGCTGCGCGCGCCGGGCTGAAGACGGTCGGCGTCTCGATCGACGGCGGGCCGGCGACGCATGACAGCCTGCGCGGTGTCAAAGGAAGCCACGCGCACGCGGTTGCCGCCATCCGTCACGCCCGCAAGCAGGGTATCATGGCGACTGCCAATTCGCAGGTGAACCGGCGCAATGTCGGCGAGCTGCGCGACATTCTCGACACGATTGTCGAGGCCGGCGCTACCGCCTGGCAGATCCAGCTTACCGTGCCGATGGGCAACGCGGCCGACGATCCGTCGTTGATCCTGCAGCCCTACGAACTCGCAACGCTGATGCCCGAGCTGTTCGCGTTGTTTCAGGACGGGCTCAGGCGCGGCCTGCAACTCATTCCAGGCAACAACATCGGATATTTCGGACCTTACGAAGCGTCGTGGCGCAGCACGTCGGGGCGGCCGGAATATTACGGCGGCTGCCAGGCGGGCCGCGCTGGGCTCGGCATCGAGGCCGACGGTGCAATCAAAGGATGCCCGTCGCTGCCGACGGCGTCCTATGTCGGCGGCAATGTCCGCGACACGCCGTTCGCGCAGATCTGGAACGAGAGCGCCGAACTGCGCTTCATGCGCGATCCCGCCGAAAGCAGCGCGCGGCGTTGGGGCTTCTGCGCCAAGTGCTATTACGGTCCGGTCTGCCGCGCCGGCTGCAACTGGACCACGCACGTGACCACCGGCCGGCCCGGCAACAATCCATTCTGCCATTACCGCGTGTTGCGCTTGCAGGAGCGCGGCTGGCGCGAGGTCATCGTTCATAGGCAAGCGCCGGCCGCGCATGTGCCGTTCGACCACGGCTCCTTCGAGATCATGGTCGAGGATCAGGACGGCCGGCGGCACGGTCAGGACATCTACGCGCGCGACGATTTTCGCGATCTCGCGCCCGCGGCCGGTGCCGCGCTCGACACGCTGGTGCTGTGCGAACACTGCGACCGCTTCTTCTACGAGGACGAACCCCTATGTCCGCATTGCCTTGACGGCACGCTCATGCCTGCCCCCGAGAGCGCGGCTGAGAGCATCCGCGTCACACAACGTGCGTTGCGCCATATGGACGCGATCGAACGGATTCTCCGCAACGTTGCGGGAGAAGTTTCGGCTCCTAAGGGTGGCCGGAAGAAGCGTCAAGATGTCTCCATTCAATCCGATGCAACAAGAGGGGCGTAAAAATGAGTGCCAGAGATGAAATCCGATCAGCGATGATGGAAATGCCGGTGTCATGGTTGCATTATCCGGCGCTCGCGGCGGCAGCCTTGCCGGGGCCCAAGGGCGAAGCACCAAAGCCCAAGGTGTTTCCGGTCCTCGCGGCGGCGGCGCTCGGCGTCGCATCGGGTGGCGGCCTGCAACTTGCACATCAATATTTGCACGATCGGAAAAGCCTTCCGCCCGTGACAACAGATGTGGAAATGGTCGCGTGCACCATGACGGTGAAGGAACTCGAGGACAAAGCGACGGAGATCTATGAAGACTCGCAGAAGGCCAAAGACGGCGGGCCGCTGAAGGCGATCGTCGATTCAGCTTCGGGGTCCAAGGCGTTTCCAGTGGTCGCTGCGGTCTATCTTGCCGGCGTCGCGGCGGGCGCGGCGGCCGCGCGTCACTGACTGATCGAGTCGTGCAAGATCGGATCGGGCGTGCGGCTTGGTCGCGCGCCCGCTTCATTCAGAAGCGAATCCCCCACGGACGCGCCGACCCGCGCTTCGCCGCGCGAACTGGCTTCGGCCGCGTACTGAACCAAACAGGGTTGCGCCGGCCTGAGATTTTTCGCACAAGAGCGAGTGCGCCCTTGCCGGGGCGGCGCCAAACGGGTTCGTTTTTCGGGGGCCGCTTTGGCTGAAACAATCGCTGCGATCGTGGCCGCGCACCGGGCAGGGGCGGCCACGCCGGAACAGACTGTCGCCCGCAGCTTTGCGCGCATCCGCGCGCGCGGCGATGGCGCAATCTTCATCAGCCTGCGCGATGAAGCCGAGGCCGTGGCCGAAGCCCGCGCCTTGGCGGCGCGTCGCAAGGACCTGCCGCTGTACGGCGTGCCGGTCGCGGTGAAGGACAACATCGACGTCGCCGGCCTGCCGACCACCGCCGCCTGTCCTGCCTTCGCTTACAAGCCCGCGCGCGATTCAACCGCGGTCGCGCGGCTGCGCGCGGCCGGCGCCGTCGTCATCGGCAAGACCAATCTCGACCAGTTCGCCACCGGCCTGGTCGGCGTGCGCTCGCCTTATGGCGTGCCGAAGAATTCGATCAAGGAAGAGCTGGTGCCCGGCGGCTCCAGTTCGGGCTCGGCGGTCGCCGTCGGCGCCGGCCTAGTGCCGCTGGCGCTCGGCACCGACACGGCGGGCTCGGGCCGCGTTCCGGCCGGGCTCAACAACATCGTCGGCCTGAAGCCGAGCCTCGGCCTGATCTCGACCTTCGGCGTGGTGCCGGCCTGCCGCACGCTCGATTGTGTGTCGGTGTTCGCGCTCACGGTGGACGACGCCTGGGCGGCGCTCGCCGCCATGGCCGGGCCGGATGCCGCCGATCCTTATTCGCGGGCGCGGCCGGTGGGTACGCCGAACGCCATGCCGCAAGGCTTGAGGATTGGCGTGCCGCGTCCGGGTCAGCGCCTGTTCTTTGGCGATCGTGCGTTCGAAGCGGCTTACGCCGCCGCGCTTGAGCGCCTCGCCAAGCTCGGCTGCGTTCTCGTCGAGATCGACATCGAGCCGTTCTATGAAACCGCGCGTCTGCTGTACGACGGCCCGTGGGTGGCCGAGCGCACCATCGCCGCCGGCTCGCTGCTGGCGTCCGATCCGGACGCGATTCATCCGGTGACGCGCGAGATCATCCTCTCGGGCCTGCGGCCGACCGCGATCGACGCCTTCCGCGCTTTCTACAAGCTGGAAGAATTACGCCGCGTCGCCGACGTCACCTTTCGCGCCATCGACGCGCTGGCGCTGCCGACGGCGCCGACCGCCTACACGGTCGCGCAGGTGCTGGCCGATCCGATCCAGCTCAACAGCCGGCTCGGCAGCTACACCAACTTCGTCAATCTGCTCGATCTGTGCGGACTGGCTTTGCCGGCGGCGTTCACCGAAGCCGGCGTGCCGTTCGGCATCACGCTGCTTGGGCCCGGCGGTCACGACGCGCAATTGGCGGAAATCGGCCGCGTCTTTCACGCCGATACCGGTCTGCCGCTCGGCGCCGCGCCGCAGGCGTAGCAGCGCTCGTCACGCCACCGCGCGGCTGGCGATCGGCACGCGATGGCGGCGCACGCGATCTTCATCGACATCGATGCCGAGCCCTGGCCGGTCGAGGCTGTCGGCATGACCTTTGCTGGTCACGACGGGTTGCGCGGTGACATCTTCCGCCAGCCCGATATGCGTCAGCGTCAGGCCCCAGGCGATGCCGGGAATGACCGACGCCGCGTGCAGCGCGCCGGCGCCGGCGATGCTTGACTCGCCGGTCTTGCAGGAAATGTTGACGCTCATGCCGAGGCTGTCGCACAGCCGGCCGGCGTCGACCAGCGCGCGCAAGCCGCCGAGCTTGATCGCTTTCAGGCTGACGCCGCGCGCCGCCTTGCGTTCGGCATGCCGCCTTATGTCGTCGAGCGAATGGATGCCTTCATCGGCGCCGATGGCGATGCCGGCCGTCGCGGCCGCGGCCGCCACCGCCGCCATGCCGGCGAGGTCGTCCGCCATCACCGGCTGCTCGAAGAAATCGAGCCCGCAGCCGTCGACCGCGCGCACGAAGCTAAGCGCTTCGTCGGTCGAGAAACCCTGGTTGGCGTCGGCCGAGATCAGCAGGCCGCGGCCCAGCACCGCGCAGATCGCGCGCGTGCGCGCCGCGTCGTTTGCCGGCGTGTCGATGCCGACCTTGATCTTGTAGGCGGTGAAGCCTTCGGCCTTCTTCTTCTCGGCGTCGCGCAGGTCGCCGTCTTGGTCGCCGCCGCCGACCACGCCGAGCAAGGGCATGCGGCTGCGTTTCCTGCCGCCGAGCAGCGCGTGCACTGGCTGGCCGGCGGCGCGGCCGGTGAGATCGTGCAGCGCGATTTCGATCGCCGCCTTGGCGCCATGGTTGCCGTACATGCGGCCGTCCATGGCGGCGAGCGCGCCGTCGATGTCGGCGGGCGCGCGGCCGTGCAGCGCCGGCGTCAGGTAATGCACGGCCGTGACGATGCTCTCCAGCGTCTCGCCCGTCATCACCGGCGCCGACGCCGCTTCGCCCCAGCCGACAAGGCCGGTGTCGGTTTCGATCCGCACCAGCACGTTGTCGGCTTGCCGCACTTCCTCGCCCGCCATGATGACGGGCTTCTTCATCGGCAGGCTGATCGCGATCGGCTCGACGGACTTGATATGCATCCTTGTTGCGGCGTTACAGCTTCTGGATGCCGGCCTGTTCGATGATGCCTTTGAACAGACCGATCTCC
>CAYJPU010000005.1:27741-50002 GCA_964372105.1 uncultured Undibacter sp.
TTACAGCTTCTGGATGCCGGCCTGTTCGATGATGCCTTTGAACAGACCGATCTCCTTGTTCACGCGCGCCCAGGCGTCTTTCGCGCCCTTTGGTTTGACCTGGAAACCGGCTTTGAACATTTTCGCTTTCATGTCCGGCGCGTTGAGCACCTTCAAAATCTCCGCCTCCAGCCAGTTGATGGCGTCAGGCGACGTCTTTGCCGGCGCCAGCATCACCATGTCGGTCGGGAACACGAAGTCCTTGTAGCCGATTTCCTGCATGGTCGGCACGTCCGGCAGGCCGGGCCAGCGGCTTTCGGCCGACACCGCCAGGCAGCGCAGCTTGCCGGCGGCGATGTGCGGCGCTGCCGGCGCCAGCGAGCCCGAGCTCAATTGCGCCGTGCCCGAGAGCAGCGCCTGCAGCGCGTCGCCGCCGCCCTTGTAGACGACCTGTTCCAGCTTGCTGAGGTTCTCCCGCGCCTTCAGCACGGCGGCCTGCAACTGCGGCGTCGTCCCGATCGGCGGCGTCGCGACATTGAACTTGTCGGGATTGGACCGGGCGAGCGCGACAAACTCCTTCATCGTCTTGGCCGGCAGATCCGCTTTCACCACAAAGGTGTTGGGCGAACTCGCCAGTTCGCTGACACCGACGAAATCCTTGTAAGGGTCGTAGGGCAGTTTGTTGTAGAGCCCGAAGTTCACTGAATAGGCGTTGGTGGCGAGCAGCAGTGTGTAGCCGTCCGGCTCGGCCTTCGCGGCTTGCGCCATGCCGATGTTGCCGCCGGCGCCGCCGATGTTCTCGATGATGAATGTCTTGCCGGTAGATTGCTGCAAGGCGGCCGCGACCATGCGCCCGACCAGGTCGGACGGCCCGCCCGGCGTATTGGCGACGACGAGCTTCACCGGCCGGTCCGGATAGGCGGCATAAGCCGAACGCAGGCCCAGGATGGCCGGCGCCGCGATGCCGGCGGCGAGCGCGCCGGTGCCCTTGATGACGGTGCGCCGCGACAGCGCGGAATCGTTGCTGGATTTTTTCATGTTTCTCCCCGTACTTCGGCTTTGTTTTGATCGTGCCGATAGTTGCTTCAGGGTAGGCTTTCGCGTTTATTGTCGCAATGCCTCTTGTTGCGCTCCGCCACCGAGGCGTGCGAATTTCACGATGTTCAAAAGGCCCTGAGGCAACCATTCAGCCTATGACGGAACCGCAAGCGCGACCGGCGGCTTGGCACGAAATCGTGCTGGCCACCCTGAAAAGCAACGACGTCAAACTCGTCGTTTATGTGCCCGACCGGGTCTTCACGCCGCTGATCAAGGCGATCCATGACGATTCCTTCTTCACGACCTTCGCGGCGACGCGCGAGGAAGAAGCCATCGGCATCGTGACCGGCGCGTGGATGGGTGGTATGCGCGCCGCGGTGCTGATGCAGACCTCGGGCTTCGCCACCCTTCCGAACGCGCTCGCCTCGCTGGTGATGCCCTGCCAGATTCCGGCACTGCTGTTCGTGTCGGAACGCGGCACGCTCGGCGAGTTCAATCTCGGCCAGGCCATGGTGTGCCGCACCATGCGTCCGGTGCTCGACGCGCTCGGAATCGAAACCCACACTATCACGCGCCATGACGAGCTTGCCTTCATCGTCGACCGCTCTATCAAGCAGGCGATCGCGACCCAGGCGCCGGTCACTTTCATCATGTCGCCGCTGCTCACCGGCGGCAAAGTGTTCGAGGCTTGACCGCAATGACCGTGACCAACATCGGCGCCCATAACGCCAAAGTCATGAACCGCTTCGATCTGACGAAGCGCCTGGTCGGCCAGCTCAAGCGCGACGAGGCGGTGATCGGCGGCATCGGCAACACCAACTTCGATCTCTGGGAAGCAGGCCAACGGCCGCAGAACTTCTACATGCTGGGCAGCATGGGCCTTGCCATTCCGATCGCGCTCGGCGTCGCCATCGCGCAGCCGCAGCGGCACGTGATCGCGCTCGAAGGCGATGGCTCGCTGCTGATGCAGCTCGGTTGCCTCGCCACCGTCGCGATGCAGGCCCCGAAGAACCTCACCATGGTGGTGTGGGACAACGGCGTCTACCAGATCACCGGGTCGCAGCCGACCGCGAGCGCGGCGACGACCGACCTCGTCGCGGTGGCGCGCGGCTGCGGCCTGGCCAACAGTTCGTGGGCTGCCGATGAGGACGATTTCGACCGTCTGGTCGCGGCCGCGTTGAAGGGCGGCGGCCCGACGCTGATCGCGGTCCGTATCGATGCCAAGCCGGCGGTCGGCACGACCGACCGCGATCCGGTGCAGATCCGCGAACGCTTTATGCGGGGGCTCGGCGTCCGCAGCTGATGCCGGGCGGCGCCGGCGAGCCTGACGCCCGTCAGCGGGCCTTGCCGGAGCTTTCCAGGATGCCGGCCATCATCGCCATGCGGACAAGATCGGACAGGCTGCTCGCGCCCATCTTGGTCATCAGGTTGGCGCGATAGATTTCGACCGTCCGCGGGCTGATGCCGAGATCGAAGGCGATGGTCTTGTTGGCGTTGCCGATGACCAGTCCTTCCAGCACCTGCCGCTCGCGGTTCGACAGGGCCGCCAGCTTGTTGTGAATGTCGCCGACCTCGGCCGAACGCCTGGCGACGTCGGCCTCCTGGTCGAGCGCCGAGCGCACGGAGGCCAAAAGATGGTCGTCGTCGAACGGCTTCTCCAGAAAATCCACGGCGCCGATTTTCATCGCCTCGACCGCCAGCGCGATGTCGCCGTGCCCGGTGATCACGATCACCGGCAATTCCGGCTTTATTTCCTTCACGCGCCGCAACAGGTCGATGCCGGTGATGTCGGGCATCCGCACGTCGGTGATCACGCAGCCGGATTTGACCTGCGGCAGGACATCCAGAAACGCCTTCGCCGAATCGAATCCTTGCACCGCGACGCCCGCGGTCTTCAGCAGAAATTCAAGCGATTGCCGGACCGCCTCGTCATCGTCGACCACGTAGATGACCGGATCAGGCTGCATCGTCGACATCCCCCTCTTTGACGACCGCGAGCGTGAAATTGAAAATCGTGCCGCCCGCGGGATTCGGCTCGACCCAGATCCGGCCGCCATGCGCCTCGATAATGGTGCGCGAAATCGACAAGCCGACACCCATGCCCTGCCGCTTGGTGGTGATGAAAGGCTGGAACAATTGCTCGGCGATTTCCGGCGCGATGCCGCCGCCGGTATCGGAGACGCTGACGCACACCTGCGTGTCGCTGATCGGCGCGACCGCCACCATCAGGTCGCGTTTTGGCGAGGTTTCCATCGCGTCCATGGCATTGCGGATCAGGTTGAGCAGCACCTGTTGGATCTGCACGCGGTCGGCCAGCACCAGGTCGACCGCCGGATCGAACTTGAATTGCACGCGAATACCGCGGTCCTTGACGCCGACCAGCGCCAGCGCGCTCGCTTCCTCGACCAGCTTGGTGATGTTCTCGACCCGGCGTTCGCTTTCGCCGCGCGAGACAAAATCGCGCAGCCGGCGGATGATCTGCCCGGCGCGCATCGCCTGGTCGGCGGCCTTGGCGAGCGCGTCGCGCATGGTGACTAACTTCTCGTCGGTGACGCCTTCCAGCATCCGCTTCGAGCCTTTGAGATAATTCGAGATCGCCGACAGCGGCTGGTTGAGTTCGTGCGCCAGCGTCGACGCCATTTCGCCCATCGCTGTCAACCGCGAGATATGGACGAGTTCGGATTGCAGTTCCTGCAGGCGCGCCTCGGTCTTCTGTCGCTCGGTCAGATCGCGGATGAAGCCGGTGAAGAAGCGCTTGTCGCCCGACCGCATTTCGCCGACCGCGAGTTCCATCGGAAAGGTCGAGCCGTCCTTGCGCTGGCCGACGACCACGCGGCCGATGCCGATAATGCGGCGTTCGCCGGTTTTCAAGTAGCGCTCCAGGTAGGCGTCGTGATGGCCGCGATACGGGTTCGGCATCAGGATATTGACGTTTTTCCCGAGCGCGTCAGCCGCCTGATAGCCGAACAGCCGTTCGGCGGCGGTGCTGAACGAGTTCATGATGCCGCGCTCGTCGATGACGATCATCGCCTCCGGCACGGTGTCGAGAATGGATTGCAGATGCGCCTCGCGCGCCAGCGCGTCGCGCGTCATCACCATCGTGCGCAGGCGGCTGCGATGCAGCAACTCGCCGCCCCACGACACGCCGACACCGATGAGCGTGAAGGCGATGCTGTTGACGGTGAGAGGGTCCGTCGACCCGCTCGATTTGTGGAAAATGAAGATCACGGCGAGGATGCTGAGCGCGGTGGCCAGCAGACCGGGGCCGAGGCCGCCGATTCCCGCCGAGATCAGCAGCGCCGGCACGAAATAGAGAAATACCGTGTCGTCGTGCAGGATCGGCAGCAGCAACGCACGGCCCGCGAGCGACAGCATCACCGCAACCGGTGCGACGCCGTAGCGGGAAATTCCGCCGTGCTCCCAGCCCGAAAATATACTATTATTTTCAATAGGTTGAGACATTCTCTCGACAGTCACTGAAGCGCCTCCGGCTGGCCGTCCGGCACCTACGGTAAATCCCCTATGGAGATTATCTGAATTTCGGCTCCGCGGCGCCAGCGGTATCCATGACCATCATCTTTACGAGGGCCAGCCGATGCTCACGCAGACCACCACGACGAACCGGGCTAATTCGCGCCGTCCGGAGGGCCGCACCGGCCGCCCGGCCGCAGCGCCGGCGACGAGCACGTTCGGCAACTCGATCGAGCTGATGGGCGCGCCCATGCCGTTCGCCCGCAACGTCGAGATCTACGGCGAGAACGAGCCGGCCGAATACCTCTACAAGGTGATCAGCGGCACGGTCCGCACTTACAAGGTTCTCAACGATGGCCGCCGTCAGATCGGCGCCTTCTATCTTCCAGGCGACATCTTCGGCCTCGAGATCGGCGAACATCACACGTTTTCGGCGGAAGCGATCGTCGACTGCAAGGTTCTGGTGATCAAGCGCAGCACGCTGGTCGCGCTCGCCGCCCGTGACAACGAAGTCGCCCGCCAACTCTGGACCATGACTGCCGGCGAGCTGCAGCGCGCGCAGGACCACATCATGCTGCTGATCAAAACCGCGCAGGAGCGCGTCGCCGGTTTCCTGCTCGAAATGGCCAAGCGTTCGTCGGCCGTGACGGAGGTCGACCTGCCGATGTCGCGCCAGGACATCGCCGACTATCTCGGTCTGACCATCGAAACCGTGTCGCGCACGTTGACGCAGCTTGAAAACTCGGCGGCGATTTCGGTGCCGACCTCGCGCCGCATCGTGCTGCGCAACCGCGCCGCCCTCAGCCGCTTGAATGCCTGAAGCATTCGTTACGGACTAAGCCGAACGTCGTTCTCCCCGACTTACTGTTCGGCCAAACTGCCCCGGCACCTCGGTGTCGGGGCATTTTTTTATGGGCCGGCGGCTGGTCTTGTCCGCGCGCTGCACTTGACCTGCGTCAAGATGCCTTTCGGCGCGCATGGTCAGATGCCGCCACACAAGACAAGGAGCAGCGCCATGAAAGCCGCAGACGTGATGACCTGCGCGATTGTCTCGGTGAGGCCGGAGGCGACGGTCCTTCAGGCGGCGCGATTGATGCTGCAACATCACATCAGCGGCCTGCCGGTGATCGATGCCGACGGCCATCTGGTCGGCGTGCTGTCGGAGGGCGACTTCCTGCGCCGCCGCGAAACCGCCACGGAGAAGCGCCGGTCGCGTTGGCTCGAATTCCTCATGGGTCCGGGCAAGATCGCTTCCGAGTACACCCACTCGCACGGCAACGAAGTCGGCGAGGTGATGACGCAAGACGTGCAGACCGTCACCGAGGACACGCCGATCGAGGAGATCGTCGAGCTGATGGAGCGCCGCCGCATCAAGCGCGTGCCGGTGGTGCGCGGCAACAAGGTGGTCGGCATCGTCACCCGCTCCAACCTCATGCACGCCATGGTCAGCCTCGCGCGCACGATGCCGAAGGCGCCGCAACACGGCGACGCCGCCATCCGCGAGCATCTTCTGGCGGAAATGCAGAAGCAGCCTTGGGCGCCGGTCGCGCTCACCAACGTGGTCGTGCATGACGGCGTGGTCGAATTGTGGGGCGCGGTCGTCGACGACCGCCAGCGCGCGGCGCTCAAGATCGCGGCCGAGAATACGCCCGGCGTGAAGGCGGTGAAGGATCACCTGGTGTGGATCGAACCGACCTCGGGCATGGTGATCGAGCCGCCGACGGAGGCCGTCAAGCACTAGCCCTGGCGCTAATCTTGAAGAAAGCGCGGGTTGAAGCCGTGCGTCTTGGCCCAGGACTGAAGCGCGTCTCTTGCCACCTCAGTGTGCCAGTTCGGGCTGTTGCGCTCGCGCTCGATGGCCTCTTTCGGCGCTCCCGCTTTCTCGGCCATGGGCAGTTCGCCACGGCTGATCGCGCCCAACAGAACCTTGGCCCAGGCGATGGAATCCTGCGTCAGCGCGGAGCCGGGTTCGATATCGCACCAAAGGCGAGAGGCGTTTGACACGCTGAACGTCTTCATCAGCTTCCAGGCGGTGTAATTCGGCGTGGCGTTCACGACGATGGGCGCCGGAGTCCGGTCGGGTGTCATCAAGAACACGAGCGCCGCCGCCAGGCATACGCCGCCCGCCAGCGTGCAAAAGCCGGCCATGATCGCGATCGGATAGGGAACTCCCGTCTGGACGGCCCAGATGGCGCCGCCGACGGACAAAACCGTCCCGGTCGCGACGGCCGCGAGGGCGAACGTTCCCGCCGTCGATGTTCGTGCACGGTTCAGCGCGTCTCTGGCGACGGACGGACGGGCCTGTGACTGTCTCGGCTCAGTAGCCGTTTTCACGGCGAGGCCATCCGCGGAAGGGGCCGATGACTGGGAAATCATGGGGACGCTTGCATCTCCCAAAAATGCCGCTGAGGGCCAATGACACGATGAGGCCCTGACCTTGAGAGTGACGATGAGGGAGAGCCGACGATATAGGCGGTCACTATTACGGCTTGGCGGCGCGGGGTCAAACCGGCTTGTGAATTCACGGCCGGATAACACGGCCGGATGCCGCGATCACCAGCCTCGCGCGCGGCGGGGAAGGGCGGCCCCAGGGGAATTGATGTGCCTCAAAGCACGAAGCGCGAAAAGGGCATGAATAAAGCGGTCCTGAAAGTGGGGCGTCGCCCGTTCTGAATGATGGAGGAAGCCATGAACTTGAAATCGCTGATCCCCGTCGGCCGCGACCGCAATGTCGCCGGGTCCACCAATCCCTTCATGTCCTTGCAGCGCGAGATCGACCGGCTGTTTGAAGACTTCACGCGCGGCTTTCCGGCTTTTGCCGGCAATGGCGGTAAAATGCTGCCCAGCATGGACGTGACCGAAACCGACAAGGAAATCGAGATCACGGCCGAATTGCCTGGCCTCGAGGAGAAGGATGTCCAGATCAACGTCGCCGACAATCTCCTCACCATCCGCGGTGAGAAGAAGGCGGAAAAGGAAGAGAAGGACAAGAACTACCGGCTGATCGAGCGCAGCTATGGCTCGTTCGAGCGTACGCTCGAATTGCCGGACGGCGTCAACGCCGACGCCATCAAGGCCAGCATCGCCAAGGGCGTGCTCAAGGTGATGGTGCCGAAGCCGGCGCCGGCGCAAGCTAAGAAGATCGAAGTGAAATCCGCCGCCTGACCTTCAGGGGCGTGAGAGAAGGCGCGTTGCCGCGGCCTCATAAGGCGTGGCGCGCGCCTTTGTCGTTTGTGGCGTACCAGGGCACGACACGGCTTTTCGCATCGCAGTACGCGGCGGTGCCTACGCATTTTCCCCGATTTTGTCGCCGCCGCCGTTTGATCTTCCTCAACGCGACCGGGTCGCCGCAGCAGATGATGCCCGCCCAGGCAGGCTCCCTGCTTCGGAGGAAACCATGTCTATCGCTGCTGAACCGAGAGTGACGCCGGCCGCTGCCGCCGCACCCAAGGAAAAAGGCTGGTTTGCGTCGAACTGGGGCCTGCTCGCCGCGGTCGCCGCGCTTGTCGTCATTCTGTTGCTGCCGACGCCGGCCGGTCTTCCGGTCGCCGGCCACCGCATGCTCGCCATCCTCGCCTTCGCCGTCGTCATCTGGATGACCGAAGCCATCGACTATGCGGTCTCGGCCATCGTGATCGCCGTCTTGATGGCCTTCCTGCTGGGCCTCGCGCCAAGCGTCGCAGACCCGAAGGTCCTGCTCGGCACCAGCCGCGCGCTGACCTTGGCTTTCGGCGGCTTCGCCAACACCGCGCTGGTGCTGGTCGCCGCCGCACTGTTCCTTGCCGCCGCCATGAGCGCGACCGGCCTCGACAGGCGCATCGCGCTCAGCATCCTGTCCCGGGTCGGCACGAAGACGAACCACGTCGTCATCGGCACCATCGTGGTGGGTTTCGTGATCGCGCTGATGGTGCCGTCCACCACCGCGCGCGTCGCCTGCCTGGTCCCGATCACGCTCGGCATCATTGCCGCCTTCGGCGTCAGCAAGCGCAGCGCCTTTGCCAGCATGCTGATGATCGTCACGGTGCAGACCGCCAGCATCTGGAACGTCGGCATCAAGACCGCGGCGGCGCAGAACATGGTCGCCATCGGCTTCATCGAGAAGGCGTTCAACAGGACGATCACCTGGCTCGAATGGCTGGTGGCCGCCGGGCCTTTCGCCATCCTGATGTGCGTCGCGCTCTACTTCGTCATGACGCGCATGATTCCGCCGGAAGTGAAGGAGGCACCGGGCGGCCGCGAGGGCATCCGCAAGTCGCTCGCCGAACTCGGCACGATGAAGGCTTCCGAGATCAAGCTGCTGCTGCTGTCGGTGACCTTGATCGCCTTCTGGGCGACCGAAGGCGTCCTGCACAAGTTCGACACCAGCACCACGACCATCACCGCCGTCGCGCTGATGTTCATGCCGGGCATCGGCATCATGACCTGGAAGGAGGCCCAGCCGAAGATTCCGTGGGGCACGGTCATCCTGTTCGGCGTCGGCATCAGTCTCGGCACCGCGCTGTTGCAGACCCAGGCTGCGACCTGGCTCGCCAACATCGTCGTCGCCGAGTTCGGCCTGAAGAACGCCACCGCGCTGTTCATCCTCGGCACGATGAGCTTGTTCCTGGTGGTGATCCATCTCGGCTTCGCCAGCGCCACCGCGCTTGCCTCCGCGATGATCCCGATCGTGATCGCCGTGCTCAAGAGCGTGGCCACGCCCGGGATCAACATCATCGGTATGACCATGGTGCTGCAGTTCGTCGTCAGCTTCGGCTTCATCCTGGTGGTGAACGCGCCGCAGAACATGGTCGCCTACGGCACCGAAACCTTCAGCGCGCGCGATTTCGTCCGCACCGGCTTCGTGCTGACGATCGTCGCGCTGGCGCTGGTGATGCTGCTCGGCGCCACCTACTGGCACTGGCTCGGTTACGTCTAGAAGAGGGGCAACAGTGGCGCGCACAACACTCGCCGCGGTGTTTGCAGGCAGCGGCGGCTCCGGCGCGATGAGCGCCGGCGCCGTTCTGCTGCGCGCCGCCGCCCATGCCGGCTATTACGGCTTGATGACGCAATTGTTCGGCGCGCAGGTACGCGGCGGCGAATCGGCGGCGCTGGTGCAGGTCTCGACCGAACCGATCGAAACCCAGCCGGACCGCTACGACCTGTTCGTGGCGTTGGACTGGGAGAAGGTCGAGCAGTTCGCGGCCGAAATCCCGCTCGACGAAGCCAGCGTCATCCTGGCCGACCCGGAAGCCGGGGCCATGCCGTCCGGCATCGCCAAGTCGAAAGGCCGGCTGGTGTCGCTGCCGATGACCGATCCGGCCGCGAGCGAGCTCGACCACGGCTTGCGGGGCCGGCGCGTCAACATGTTCGCCGCCGGTCTCGTCGGCGCGCTCATCGGATTGAGCGCTTCCGATCTCAAGGCTGCGGCCGAAACGGTCTTTTCCGACAAGGGTGCCGATGTCGTCGCCGCCAATGCCAAGGGCACGGCCTCCGGCATCGCCGCCGCCGCTGCTCTCACGCTCAATCTGCGGCTCGACCCGCCGAAGCCAGCGGCGCGCTGGCTCATCAGCGGCAACAAGGCGATCGCGCTCGGCGCCTTGCGCGGCGGCGTGCGGTTCGTCGGCTGCTATCCGATCACGCCCGCGACCGACCTGGTGGAGTGGCTGGCGCCGCATCTCACCAAGCTCGGCGGCCGCCTGGTGCTGGGCGAAGACGAACTCGCGTCCGTCAACATGACGCTCGGCGCGGCCTATGGCGGCACGCCGGCGATGACGGTCACGTCGGGGCCGGGCTTCTCCTTGATGGTCGAAACGCTCGGGCTGGCGGTCGCTGCTGAGATTCCGCTGGTGCTGGTCGACGTCATGCGCGCCGGTCCCTCCACCGGCATCGCCTCCAAAACCGAGCAGAGCGACGTCAATCTGGCGATCTACGGCGCGCATGGCGATGCGCCGCGCGTCGTGATGGCGCCGTACTCGGTCGCCGATTGCATCACCACCGCCGAATACGCGGTCTATGTCGCCGAGTCGCTGCAGGTGCCGGTCATCGTGCTGTCCGATCAGGCGCTCGGCCAGGCCACCACGGTGATCGATCCAAGCATGGAGCGTCCGAAGCCGCTCACGCGCCGCGTCAACGGCGAGGCGCCGGCCAAGCCGTTCAAGCGCTACGTGCTGGGCGGCGATCCGGTTACGCCAATGCCGCTGCCCGGCACGCCCGGCCACGAA
Organism: uncultured Undibacter sp.; assembly: GCA_964372105.1. Taxonomy (GTDB): domain Bacteria; phylum Pseudomonadota; class Alphaproteobacteria; order Rhizobiales; family Xanthobacteraceae; genus Pseudolabrys. The sequence goes on from CAYJPU010000005.1 coordinate 38,430, forward strand.
TGGGTGGCGGAAGGCCTTACGCATAACGAAGCGGGTCTGCCGGCGAGCGGCGCCGGCCCGCACGTCGCGCAGATCAACAAGCGCGCCAAGAAGATTCAGCGTTTCGATCCCGGCGCCTATTGGGGCGAGACCTGGGGCAAAGGCGACACGGTGGTGCTGACCTTCGGCTCGACCGTCGGGGCCGCGCGCGCGGCGGCGCGGCGTCTTGCCGCCGCCGGACATCAGATCCGCATCGTCGCGCTGCGCGTGCTGTCGCCGCTGCCGATGACCGCGCTCGCGCGCGCGCTCGACGGTGCGCGCCGCATCATCGTGGTCGAGCAGAACCACGGCGCGCAGCTCTATCACCATCTGGTCGGCCAGAAGGCGATCCCGCCGAGCGCGGAAAGCGTGGCGCGGCCGGGTCCGCTGCCGTTCCGGCCATCCGAGATCGCCAGTTATGTGGTGTGAGTTCTTGTCGTCCCCGCGTAGGCGGGGACCCAGTACTCCGCAGCCTATCGATAAGCTGCGGAGTACTGGATTCCGGGTCTCGCGCTGCGCGCTCGCCCGGAATGACAGTCAAGAAAAAGCTGGAACGCTGCCATGACCGATACGATCACCGAAACCGCCACCGCCGAACCGCATTGCGTCTACAGCGCCAAGGACTTTGGTTCCGGCGTGCATCCGGTTTGGTGCCCGGGCTGCGGCGACTTCGGCGTGCTGGCCGCGCTTGAGCGCGCGCTGGCCAAGCACGGGCGGCCGCCGCACGAGGTCGTGCTCGTCTCCGGCATCGGCTGCTCGTCGCGGCTGCCGGGCTACATGAGCACCTACGGCTTCCACGGCGTGCACGGCCGCGCGCTCGCGGTCGCCACCGGCTTGAAGCTGGCGCGTCCCGATCTTGAGGTCATCACCGTCGGCGGCGACGGCGACGGTTATTCCATCGGCGGCAATCATTTCATCCATGCCTGCCGGCGCAACGTCGACATGCTCTATGTCGTGATGGACAACCGCGTCTACGGCATGACCAAGGGCCAGCCGTCGCCGACTACCGAGGCCGACTGGGACTCGGACATCGCGCCCGGCGGCATCGGCCTGCGCCCGTTCAATCCGCTGGCGGTCGCGATCGCCTCCGGCGCCAATTACGTCGCGCGCGGTTTCTCCGGCGATCCGAACGGCTTGGCCGACATGATCGTCGACGGCATGCGCTGGCCGGGCTTCGCCTTCATCGAGGTGCTCAGCCCCTGCCTTACCTTCCGCCCGGAACAGCGCGAATGGAAGAAAGCGGTGCGACCCTCCGGCCTGTCGATCGAGCAGGACCGGGCCGCCGCCACCGCGCTGGTGCTGGCCGACGACGGTTTCAGCCTCGGCGTGCTCTATCGCGGGGATCGCGCGGCGGTGGCGCCGCCCTTGACGCCGCAAATTTCGGTGGCCGACGTCGAGCGCGAGTTCGCGCTGCCGGTCTAGCGCCAATCGTTCGCATGTGCGTCTGGGTTGACGTGCATCAAAGCCCGCCACGTGCGCGCATCGCACAGTGCCGGTCGATTTTCCCCCAAGTTGGAGAAGAGTCATGAACAAGCTGCTCGCCTACGCCGCCGCTTTCGCCGTTTTTGGCGCGGTCCTGACGGCGCCGGTCCTTGCTCAGCCTGCTCAACCGGGCCCCGGTGCGGCGCCCGGCGCCGGCCCGGCTACAGGTCCTGGGACAGGCACCCCTCCGGCCGACCGCGGACCCGGCTACGGCCCGGGCGGCGGGCGTGGCTGGGGTCCTGGCATGATGATGGGCCCTGGCATGATGGGCGGGCGCGGCATGGGCGGCTTCGCCGGCATGTGCAATCCGCGCGGCGCCGGCCTCGCCGAATGGCGCATGGAACGCATCGAGCGCCTGATCAATCCGAACGAAGCCCAGCGCGCCAAGCTGAACGATCTGCGCGCGGCCTCGGCCAAAGCGGCCGAATCCATCGCGGCGGCATGCCCACGCGAGTTCCCGGCCAGCGCGTCGGCCCGCATGGAGCTCATGGAAAAGCGCCTCGAGGCCATGCTGGCGGCGGTGAAGACCGTTCGTCCGGCCTTCGATGCCTTCTACGCCACCCTCAATGACGAGCAGAAAGCCCGTATCAATACGGGTGGCCCGCGCGGCTGGGGCTGGCATCGCTGGCGCTGAGGGCGTTAACTGAGCCGATTCTTGTTTGACGTGCGTCAAAGTTCGGCAGTTTGCACCGCAGTAACCACCACTGTGGCCACGTAATTCCCCTGGCCAGCTAAAACGGAACCAATCTCATGGCGAACGCGCTGTCTCCCCAGAAGACCATGACCATCGGCGAGGGAGGATCGGCGCTCGCTTTCGCCGCTCTGGCGTTGCTCGCCATCGTCGTCGCGGCAAAGGCCTACACGCCGGAATATGCGTTCCACGCCTATCTGTTTACCGCGGCCAGCGTGGCGGCCGTTTTCGCCATCCTCAACCGCTATTTCGAGCGGCCGGCCGAGCGCCCGCCGCTCGAGATCGACGGCAAGCCCAACTACAACATGGGCCCGGTCAAGTTTGGCTCGGTGGTCGCGATGGTCTGGGGCATCGCCGGCTTTACCGTCGGCCTGATCATCGCGCTTCAGCTCGCCTTCCCGGCGCTCAACTTAGACTTGCCCTGGACCACCTTCGGCCGCATGCGGCCCCTGCACACCTCGGCGGTGATCTTCGCCTTCGGCGGCAACGTGCTGATCGCGACCTCGTTCTATGTCGTGCAGCGTACCTGCCGCGCGCGGCTGGCCGGCGACATCGCGCCCTGGTTCGTCGTGCTCGGCTACAACTTCTTCATCGTCATCGCCGGCACCGGCTATCTGCTCGGCATCACCCAGTCGAAGGAATACGCCGAGCCGGAATGGTACGCGGACCTGTTCCTCACCATCGTCTGGGTCGTCTACTTCCTGGTGTTTCTGGCCACGATCTTCCGGCGCAAGGAACCCCACATCTACGTCGCGAACTGGTTCTATCTCGCCTTCATCCTGACCATCGCGGTGCTGCACCTCGGCAACAACGCCACCATTCCGGTGTCGCTGTTCTCACCGAAGTCATACATCGTGTGGGCGGGCGTGCAGGACGCCATGGTGCAGTGGTGGTACGGCCACAACGCCGTCGGTTTCTTCCTCACCGCCGGCTTCCTCGCCATGATGTACTACTTCATCCCGAAGCGCTGCGACCGGCCGGTCTATTCCTACCGGCTGTCGATCATCCACTTCTGGGCGCTGATCTTCATCTACATCTGGGCCGGCCCGCACCATCTGCACTACACGGCGCTGCCGGACTGGGCGCAGACGCTCGGCATGACGTTCTCGATCATCCTGTGGATGCCCTCTTGGGGCGGCATGATCAACGGCATCATGACGCTGTCCGGCGCCTGGGACAAACTGCGCACCGATCCGGTGCTGCGCATGATGGTGGTGTCGGTCGCCTTCTACGGCATGTCGACTTTCGAAGGCCCGATGATGTCGGTGAAGGTCGTCAACTCGCTGTCGCACTACACCGACTGGACCATCGGCCACGTGCACTCCGGCGCGCTCGGCTGGGTCGGTTACATCTCCTTCGGCGCGCTCTACTGCCTGGTTCCGTGGCTGTGGAACCGGCCGCTCTATTCGTTGAAGCTCGTCAACTGGCACTTCTGGATCTCGACCATCGGCATCGTGCTCTACATCTCCTCGATGTGGGTGTCGGGCATCCTGCAGGGCCTGATGTGGCGCGCTTACACCCAACTCGGCTTCCTCGAATACTCCTTCGTCGAGACCGTGGAAGCGATGCATCCGTTCTATGTCATCCGCGCCCTCGGGGGCCTGTTGTTCCTCACCGGCGCGCTGCTGATGGCCTGGAATCTCTGGAAAACCGTGACCGCCGCAGAACAGGCCAAACCGGCCGGTCTGGCGCTGGCGCCGGCGGAATAAGCGGGGGAATCAATGTCACTCTGGCAAAAACACGCCATCCTCGAGAAGAACTCGATCATCCTGGTGATCGGCATTCTGATCGTGATCGCCATCGGCGGCCTGGTCGAGATCGTACCGTTGTTCTATCTCAAGAACACGATCGAGAAGGTCGAGGGCGTGCGTCCTTACACGCCGCTCGAACTCGCCGGCCGCAACATCTACGTCCGCGAAGGCTGCTATCTCTGCCATTCTCAGATGATCCGTCCGCTGCGCGACGAGGTCGAACGCTACGGCCACTACTCGCTCGCGGCCGAGAGCATGTACGACCGCCCGTTCCAGTGGGGTTCGAAGCGCACCGGTCCCGATCTCGCCCGCGTCGGCGGCAAGTACTCCGACGACTGGCACCGCGACCATCTGAAGGATCCGCGCTCGGTGGTGCCGGGTTCGGTGATGCCGGCCTATTCGTGGCTGGCTGAAACCGACCTCGACGTCAAGAACGTCGCGCAGGACCTCAAGGTGCAGGCGTTGCTCGGCGTGCCCTACACGCCCGACATGATCGCCAGCGCTAAGGCCGACGTCGCCACCCAGGCGACGACCGACAGCCCCGACGCGGCCGATCTCGCCAAGCGCTATTCGAAGGCGCAGGCGCGCGACTTCGACGGCAATCCCGCGCGCGTCACCGAAGCCGACGCGCTGATCGCCTACCTGCAACTGCTCGGCACGCAGGTGGACTTCAAGCTGTACGACGACAAAGCCAACATCCGGTGACATGCAATGGATCCGACCTATCGAGCCGTAGCCGAGTTCGCCCAGACCTGGGGGCTCATCTACTTCGTCGCCGTGTTCATGGCCGTGCTTGCCTATGCGCTGTGGCCTTCGCGCAAACGGCAGTTCGAGGAAGCGGCGCGCATTCCGTTGCGGGAGGACTGACCAGTGGCTGAAGAACACAAGGAAATCGACGCCGTCAGTGGCACCGCGACGACCGGCCATGACTGGGACGGAATCCGCGAACTCAACACCCCGCTGCCGCGCTGGTGGCTGTGGACGTTCTACGCTTGCATCGTCTGGGCCGTCGGCTACTGGGTCGTCTATCCGGCCTGGCCGCTGCTGACCACGTCGACCGAAGGCATCACCGGCTGGCATGCGCGCAGCGCCGTCGTGACCGATCTCGAGCAGCTCCAGGCCCAGCGCGGGCCGATGATGCAGCAGATCAATACCGCCTCGGTCGCCGACATCGCCGGCAACCCGCAACTGCTCGACTTCTCCCGCGCGGTCGGTCGCGTGGCCTTCGCCGACAATTGCGCGCCGTGCCACGGCGCCGGCGGCGGCGGCACCAAGGGCTATCCGAACCTCAACGACGACGATTGGCTGTGGGGTGGCAAGCTGGCGGACATCGAGCAGACCATCCGTCATGGCGCGCGCGCCGGCGACGACAAAGGCCGCAGCGGCAACATGCCGGCGTTCGGACGCGACGGCCTCCTTAAAGCCAACGAGATTTCGGCGGTCGCCGATTTCGCCCGGACGCTGGCCGGCCTGAAGCCCGACGCCGGCGCCGATCTCGCGCTCGGCAAGAAGCTGTACGCCGACAACTGCGCCGTCTGTCACGGCGATACCGGCAAGGGCAACCGTGAGCTGGGCGCGCCCGACCTCACCGATAAGATCTGGCTCTACGGTTCGGACAAGCAGACCGTGGTCGCCGGCATCCAGAACGGCCGTGGCGGCGTGATGCCGGCCTGGGGCGGGCGTCTGCCGGAGCCGACCATCAAGGCGCTGACCGTCTACGTCCACACGCTGGGTGGCGGCGAGAAGTGACAGCCCGCCCGCAAGGGCTCGGTAGGACATCTGGCTTGCGCAGCCCTTCGGCCGCGCAAGCCGAACCATTTGGGGGCGGTGATACGCATGGCTGTCCGGCCGATACGGCCTTGCCCGGTTGAGGCAAATCAAGTCTGGTCCAGGCGGATTTAGGTACCTTCCGCGCGTTCTCAAATATGGCGTAAGCGCATGACCGGCCTCGAAAATCTCGTCAAGGAAGCGGAACTCAAGCCCGCTCCCCAAAATACGTCTCCGGTCGCCGCGCCCGGCATGGTTGAAGACGACATCCCGCTCTACGAGCCTCGCCGCAAGATTTATCCGCAGAGCGTCTCCGGCTTTTATCGCCGGATCAAATGGGCGGCGCTGCTCATCACCCTCGGCATCTACTACCTGCTGCCCTTCGTGCGTTGGGACCGCGGCCCCAATGCGCCGAGCCAGGCGGTGCTGGTCGACTTCCCAAACCGCCGTTTCTATTTCTTCTTCATCGAGCTGTGGCCGCAGGAGATCTACTACCTCACCGGCCTGCTGATCCTGGCGGCGATCGTGCTGTTCCTGATGAACGCCGTCGCCGGCCGCATCTGGTGCGGCTATCTCTGCCCGCAGACGGTGTGGACCGACCTGTTCTTCGCTATCGAGCGCTTTATCGAAGGCGACCGCCGCGAGCACATGCGCAGCGACAGCCTCAAATGGACGGCGGTAACCTGGGCCCGCAAGGGCGCCAAGCACTTCGTCTGGCTGATGGTGGCGTGGTGGACCGGCGGCGCCTGGGTGCTCTATTTCGCCGATGCGCCGACGCTGGTGAAGGACCTCGCCACCGGCGAAGCGCCGTTCGTCGCGTACCTCTGGATCGGCATCCTGACGGCGTCGACCTACACGCTCGCCGGCCACATGCGCGAGCAGGTCTGCCTCTATATGTGCCCGTGGCCGCGCATCCAGGCCGCGCTCACCGACGAGTACGCGCTGAACGTGACCTACCGGTATGACCGCGGCGAGCCGCGCTGCTCGGTCAAGAAGGCCGAGCAGCTGCGCGCGCAAGGGCAGCCGGCCGGCGACTGCGTCGACTGCCTGCAATGCGTCCATGTGTGCCCGACCGGCGTCGACATTCGCGACGGCGCCAACCTCGGCTGCATCCAGTGCGGCCTGTGCATCGACGCCTGCGACGCGGTGATGAAGAAGCTCGGGCGACCGGCGCGCCTGATCGCCTACGACACCGACCTCAACATCAAGCAGCGCATGGAAGGCAAGCCGGCCTTCTACAAGCTCATGCGCATGCGAACGGTGCTCTACGCCGCGGTCATCGCGGTGGTCGGCGGCGTCATGATCTACACGCTTGCCACCCGCGAGACCGAGGGCATCAGCGTCATCCACGACCGCAACCCGATGTACGTGCGGCTGTCGGACGGCGCGCTGCGCAACGGCTACACCATCCGCATCGTCAACAAGCGCCTCAAGCACCGCGAATTCGTGCTAGGCTTCGACGGCCTGCCGGCGACGCTGATCGACTTCGTCGGCGTGCCGCCGCGCGCCGACGGGCAGATGCTCATCGACGTCGGTCCCGACCAGACCCGCGAAGTGCGGATCCTGGTCACCGACTACGGCGACAAGCCGGCGGCCTCGACCCGGGTCAGGTTCCGCCTGACCGATGTTGCGACCGGCGAGCAGACCGAAGCACGCGACCACTTCTTTGCGCCTTGAACGGAGCAGACCATGACCGCTTCCCGCAAAAAGCCCCGTGAAGTCACCGGCCGCGCCGTGCTGATCTGGATGGTGAGTTTTTTCGCCGTGGTTTTCGCCGTCAACGGCGTGCTGGTGAAGGCGGCGACCTCCACCTTCGGCGGCGTCGAGACCACGAGTTCCTACAAGGCCGGCCTGATGTTCAAGGACGAGGCGGCCAAGGCCGGGCGGCAGGACGCCCGCCACTGGCAGGTCGACGGCAAGCTCTCGCGCGCTGCCAAGGGCGAAGCCGTGTTCGACATCGCCGCGCGCGACGCCAAGGGCGAGCCGGTTACCGGTCTGACCGCGGTGGCCAAGCTTGCGCATCCCGCCGACAGCCGGCTCGATCACGTCATTGCGCTGAACCGCGTCGGCGCCGGCCAGTTCCACGGCGAAGCGCCGGCGCAGCGCGGCCAGTGGGAGTTGGTGATCGATCTTTATCGCGGCGACGACCGCGTGTTCCGTTCGCGCAACCGCGTGACTTTGCAGTAGAGCAGACGATGCTTGCCATCGGCCCCCAATCCGCTCGTCCTCGCGAAAGCGGGGACCCAGCGCTGGATTCCCGCTTACGCGGGAATGAGCGGAGCAAGGTTTGACGCCATGCCAGAGACATTAGACCTCTCGCTCTACGCCAAGCCAGAAGGCGCCGGCACGCTCGGCGTCGATCTCGCGGTCGAAGGCATCACCTGCGGCGCCTGCATCGCGCGCGTCGAAGGCGCGGTGCGGCATCTGCCCGGCGTCACCGAGGCGCGGCTCAACTTCACCAACCGCCGTCTGCACGTGGCCTGGGCCGAAGGCGCGCTCGCCCCGGCCCAGATCCTGCGCGCGCTCGAGGCGCAGGGCTATCAGGGCCACCCCTTCTTGCCGCTGCGCGCCGAGCAGGAAGAAGCCGCGGAAGCGCGCCGCCTGACGCTCTGCCTCGGCGTCGCCGGCTTTGCCGGCATGAACATCATGCTGCTGTCGGTGTCGGTGTGGTCGGGCAACGTCACCGACATCACGCCGGAGACGCGCGACTTCTTTCATTGGGCGTCCGCGCTGATCGCGCTGCCGGCGGCGGCCTATGCCGGCCGGCCGTTTTTCACCAGCGCCTGGCGCGCGCTGCGCGCGGGCGCGGTCAACATGGATGTGCCGATCTCGCTCGGCGTCATCCTCGCGCTCGGCATGTCGGTGGTCGAAACCGCCAACCACGCCGAACACGCCTATTTCGATTCCGCGATCATGCTGCTGTTCTTCCTGCTGATCGGCCGCACGCTCGACCACGCCATGCGGCGGCGGACGCGCGCGGTCGCCGGCAACCTGGCGGCGCTGCGGGCCGACACCGCGCATCGCTTCGACGGCGACGAAGTCGTCAGCGTGCCGGTGGCGGTGCTGCGCGCCGACGACCGGCTGCTGGTGCGGCCGGGCGAGCGCGTGCCGGCCGACGGCGTCGTGCTCGGCGGCGGCTCGGAGATCGACGACAGCCTGATCACCGGCGAAACCGCGCGCCGCAAGGTCGCGGCCGGCGCCACGGTCTATGCCGGCAGCATGAACTATTCCGGCACGCTGACGCTGAAGGTGACGGCGGTCGGCGGCAACGCGCTGATCGACGAGATCGAGCGGCTGTTGGAAAAGGCCGCGAGCGCCAAGTCGAAGGCGATGCGGCTCGCCGACCGCGCCGCGCGCGTCTATGCGCCGGTCGTGCACGTCACCGCGGCGCTCACCTGCGCCGGCTGGCTGATCGCGGGCGCGAGCGCGCACGACGCCATCATCACCGCCGTCGCCGTTCTCATCATCACCTGCCCCTGCGCGCTGGCGCTGGCGATACCCGCCGTGCAGGTGGTGGCGTCCGGCGCGCTGTTCCGCACCGGCGTGATCCTGAACGCGGGCGACGCCATCGAACGGCTGGCGGAAATCGACACTGTGGTGTTCGACAAGACCGGCACGCTGACGCTGCCCGAGCCGCGCGTCGTCAATGCCGCGGCCGTCGATGCGGCGCTGTTGCAGAAGGCGGCGCGGCTGGCGCTCTCGAGCCGGCATCCGCTGGCGGTGGCGCTGGCGCGCGAAGCCGCGCAACGCACGCCTTATGACGGCGCGGTCGAGGAACCGGGGCAGGGCGTGCGCGGCGTCATCGACGGCGTCGAAGCGCGGCTCGGCAGCGCCGAGTTCTGCGGCCTCACCGGCAACGCCGTGCCGGCCAGCGGCGACTCGTCCATCTGCTTTGTGCACGGCGCGCAGTCGGTAACGATCGCGATCGCGCAGCAGCTCCGACCCGACGCGGTCGAGGCCGTGGCCGCGCTGCGCGCGCGCGGGCTCGATCTGCGCATCCTGTCCGGCGACCGGCCGGAGGCGGTGGCGCCCATTGCCGCCGCGCTCGGCATCGCCGTCTGGGCCGCCGTGCTGAAGCCGGTCGACAAGATCGCGGCCATCGAGGAGCTGAAGGCCCAAGGCCGCCGCGTGCTGATGGTCGGCGACGGCCTCAACGACGCGCCCTCGCTCGCCGCCGCCCATGTCTCGCTGTCGCCGATCTCGGCCGCCGACGTCACCCAGGCCCAGGCCGATGCCGTGTTCCTCGGCGAGCGCCTGCAGCCGGTCTGCGACGCCGTCGCGATCGCCGGCCACGCCCGCGCGCTGATGATGCAGAACCTGTGGCTCGCCGCGCTCTATAATATGGTGGCGGTGCCGGTCGCCGTCGCCGGCCTGGTGACGCCGCTGATCGCCGCGCTGGCGATGTCCGGCTCCTCGGTGCTGGTGACGCTCAACGCTTTGCGGGCCGCACGGGGACGAACAAGAGGACGACGATGAACATCCTGGTCTATCTGGTCCCGATGGCGCTGGGCTTAGGGTTGGCCGGTCTTTTCGCCTTCCTGTGGGCGCTCAAGAGCGGCCAGTACAACGATGTCGAGGGCGCGGCGCTGCGCGTGCTGTCGGATGACGATATCGAGCCCTCGCGCGACAAATTGGCGCCGTAGTTTGCTGTCGTCCCCGCGAAGGCGGGGACCCAGTAACCCCGGTCTATCCGCACATTGACCGCCGGGGTTACTGGGTCCCGGCTCGCGCTCGCTGACGCTCGCTTGGCCGGGACGACCGCAACAATTCACCCCGCCGCCACCACCGCGCACGTCGTCACGATGTCCTCCACGCTGGCGCCGCGCGACAGGTCGCTGATCGGTTTGCCGAAGCCTTGCAGGAACGGCCCGATCGCCTGCGCCCCGCCCAGCCATTGCGTCAGCTTGTAGCCGATGTTGCCGCTGTCGAGATCGGGGAAGATCAAGACGTTGGCTTGGCCGGCGACCGCGCTGTCCTCTTTCACCTTCTTGTGCGCCACCGCCGGCACCAAGGCGGCGTCGGCCTGCAGCTCGCCGTCGACGGCGAGCGCCGGCGCGCGTGCGCGCACGAGGTTCAGCGCTTCGCGCACTTTGTCGATGCGCGCGTGCTGCGCGCTGCCTTTGGTCGAGAACGACAGCAACGCGACGCGCGGCGTTTCGCCGAGCAACGCCTGCGCGCTGCGCGCCGAGGCGATGGCGATGTCGGCAAGCTCGCTCGCCGACGGGTCGGCGTTGACCGCGCAGTCGGCGAAGATCAGCGGCCGCGCGCCTTGGCCGAGGAAGTCCGGCACCACCATCAGGAAATAACTCGACGGCAAGGCGATGCCGTCGGCCAGCCCGACCGTCATCAGTCCGGCTTCGATCACGCGCCGCGTCGGATTGGCGGCGCCCGCGACCATCGCGTCGGCGTCGCCCTGGCGAACCATCATGCCGCCGAAATAGAGCGGCTTGGCTGCGAGCCGCGTCGCCATCGCCGGCGTCATGCTGTCGCGCACCGACGCCAGCGCCGCGCCATAGTCGTTGAGGCGCGCGTCGCTCTTCGGATCGGCGACCTCAATCCCATCGAGTGAGACTTTTAAGTCGCCGGCGTGGCGTTCGATTGCGTCGCGCGTGCCGAGCAGAACCGGCTGCGCAAGTTTCTCATCTCTGAGATGCGCCGCTGCCGCAACGATGCGCGCGTCGTCGCCTTCCGGCAAAACGATTTTGCGATAATGCCGACGTGCGATATCAAACAACTTACCAGTTAAGTCCATACATCTCACCGGGTGAGAAAATGCTAGCCGGGAGCGCGCATGATCCCGAAAAAGCCCGTCCCGGACTTGATCCGGGATGGGTACCGGTTTTCGGACGAGATCATGCGTAATA
>CAYJPU010000006.1:0-27182 GCA_964372105.1 uncultured Undibacter sp.
CTCGACGATCATACGCAGCTTCGCCCACTGCTCGTCCTCGGCCAGCGTGTTGCCTTCCTCGGTCGAGGCGAAGCCACACTGCGGCGACAGGCAGAGCTGCTCGAGCGGCACGAATTTCGCGGCCTGGTCGATGCGGCGCTTGATGTCGTCCTTGCTCTCGAGCCGGCCGGTCTTGGTGGTGACGAGGCCGAGCACCACGGTCTTGTCCTTCGGCAGCAGCCGCAGCGGCTCGAACGAGCCGGCGCGGTCGGTGTCGTACTCCATGAAGAAGCCGTGCACCTTGATCTTGTTGAACAGAATCTCCTGCACCTTCTCATAGCCGCCGGCCCCCATATAAGTGGACTTATAGTTGCCGCGGCACATGTGCATGGTGATGGTCATGTCGGCGGGAATGTCCGACATCGCGGCGTTGATCAGGTCACCGTACAGGTCGCCGAGCTTTGCCGGGTCGTCGCCGCGATCCCGCATTTGCTGGCAGTATTTTTCGTCGCACAGCATGGCGATGAACACTTCGTCGAGCTGCAGATAGCGGCAACCGGCGTTGGCGAAATCGCGCACGGCCTTTCTGTAGGCGAGCCCGAGGTCCTCGAACATCGCGTCGAGCTTCGGATAGACCGCGCCGTCGACCGGCGTGCGCATCGGCCGGCCATAAAGCGCCGAAGGCGCCGGAATGGTGATCTTCGGCGTGCGCTTAGTGTGCGCGGCCACGAACTTGAAATGATCGATCATCGGATGGTGCTGCGAGCCGATCTTGCCCGTCACCTTGACGCCTTCGTTGCGCGTGGTGACCGCGGCGAAGGCGACGCCCGCATCCATCACGTGCTTTTCGACGCCGTCGAGGCCCCAGAGGAAGTCGAGATGCCACCAGGAGCGGCGGAACTCGCCGTCGGTGATCGCCTGCAGGCCGACCTCTTCCTGCTTCTTGATGACCCTTTCAATCTCGCGATCCTCGACCACCTTCAGCGCGGCCGCATCGATCTCGCCTTTGGCAAACTTGTCACGTGCCTGCCGCAGCGCGGCCGGACGCAACAGACTACCGACATGGTCGGCACGGAAGGGTGGCTGCGTTCGCTTCATGCTGAATCCCATTCTGAATTGCCTCGATACGAAGACGGCCGACGCCTTGCGGCGCCGGCCGTTGATTGAGCAAACGCGGCGCGCGATCCTACTTCGCGATCGCCTTCTCGTACGGGTAGATCACGTCGCCGGTCTTGAATTGCGGCGGATAAATGATCACTTCGGTCGACAAGTCGCGGAAGTCGTCGATCTTGTTGCCTTTGATGTTCTGGAACTGCGCGGCCATCACGCGCTCCACGGCCCACTCGCCGCCCTTGCCGAATTTGACGTCGCCAACCACGGTTTTGAACGTCGCGTTGCGGATGTAATCGGCGAGCTTGCCGTCATCGAGCGACTTGGTTTCGGCGATCGCCTGTCCGAGCACCTGCAGATAGGAGTAGGCCCAGACCGGCATGTAATAACCGAGCGGGTCGACACCTTCCGCACCGGCGCGCTCCTGGTACTTCTTGATGAGCTCGAGCGAGCCGGGGAACGCCATCGACTTGTGCGGCAGCCATGTTTCGAAGTTGACCACGCCGTTGAGCATCGGCCCAAGCTGGGTCTTGAACACGGTCGCCTGCAGACCGACCATCGCGCCGCCCCACATTTTCGGCTTGAAGCCGACTTCGTGCATGGCCTTGATCATGCCGACCGAGTCGAGCGGGTAGGAGCAGATCACGAACAGGTCGGGTTTGATCGCCGCCACTGCGCGTACGATCGGCGCGAAGTCGGTGGTCGCCGGCGGATAGGTCTTGTTGTAGACGATCTTGAAGCCGGCCGTCTTGGCGTTCTCAGCCGCGCCCTCGCAGGCGTTGCGGCCGAACTCGGCGTCCGCCATCGCGATAGCGATGGTCTGCGGCTTCGGTTGCTGTTGCTCGGCGACCTTGAAGAAGCCGCGCGTGAAGGCCGGCTTCGGCGTCGGACCGTTCGGAATCATCGAGAAATAGCGGTCGTATTTGAACTGCTCGTTCACGCCGGTGCCGAACAGGCTGACGAAGACCTTCTTCTTCGCGATCGCGATCGGAATCGCGGGCGCGATCTGGCCGGAGGCATAGCCGCTGACGATCAGATCGACTTTGTCGACGTCGAGCAGCTTGGTGTAGATGCCGGGCACGGTCGAAGGATTGCTCTGGTCGTCGAAGTAGACGAGCTTGACCTTTCGGCCGAGCAGGCCGCCTTTGGCGTTGGTGTCGTCTTCCCAGATCTTCATTGCCAGCAACGACGACTTGCCGTTGGCCGACAGCGGGCCGGTCAGCGACATGCCGAAGCCGATCTTGATCGGCTCCTGCGCCGAGGCCGGTGCGGCGGCGAAAAACAGCGCGGCGGCCGCGGCCGAACAGGCCAGGCGGCTTAAGCCGGGCCATTTCGATGGTGTGGACATATTTTCATTCCTCCTTTTTGAGAGCGGGCCGATTTGCGTCAACAGGCCGTAATTGTTCCACGTTACTCTATTTTTCAGCTTGTCGGCAGCGTGCAACAAATTTTCTCAATGTCAAATACGTCCCCACACCTCGTCCGCCAGTTCGACGATCATGCGCAGCTTGGCCCACTGCTCCTCCTCGGCCAGCACGTTGCCTTCCTCGGTCGAGGCGAAGCCGCATTGCGGCGACAGGCAAAGCTGTTCAAGCGGAACGTATTTGGTGGCTTCGTCGATGCGCCGCTTGATGTCGTCCTTCGGCTCCAACCGGCCGCTCTTCGACGTGACCAGGCCGAGCACGACCTGCTTGTTGCCCTTGAGGTGGCGCAACACGTCGAAGCCGCCGGCGCGGTCGGTGTCGAACTCCAGGAAATAGCCGTCGATGTTGACCTTGCCGAACAGCTCTTCGGCGACGAACTCGTAGCCGCCAGAGGCGATGAAGGTGGAGCGGAAGTTGCCGCGGCAGGAATGCATGGTGATCACCATGTCCGCAGGCTTGGCTTCGAGCGCCTTGTTGGTCATGCGGGTGTATTGCTGCGGCAATTTGTCAGGGTCGTCGCCGCGCTTTCTCGAGTCGTCGCGCTGCTTCGGGTCGCAGATCATCGACCAGGCGGTGTCGTCGAGTTGCAGGTAACGGCAGCCGGCGTCGTAGAACGCCTTGATCGCCTTCTGGTAGGCAAGCGCGACGTCGTCGAAATAGGCGCCGAGATCGGGATAGACGTCTTTGCTGATCGACTGCCGGCCCTGGCGGAAATGGAACGTCGAGGGCGCGGGGATCGTCATCTTCGGCGTCACCTTGGTGTGCGCCTTGAGGAACTTGAAGTGATCGAGATGCGGGTGGACCGGCGAAAAGCCGACCTTGCCGACGACGCGCACGCTCTCGGCCTTGGTGTCGACGCCGGCGAAGTGGATGCCTTCGCCGGTCTGGTAGAACTCGGCGCCGTCGAGGCCGCGGTAGAAATCGAAGTGCCACCAGGAGCGGCGGAATTCGCCGTCGGTGGCGAGCTTCAGCCCGACTTCTTCCTGCTTCCTGACGACCTTCTCGATCTCGCGGTCTTCGACGTCCTTGAGCGCAGCCGCGTCGATCTCGCGCCTGGCGAACTTGGCGCGCGCTTCCTTCAGCGCGGCGGGCCGCAGCAGGCTGCCGACATGGTCGGCGCGGAACGGCGGCGTGGTGCGGGCGGTCATGTGGTTTCACTCCCGGAGTTTTTTCGTCGCGGCCGGGTTTGTCCCGGCTCGATTTTCAATGTCGATGGCCGGCTTGACCGGCCATCGACACTTGTTCTGCTGTCATGCCCGCGAAGGCGGGCATCCAGTAATCGCAAGCGCTGAGATTGATCCGAAGCGCGGAGATTACTGGGCCCCCGCTTTCGCGGGGACGATAAGCCGCCTTACTTGCCCCAGACTTCCTTTGAGATATCGACAACCATCTTCAGCTTGGCCCACTGCTCTTCCTCGGCCAGCACGTTGCCTTCCTCGGTCGAGGCGAAGCCGCACTGCGGCGACAAGGCCAGCTGGTCGAGCGCGACGAACTTGGTCGCCTCCTCGATGCGCTTCTTCACGTCGCCGGGCTGCTCGAGGCGGCCGGACTTCGAGGTGATGAGGCCGAGCACCACGACCTTGTTGCCCTTGGGCAGGAAGCGCAGCGGTTCGAAGCCGCCGGCGCGGTCTGAGTCGTATTCGAGGAAATAGCCGTCGTAATTGCACTTGGCGAGCAGGCTCTCCGCCACCGGCTCGTAGCCGCCGGACGAGATGAAGGTGGAGCGGAAGTTGCCGCGGCAGACATGCGTGGTGATCGTCATGTCGGCAGGTTTCGCCTCAAGCGCCTTGTTGATGCACTTGGTGTAGCTCTCCTGCAGGTGGTCGACGTCGAGGCCGCGGTCGCGCGCCTTCTTCAACTCCTCCTGCGAGCAGAGATAGGCCCAGGCGGTGTCGTCGAACTGCAGGTAGCGGCAGCCGGCGGCGTAGAACGCCTTGATCGCGTTCTGATAGGCCACGGCCAGATCGTCGAAGATCGCGTCGCGGCTGGCATAGGCCTCCTTGCTCACCGCATTCGGCTCGAGCCGGAAGTGGAAGGTCGACGGTGCCGGGATGCACATCTTCGGCGTCTCTTTGGCGTGCTGCTTGAGGAATTTGAAGTGCTCGACCATCGGGTGGTTGGAGAAACCGATCTTGCCGGTGATCTTGATCGAGCGCGGCTTGGTCTGCACGCCCTGGAACTGGATGCCGTGGTCGAGCTCGTAGATCTCGACGTTGTCCATCATCCCGTAGAAGTCGAAATGCCACCAAGAGCGGCGGAATTCGCCGTCGGTGATGGCCTTCAGCCCCACCTCTTCCTGCTTCTGGATGATCTTGATGATCTCGCGATCCTCAACCTCTTTGAGTTGAGCTGCGCTGATCTCGCCCCTGTCGCGCTTGGCGCGCGCTTCTTTCACCGGCGCGGTGCGCAGGATGCTGCCGACATGATCGGCACGGAAAGGCGGTTTGGTTCTCTGAGCCATCGTTTCCTCCGCGAATTGCCCCCGGCCGCCAATGGCGCAGGGCCTCAGGTTGGGTGAGCCATAGCACGGGCCGCGCCGTGCGTCTTGCGCGCGGCTTCGCATGCGTAGCGTGCGGTTTCAACGGTCCCGCCGAACGAAAAATAATGCGGCGCGATGTCGCCGAGACCCGGCGCGCCGGCAAGCGCTTCCAGGATGCGGTCGGGTCCGACATGGCCGATGAGGCCGGCGGCAGCGCCGGATGCCAGCCCGCGCAGCGAGGCGGCGACGCCGCAACGCCGGGCGTAGCGAAGCAGCGCCGGTACGCTGGTCGGGCCAGCCATGCCGACCTTGACCGGCAGGTTGATGCCGCAGGCGCGAAGCTGCTTGAGCCAGACGAGAATGCCTTCGGGCGAGAACGAGAATTGGCTGACGATATGGACGGCGAGACCCTGCGCGGTGGCAGCGGCTATCTTCTCGTCGAGCGCGGCTTCCAGCCGGGCGGGCGGAATGCACGAATGGCCTTCCGGATAGGCCCCGACGCCGATCTCAGCAATGCCGGCCTCGCGCAGACGGCCCTTCTGGATGACCGCCAGCGCATCGGGATATGGCCCGGCGGCGTCGACGTCGCCGCCGATCACCAGCAGGCGGCGGACATCGGCCTCACCGCGCAAGCCGGCAAGCAACTCCTGCAGATAGCCAGCATTCGGCAGCCGGCGCGCCGCGATATGCACGACCGGCTCGAGCCCAGCCTTGCGCAAGGCGGACGCACCCTCGACGATCTCGGCCCGCCCCACCGTCGGAACCGCCGTGAAGTAGACCTCCGTGCCTCGGGGCAGGACAGCCGCAAGCGCAGCCACCTCGGCCGCGCCCGGCCGCGTGGCTTCGAGCGAAAAGCGTCGCCCGAAATCGACCGGGTGCGCGGGCGTGGTCATGGCAAGGGTCCTGGCCAGCACCGCGCTAATCACGGCGGCGTGAGATGACGAAGGACTCGTCGTAGAACCACAGCCCGCCGTGCTGCTGCAACACGTCGCGCGTCGCCTCGATGTAGCGGCGGTCGCTGTTGACGTCGGACAGCCGGTCGTCCTCGACCTGCGCCACGTAGATCGCCGCGTTCCAGGCGGCGAGCAGCGTGGAGGTGCCGATCGACGACGAGATCTCCGACGGCAGCGTGTGCATGTCGTAGCGGAACAGCGAGCGCTGGTCGGAATAGGCGTTGAAGTTGAGGTCGCGGCCGGCCGCGCCGAGGTCCTGCTTCACCGCCTTGAGCAGGTCGTGGCGGTTGTGCATGAACGGGTTGTCCTCCGGCCACACCTTATGGATGACCTCCATGCCCGGGTCGTTGCCGTGCGACTGGATCGCGATCATGCGGCCGCCGGGGCCGAGCGCGCGGGCGAGCGGCGCCAGCACGCGTTTGGCCTTGAAGTCGAGCGAGGCGCGGGCGCGATAGGGTTGCGAAGCGATGACGAGATCGTAGTCGGCGACGGTGCCGCCGGGCTTCGGCACGATCTGGTCGAGCAGGAACTTGTGGTCGTTGCGGTACAGCACCAGGATGACCGGGCGCTCGTAGACCGGATTGCCGCTCTTGGGCGAGACGCGCGCCTTCCAGCTTTCCGCCAGGAACGGTTCCAGTTCGGTGATCTGCTTTTCGAAGCTGTGGGCGGTGTTGCCGTCCATCGCCACTTCTTTCCAGATCAGGCTGGTGGCCGCGCTCAGCGACTTGGTCGCCAGCCACGGCGCCTCGGCGTAAGCAAGGTTGGTGAGCACGACGACGCTGGACGGATGCTCGACGAAACGGTCCGGCAGCTTCTGCAACGTCAGCCGGACGTCTTCGAGGCTGATCTCCTTGCCGACGATGTAGAACGGCATGGTCGGGAAACGGTCGTGCATCGAGCGCATCACGCGCGCCAGCACCGTACCGTCGCCGACGCCGGCGTCGAACACGCGCACCGCCGGCGGACGTGGATGGATGTTCGCGAGCTCGAGGCTGACGCGGTTGGCGACCTCCCACTTCTCGCTGCAGGTGTTCACAAACAGCAGATATTTCTGCCGGTTGTCGAAGAAGCGGAAATTGCGCTGCGGGTCGTCGCTGGCCTGACCTTCAGCGACCGGTGGCGCCGGCGGCCTCACTTCTGGCAGCGGCGCCGGGGTGTAACCGGCCGGGGAGGACGGATCGAACAACACGCGCCGGCGGCCCGGCGCATCTTCAGCACTGCGTGTCATGAAAGCCCTGATACGGTCGAGGGTGTCGGTGGTGATGCGGCCGCCGTTGCGAAGACGGCTAGCGAGCTTGCCGTCGTTGACGGCACGACGGCCGAAAGTGGATTCGGCGAGCCCGCGCTGGCGGCAGAAATCAGTGATTTCCTGGATGATTTGCTCGTTCATGGCGCTGTCCTTGGCGCGTTTCCTGTGCGGCTCTGAACCGGCCGTTATGGTCGCTAGCGAAACAACACTTGCCGTGCTCGTCAACCACAAAACGATATGAGAAAAGTTGGGCAGAGAAAGTGGGCGAGAAAACGCTTCTCAAATAGCCATATTTTGCTTTCAATCAAGCACTTCCCGCGCCGCAGCGACCAGGAATCGAAATTCTTGATGGGCGATATCCCACTAAAGTGGGCAAAAATAAGGGCGGTGAGTGGGCAAGTTTGCCGCACAATCCGCCCTCCAAATCCTTGCGCCGATGCCGGGGCCCGGCACGGCCTCAGACGTCGAAGAACACCGTCTCGTTATCGCCTTGCACGCGGATGTCGAAACGATAGACCGGCACGTCGCCCTGCATCTGCTTCTTCGCAATCAGCGTCCCGCGGCGGTCCTCGGGCACCAGCGCTAGGATGGGATCAGTCGCGTTGGCCGCCTCGTCGGCGAAATACAGGCGGGTGTAGACCTGCCGCAGCATGCCGCGCGAGTAGATGCAGAACACGACATGCGGCGCCTGCGTGTTGCCTTCCGGACCCGGCACCGCGCCGGGCTTGACGGTCTCGAAGCCGAAGACGCCGTTCTTGTCGCAGGCCGAACGGCCGAAGCCCTTGAACTGGGTGTTCGGCAGCGCGCGGTTGTCGCGCGGATGGGCGTAACGGCCCTGCGCGTCGGCCTGCCAGATTTCCAGCATGGCGTCGGGGATCGGCAGACCGTCGCCGTCGAGCACAACGCCTTCGATGCGGATCTTCTGGCCGGTGGCGTCCGGCGTCACCAGATTGTCGCCGACCGTCTGCTTCCAGCTATAGGTGCCGTTGGGGTCCCATTGGGCGCGGCCCTTGGGCGTGAGGCCGTAGGCGAAATACGGACCGACGGTCTGGGAGGGAGTGATGTCCGACATTAGTTTTTTCCTTTGCGCATGATCTTGTCCGAAAACCGGTGCCCGCTTTTCGGGATGCGCGTTAGTGCTTGTCCGTATCGAGAGGAGTGGCTTCGCGGCCGCGCAGAACGATGTCGAAGCGGAAGCAGAGCGCCCAATCGGGAATGGTGTTTTCGAGATCGAAGCTCGAGACCATGCGCAGACGCACCTTCTCGTCCGTGACCGAATTGAAGATCGGGTCGTACGGAAACAGGTAGTCGCCGGGGAAGTACATCTGCGTCACCAGACGCGACAGGAACGAGTGGCCGAACACCGAGAAGTGTATGTGGTTCGGCCGCCAGGCGTTGTGGTGGTTGCCCCACGGATAGGCGCCGGGCTTCACGGTGATGAACTTGTAGTAGCCGTTCTTGTCGGTGACGGTGCGGCCCGCGCCGGTGAAGTTCGGATCGAGCGGCGCCGGATGCTGGTCGACGATGTGGACGTACCGTCCGCAGGCGTTGGCCTGCCAGATCTCGACCAGGGTGTCCGGCACCGGGCGCTTGTCTTCGTCCAGCACTTGGCCGTGCACGATGATGCGCTCGCCCAAGGGCTCGCCCTTGGCTTGTTTGGTCAGGTCGTTGTCGCCTTCCTGGATCGCATCGTGGCCGTAGACCGGCCCGGTGAGCTCGGACAGCGTGTGCGGCATGACGACCAGCGGCTTCGACGGCGAGCGCTTGACCGTGCTCTTGTATTCTGGAGACAGGTGCTTGGGATAAATACTCAAGCTGTCCTTGGGGAAAACGAGCGACATTGGCTGTCCTATCTTGTCTACCTTGGCTCTTCGTTCTTGATTACGATACGCGCTCGATGGCGAGCGACACGCCCTGCCCGACACCGACGCACATGGTGGCGAGCGCGCGCTTGCCGCCGCGTACTTCCAGACCGTGCGCGGCCGTCAGCGCGAGACGCGCGCCTGACATGCCGAGCGGATGGCCGAGCGCGATGGCGCCGCCATGCGGATTGACGTGCTCGGCGTCGTCGCTCAAGCCCAGCTGCCGCAGCACCGCGAGCGACTGCGACGCGAAGGCCTCGTTGAGCTCGATCACATCGTAGTCGCCGATCTTGTGGCCGAGACGCGCCATCAGCTTCTGCGTCGATGGCACCGGGCCGATGCCCATGATGCGCGGCGGCACGCCGGCCGAAGCCATGCCGAGGATGCGCGCGCGCGGCGTCAGCCCATAGGCCTTCACCGCCGCTTCCGAGGCGATGATGAGCGCGGCCGCGCCGTCGTTGACGCCGGACGCGTTGCCGGCGGTCACCGTGCCGGGATTGCGAAACGGCGTCTTGAGCTTGGCGAGCTGATCGAGCGTCGTCTCCGGACGCGGGTGCTCGTCCTGATCGATCTTCACCGTCTCGCCCTTGCGGCCGGCGATCTCGACCGGGACGATCTCCTGCGCGAAATAGCCGGCGGCGATCGCCTTGCCGGCGCGCTGCTGCGAGCGGATGGCGAAGGCGTCCTGGTCGGCGCGGCTGATCTGGAAGTCCTGAGCGACGTTCTCGCCGGTTTCCGGCATCGAATCGACGCCGTACTGCGCCTTCATCAACGGGTTGACAAAACGCCAGCCGATGGTGGTGTCGAAGATCTCGGCGGTGCGCGAGAACGCCTCGGCGGCCTTGCCCTGCACGAAGGGCGCGCGCGTCATGGATTCGACGCCGCCGGCGATGGCGAACTCCATTTCGCCGGCGCGGATGGCGCGCGCGGACGCGCCGACCGCCTCCAGACCGGAGGCGCACAGGCGGTTGAGCGTCAGACCCGGCACCATGCCGGGCAGCCCTGCGAGCAGCGCCGCCATGCGCGCGATGTTGCGGTTGTCTTCGCCGGCCTGGTTGGCGCAGCCGTAGAAAACCTCGTCGAGCTTTTCCCAGTCGGCCTTCGGATTGCGCGCCATCAGCGCCTTGATCGGGATCGCGGCGAGATCGTCGGTCCGCACCTTGGCGAGCGAACCGGCATAGCGTCCGATCGGGGTGCGAACGGCGTCGCAGATGAAAGCGTCACGCATCGTGGATCTACCTTTTGTTTTCTACGCCGCCTGCGCTTTGGCAGTGCGCGCGTTCAACTCACGCAGGACTTCGAGCTCCTTGGCGGTCGGCGCCGGCGTCGCCGCGACGGCTGCGGCAAAACGCACCGGCCAGCCGGTGTTTTCCTGGATCTGCTCGCGCGTGACGCCCGGATGCATGGAGACGACGATCATCTCCTTGGTCTCCGGGTCCGGCTCGAACAGTGCCAGGTCGGTGATCAGCCTGGTCGGTCCCTTGGTCTTGACGCCGAGCTTGGCGCGGCTGTCGCCACCCGACACATGACCGATCGAGGTGACGAAATCCAGCTTGTCGACGAAGCTGCGCCTGCCCTGCGCCATGATGATGAAGATCTCGCCGCAGGACGTGGCGATCTCGGGCGCGCCGCCGCCGCCGGGCAGCCGCACCTTGGGCTTGTCATAGGGCCCGACCACGGTGGTATTGAGATTGGCGTATTTGTCGATCTGGGCGCCGCCGAGGAAGCCGACCTTGATGCGGCCGCCTTGCAGCCAGTAGCGGAACATCTCCGGCACCGACACGGTGGTCAGCGCGGTCTCGCACAGTTCGCCGTCGCCGATCGACAACGGCAGCACGTTGGGTTTGGTGGCGAGCGTGCCGGATTCGTAGATCAACGTGATGCCCGGCGCATGCGTCAGCCGCGCCAAATTGGCGGCCGCCGACGGCATTCCTATGCCGACGAAGCAGACGTCGTCGTTCTTGAGCGCGCGGGCGGCCGCGACCGTCATCATTTCATTGGGCTTGTAGTCAGCCATGATCACCTCATGTCATTCTGGGACGGCGCCAACAGCGTGTTCACGCGCGTCTTCGACGCGCGAGGGCGCCGGACCCGGAATCCAGAAACACAAGCCGACATCTTCGCTGGATTCCGGGTTCGCGCCTGCGGCGCGCTCCGGAATGACGAATAAGAGAGGATCGGCCATGATGCTCACTCCGCCGCCACGCTTTGTTTGCGCGCATATTGTTTGAAGACGTCGGGACTCTTGGCCAGCACGTTCTCTTTCATCCAGGCCTGGAACGGCTCGCGTACGCGGGCAATCTCGTCCCACTTCTTATAGAAACCGTTGTTGCGCGGATAATAGCCCTGCGCATAGGACGGGAACGCGCCGCCCGGCACCTCGACCACATGGCCGACGGTCCAGTGCGGCAGCACCACCGCGTTCAGGCTGCGCGCCGGCAATTCGTCGACGATCTCTTCCACCGTCACCACCGAACGCTTGGCGGCCAGCACCGCCTCCTTCTGGACGCCGAGCACGCCTTCGATCATGACGTTGCCGGCCTTGTCGGCCCGTTGGGCGTGGATCACCGCCACGTCCGGACGGTGGGCCGGCACCGCCGCCAGCTCCTCGCCGGTGAACGGGCATGTCACGCGCTTGATCCTGGCGTTCACCTTCGGCAGGTCGCCGCCGATATAGCCGCGGAAAATGGCGCAAGGCAGCCCGGCCGCGCCCGCCTCGTAGGCGTTGGCCATGGCGGCGTGGGAATGTTCCTCGATCGCAAGCTTGTGCGGCCAGCCGTTCTCGATGGCGTCGCGCAAACGGTGCAACGAGCCGACGCCCGGATTGCCGCCCCAGGAGAACACCAGTTTGTCGACGCAGCCCATCCCGATCAGTTGGTCGTAGACCAGGTCCGGCGTCATGCGGATCACGGTCAGGTGCTTGCGGCCCTGCCGGATGATCTCGTGGGCCGCGGCATGCGGAATGAGGTGCGTGAACCCTTCAATGGCCACGGTATCGCCGTCGCGGACGGCGGCTTTGACGGCTTCGGCGAGCGACGTAATTTGCGCCATGCAAGTGCTTCCCAGTTGCGGCCCCGTATTTACGGCCCGTCTATGAACGGGTCAAATGGCGATATCGGGTCGTTGGGACCCCAACCAGTAGACGAGCCATGCTGAGCGCAGAACCTATTTTCACGATCCACGCCGAGCTCGAGGCCATCATGAACCTCGGCCAGACCCCGCTCGGCGAGCGGCGCATCATCAATATTCTCGGCGGCCCGGTGCGCGGGCCCAGGCTCAACGGCCGCATCCTGCCCGGCGGCGCCGACTGGCAGATCATCCGCGCCGACGGCGCCGCCGACATCCAGGCCCGCTACACCATCGAGAGCGACGCCGGCGCTCGCATCCTGGTCGACAGCGAGGGGCTGCGGCACGGACCGCCGGAAATCATGGCCAGACTGGCGCGCGGCGAGGACGTCGATCCGGCGCTGTACTATTTCCGCACCCTGATGCGGTTCGAGACTGCCGACCCGGCGGTGGACTGGATGAACCGCACCCTCGCCATCGCCCACGGCAAGCGCGAGGCGCGGGCGGTACGGCTCGACGTCTACGAAGTGCTGTAACGGGTCGCCCCCCGCCCGGGGGCGGGCGAGGGGCGGCAAAATAGTTGTCCACGACAACAATCTTGACGCGTTTTGACGTCCCTGACACCATCTGCCCGAAAGCCCGCAACAACGGCGCGGCAACAGCAGGAGTACCAGGGTGCGTTCTTCCAAGTCGTCCGAGGCGTTGCGTGAAGGCCTGCCCGCGTCGCTCGACGCGGAACTGGCGGGGCCGGTCGCCGTTCTGCGGCTCAAGCGTCCGCACAAGCGCAATGCGCTGGACGACGAGACCGTCGTCGGCATCGAAACGTTTTTCAATGCGCTGCCGGCGGAGGTCGCCTGCGTGCTGCTGTGCGGCGAGGGTGAACACTTTTCGGCCGGTCTCGACCTGAGCGAGCTGCAGGAGCGCGACATCCGCGAGGGCATCGACCATTCGCGGCAATGGCACCGCGCGTTCGAGAAGATCCAGTTCGGCAAGGTGCCGGTGGTGGCCGTGCTGCACGGCGCCGTGGTCGGCGGCGGGCTGGAACTGGCGGCCTGCGCCCACGTGCGCGTGGCGGAACGCTCGGCCTATTTCGCTCTGCCGGAAGGCAGCCGCGGCATCTATGTCGGCGGCGGCGGCTCGGTGCGGCTGCCGCGGCTGATCGGCGTCGCGCGCATGATGGACATGATGCTGACCGGCCGCACCTATTCGGCCGAGGAAGGCCTGGCCATGGGGCTGACCACGTACCTGGTCGATTCCGGCAAGGGCTTCGCCAAGGGTATCGAGTTGGCGCAGCGCATCGCCGCCAATGCGCCGCTCACCAACTTCGCCGTGACGCAGGCGTTGCCGCGCATCGCCGAGATGGACCCAGGCGCCGGCTACGCGATGGAGGCGCTGATGGCGTCGATCGCGCAGGCCGATCCGGTGGCGAAAGGCCGCCTGAAGGATTTTCTCGAGAAGCGCGGACCGAAAGTGACGCGCTCCTGAGGAGCCAAGAAACGCAAAAAGAAACGCAAACAAGAAACACATGGTCATGCGCAGGGAAACGCCCAATGCCAATTCTAACTCGTCCAACGGACACCGCTAGCGGCGCGCCGCTGCGCTCGGTGCGCCTGGGCGCGCCCCGCGCGGTCGTCGACAGCCGCGCCGACGGCACGTTTTACATTCGCGCTGGGCAGCCGCTCGCCGCCTATCACGGCAGGCTGAGCGAGCCGCTGGAGAAGTGGGCGAAGGCCGCGCCCGACCGCGTGTTCCTGGCGCAACGCGACGGCGAAGGCCGCTGGCGCGAACTGACCTACGCGCAGGTGCTCGATCAGGTGAGGCGCATCGCCGCGTCGCTGTTGCGGCGCGGGCTGTCGCCCGAACGGCCGATCGCGGTGCTGTCCGGCAACGACATCGAGCATGCGCTGCTGGCGCTTGCGGCGATGTACGCCGGCATCCCCTATGCGCCGATCTCGCCGGCCTATTCGCTGATGTCGAGCGACTTCGGCAAATTGCGCGCTATTATCACGCTGCTGACGCCCGGCCTGGTGTTCGCCAGCGACGGCGGCGCGTTCGCCCGCGCGATCGAGACTGTGATCCCGGCGAATACCGAAGTGGTGGTGACGCGCAATCCGCCGGTCGGCCGCGCGGCCACGCTGTTTGCCGACCTGATCGGCACCGAGGATGCGAGCGGCGTCGCCGCCGCGCATGCCGCGGTGACGCCCGACACCATCGCCAAGTTCCTGTTCACCTCCGGCTCGACTGGCACGCCGAAGGCCGTCGTCAATACCCACCGCATGCTGTGCGCGAACCAGGCCATGCTGGCGGCGGGCTTTCCGTTCCTCGCCGACGAGCCGCCGGTGGTGCTCGACTGGCTGCCGTGGAGCCACACCTTCGGCGGCAACCACAACTTCAACATGGTGCTGACGAACGGCGGCTCGCTCTATATCGACGACGGCAATCCGACGCCGCCGGGCGTGCTGAAGACTGCGCGTAACCTGCGCGAGGTCGCGCCCATCATCTACTTCAATGTGCCCAAAGGCTACGAAGCGCTGATCCCGCACTTCCGCGCCGACGAGACGCTGCGTAAAAACTTCTTCAGCCGCCTGAAGGTGCTGTTCTATGCCGGCGCCGGATTGAACCAGACCACCTGGGACGAACTGACCGAGCTCGCGGTCGAGACCACCGGCGAGCGCATCATCTTGCTGTCGTCGCTTGGCTCGACTGAGACCGCCCCGGCGGCGCTGGCCTGCACCTGGGACTTCGACAAGTCCGGCAATATCGGCCTGCCCTATCCCGGTGTCGAACTGAAGCTGGTGCCGAACGAGGGCAAGCTGGAAGCGCGCTTACGCGGGCCGCACATCACGCCCGGCTACTGGCGGCAGGACCATCTCACGCGCGCAGCCTTCGACGAGGAAGGCTTCTACAAGATCGGCGACGCGCTGAAGTTCGTCGATCCGAACGACCCGCTGAAGGGCCTGCTGTTCGACGGCCGAATCGCAGAGGACTTCAAGCTCTCGACCGGCACCTGGGTCAGCGTCGGGCCGTTGCGCGGCCGGTTCATCGACCACTTCGCGCCCTACGTGCGCGACGTGGTGTTCGCCGGACCGAACCAGGACGACATCGCGGCGCTGGTGTTCCCCGACATCGAGGCCTGCCGCAAGCTGGCGGGATTGGGCGCCGACGCGTCAGAGGGGGCGATCGTCGAGAACACGAACGTGCGCGCGACGTTTGCCGCGCTGCTGACGAAGCTTGCGGCGGCGAGTCCGGGATCGTCGACGCGCGTGATGCGCGCGATCCTGATGGCGGAGCCGCCGTCGCTCGACAAAGGCGAGATGACCGACAAGGGCTCGATCAACCAGCGCGCCGTGCTCGCCAACCGCGCCGCGCTGGTGGATGAGCTGTACGCCGTCCCGCCCTCGCCGGCGGTGATTTCAACGGCCGGCGGCGCATGACGACGACCCGCCCGGTCAAGGTTGCCGCGCCGGACGTGACCGTCGAACGCCGCGCCGACGGCAGCCTGTTGCTGCGCTCGCCGCTGGCGCTCGAGCCTTACGCCGGCAAGCTGACCGAACGGCTGGAACACTGGGCCAAGCACACACCCGACCGCGTCTTCATGGCGCAGCGCGACGCCTCGGGCGGCTGGCGCACCATCAGTTATGCGCAGACGCTGGCGCGCGCCCGCGCCATCGGCGAGGCGCTGCTCAAGCATGATCTGTCGGCCGAGCGGCCAGTCGCGATCCTGTCGGGCAACGACATCGAGCACGCGCTGCTGGCGCTCGGCGCGCTCTACGCCGGCGTTCCCTACGCGCCGATCTCGCCGGCCTATTCGCTGGTGTCGCAGGACTTCGCGCGACTCTCCGCAATCTTCGACCTGATCACGCCGGGACTGGTTTTCGCCGCCGACGGCCAGGCCTTCGCCCGCGCCATCGACGCGGTGGTGCCGCGCGCGACGCCGGTGATCGTGACGCGCAATGCCGTCGCCGGCCGCAGCACCGCGTTCGCCGGTTTGCACGCGCCGCCGTCCGCCGCCGTCGACGCCGCGCATGCCGCGGTCGGCCCCGACACTATCGCCAAATTCCTGTTCACCTCCGGCTCGACCGGCACCCCGAAGTGCGTGATCAACACCCAACGCATGTGGTGCGCGAACCAGATGATGATTCGCCAGACGCTTCGCTATTTCGCCGACGAGCCGCCGGTGATCGTCGACTGGGCGCCCTGGCATCACACCGCCGGCGGCAACCACGACGTCGGCCTGGTGCTCTATAACGGCGGCACGTTCTACATCGACGAAGGCAAGCCGCTGCCCGGCGCCATCGACGAGACGGTGCGCAACCTGACCGAGATCGCGCCCACCTGGTACTTCACCGTGCCCAAAGGTTACGAGGCGCTGCTGCCGCACTTGCGCGCCGACGCCAAGCTGCGCCGCAACTTCTTCAGCAAGGTGAAGGTGCTGTGGTTTGCCGGCGCCGGCATCGCGCAACACGTGTTCGACGAGATCCAGGCGCTCGCAGTCGAGACCTGCGGCGAGCAGATTCTGTTCTTGACCGGGCTTGGCTCGACCGAGACCGCGCCCTTTGCGCTGGCGCGCACGTTCCCGCACCCGAACGCCGCCAACATGGGCCTGCCCGTCCCCGGCATGGAGCTGAAGCTGGTGCCGTTCGAGGGCAAGCTGGAAGCGCGCGTGCGCGGTCCCAACATCACGCCGGGCTACTGGCGTCAGCCGGACTTCACCAGAGCCGCCTTCGACGACGAAGGCTTCTACCGGCTCGGCGACACCTTCAAGTTCGCGAATCCGGACGATCCCAAGCAGGGCCTGCTGTTCCACGGCCGCATGGCGGAGGACTTCAAGCTCTCGACCGGCACCTGGGTCAACGTCGGGCCACTGCGCGCGCAGTTCGTCAACGCCTTTGCGCCTTACGTGCGCGACGTGGTGTTCGCCGGCCTCGACCGCGACGACGTCACCGCGCTGGTGTTCCCCGATGTCGACGCCTGCCGCACGCTGTGCCAGCGCGCGTCCGAGGCGCCGGCGGCGCAGATCGTCGAGCACTACGACGTGCGCCAGCATTTCGCCAAGCTGCTGGCCAACATGGCGCGCGCCAGCACCGGCTCGTCCAACCGCGTGGCGCGGCTGATCCTGCTGACCGACCCGCCCTCCATGGACAAAGGCGAGATGACCGACAAGGGCTCGATCAACCAGCGCGCCGTCTTGAAGCAGCGCGCCGCGCTGGTGGACGAGCTTTACGCCGACGAGATTTCCCCGCGCGTGATCCGGATCGAGGAGTAGGCCTGTGACAGAAAAACCCGGCGGCATCGGCGCCATCTATGAAGACGCCTGGCTGATCGACGGCGTGCGCACCCCTTTCGCCGACTACAACGGGCCGCTGGCGCCGGTCTCGCCGACCGATCTCGGCATCAAGGTGGCGCGCGAGGTGTTCAAGAAATCCGGCGTCGCGGCGCAGGACGTCGGCACGGTGATCGCCGGCAGCATGGCGCAGGCGAGCTTCGACGCCTACATGCTGCCGCGCCATATCGGGCTCTATGCCGGCGTGCCGACCGAAACGCCGGCGCACCTGGTGCAGCGCGTGTGCGGCACCGGCATCGAGGTGCTGGCGCAGGCCGCCGACACGACGTCGCTCGGACGCGCCGAGCTGGCGCTGTGCGTCGGCACCGAGAGCATGAGCCGCAACCCGGTCGCGGCCTACACCCATCGCGGCGGCTTCCGCATGGGCCAGGTCGAATTCAAGGACTTCCTCTGGGAATCGCTGCTCGATCCCGCCGCCGGCTGCACCATGGGCGACACCGCGGAAAACCTCGCGAAGCAATACCAGATCACGCGGCCGGAAGTGGACGCCTATGCCGCGCGCTCGTTCGCGCGCGCCGTGAAGGCGCAGGAGACGGGCTTCTTTGCCGGCGAGATCGCCGCTGTGGCGTCCGAAAAGTTCGAGCGCGACGGCCTCAACGCCCGCGGCATCCGCATCCGCGACGACGTGACGGCCGACACGCACGTGCGGCCCTCGCCGGTCGAACAGCTCGCCAAGATCAAGCCGGCCTTCGGCGGCGTGCAGACCGGCGGCAACTCGTCGGCCATCGTCGACGGCGCGGCCGCGATCCTGGTCGGCTGCAAGGACTACGCGCGCAAGACCGGCAAGACGCCTATGGCGCGCATCGTCACCAGCGCCACGGTCGGCGTGCCGCCGGAGATCATGGGCATCGGCCCGGTGCCGGCGATCCAGGCGGTACTCAAGCGCACCGGCCTCACCTTGGATGCCATCGACCGCTTCGAGATCAACGAGGCCTTCGGCGCGCAGGTGATGGCCTGCGCCCGCGCGCTGCAGCTCGACGAGGACAAGCTCAACGTCAACGGCGGCGCCATCGCCATCGGCCATCCGCTCGGCGTCACCGGTATCCGGCTGACGCTGACGCTGGCGCGAGAACTCAAGCGCAGCGGCCTGCGCTATGGTATCTCGTCCGCCTGCATCGGCGGCGGCCAGGGCATCGCCCTGCTGATCGAGAACACCGACTACCAAGGGAAGCATTAGATGGAACTCAAAGGACATTCGGCGATCGTCACCGGCGGCGCGTCCGGTTTGGGCGCGGCCACCGCGCGCGCACTCGCCGCCGCCGGCGCCAAGGTGGCGCTGCTCGACGTCAACGAGAAGGCCGCGGCCGACGTCGCCAAGGACATCGGCGGCGTGGCGATTGCCTGCGACGTGGCCGACAGCGCCAGCGCCGAAGCCGCGGTGAAGAAGGCGGCCGACGCCATTGGCCCGGCGCGCGTGCTGGTCAATTGCGCCGGCATCGGTCCGGCCAGGCGCATCGTCGGCAAGGACGGCCCGATGCCGCTCGCCGACTTCGAGCGCGTCATCCGCGTCAACCTGATCGGCACCTTCAACATGATGCGGCTGGCCGGTCACGCCATGCAGCCGCTTAGCCCCCTCGGCGACGGCGAGCGCGGCGTCATCGTCTCGACCGCCTCGGTCGCCGCGTTCGAAGGCCAGGTCGGCCAAGCGGCCTATGCGTCGTCCAAGGGCGGCGTCGCCGCCTTGACGATGCCGGCGGCGCGCGAGTTCGCGCAGTTCGGCATCCGGGTGATGGCGATCGCGCCCGGTATTTTCAGTACGCCGATGCTCAAGGCGCTGCCGCAGGAGTCGCAGGATTCGCTCGGCGCCTCGGTGCCGTTCCCGAAACGCCTGGGCGAGCCGCGCGATTTCGCCGCGCTGGTCCTGCACTGCATCCACAACACCTATCTCAACGGCGAGGTGATCCGTCTCGACGGCGCGCTGCGCATGGCGCCCCGCTGATCGGCGGGGCCTTATGACAGCTGACCGGAGCAGGTGGATCGTCATTTCGGGACGCAGCGCAGCTGCGGGCCCGGAATCCATGCTCCGCAGCGCTGGGGTTATGGATTCCAGGCGCGCGGGCTAAAGCCCGCGCCCCGGAATGACAGAAAGAAAATCATGACCAGTTTCACGAATACCCGCACGGTGCGCATCGAATGGGGCGACTGCGACCCCGCCGGCATCATCTTCTATCCGCGGTATTTCGAGATTTTCGACGCGTCGACTGCGCTGGTGTTCGAAGCGGCGCTCGGCATGACCAAGTCCCGGATGTTCAAGGAGCTGGAGTTTTCCGGCTTCCCGCTGGTGCGCACCGACGCGCACTTCCTGAAGCCGACACGCTTCGGCGACGACGTCACGGTCGAAAGCACGATCACCTTTGGCCGCTCCAGCTTCGAGATCGAGCACCGGCTCAGCCGCGACGGCGAAACCTGCGCCACCTGTTGCGAGAAGCGCGTCTGGACCGTGCGGAACGCCGACGGCGGGCTCAAATCGCATCCGGTGCCGGCCGAGGTGCGGGCGAAGTTCGGCTCGCCCTAATCACAAATCACACGCAAGAACGGCCGCGCGCGCACTTCCCTCGCCCGCGAAGCGGGGAGGGTGCCTGAGCGGAGGCGAAGCCGAGCGAAGGCGGGGGGCATGTGCAAGCGCGAGAATCGACAGCCCCTCACTCGAGTTCAGCGGCGATACGCTTGAGAACTGCCAAGAACCGCGTGCGGTCGCGCAGGCCGATGACGCGGTCGAGGTTGCGTTCGTGCCGGCGCGCGCAACGCGTCATCAAGCTCAGCGTCTTCTTGCCGGCAACGGTCAAATTCAGCCGGTAGGTGCGCCGGTCGCTTTCCATGCGCTTACGCTCGACCTGGCCGCGCCGCACCAGGTCCTCCACGACCGGCGTCAGGCTCGACTTGTCGCGGCCGCTGGCGAGGCTGAGTTCGGTCTGGCTGATGCCCGGGTTGCGCGCGATCAAGGTCAACGTGGCGAAGCGGCCGGGGCTCTCGCCGATCTCGGCCGAGCGGTCGGAAAACGCCTGGAAAGCGGATTCCTGCGCCATGCGCAGGTTGAACCCCACCCAGGTCGCCAGTGGGCCGAAATCTATCGCCTTGGCTGCGGCTCCGCCGTTCTTGCGGCGCATCGACCTCTTGCCATTCCGTTCACGCACCGCGATCATCTCCCCGGAGGCTCGATGGCATTTCCACCAGCCCGTCATTTAGTTTGAAATCAAACTATAATCTTTACAAGAACCCCGGCATTCGGCTCAATGTCGGAAAAGTTGGCGCTGCAACCAATATCCAACCAAGGGAGGATGCCTATGAAAACCCGTTTCGCAGTCTCTGTCTACGCCGCTGCTTTGGCCATGGCCATCGGCGGCGCCTCCGGCGCATTGGCGCAGGAAAAGACGTTCGACCTCAAGCTGTCGCACTGGGTGCCGCCGTCCCACCCGCTGCAGAAAGCGCTGGAAGACTGGGGCACCTCCGTCGAGAAGGCGTCCGGCGGCACCATCAAGTACAAGGTCTATCCCTCCCAGCAGCTCGGCAAGGCGTTCGACCATTACGACATGGCGCGCGACGGCATCGCCGACCTCACCTACATCAATCCCGGCTACCAGCCCGGCCGCTTCCCGATCATCGGCGCCGGCGAATTGCCGTTCCTGATGGCGAACGCCAAGGGCGGCTCGCAGGCGATCGACGCCTGGTACCGCAAATACGCCGACAAGGAGATGAAGGACGTCAAGTTCTGCCTCGCCTTCGTGCACGATCCGGGCACGTTCCACTCCAAGGCCAAGAAGATCGCGGTGCCCGGCGACGTCAAGGGTATGAAGATCCGCCCGGCGCACGCCACCATGGCGACCTTCGTCACGCAGCTCGGCGGCACCAACGTGCAATCGAGCGCTCCTGAGGTCCGCGACATCCTGGAAAAGGGCGTGGCTGACGCGGTCACCTTCCCGTGGGGATCGATCCCGCTGTTCGGCATCGACAAGGTGACCAAGTACCACATGGAAGTGCCGCTCTATGTGACGACCTTTGCTTTCGTCTTCAACAAAGACAAGTACAACCAGATGTCGGCGAAGCAGAAGAAGGTGATCGACGACCACTGCAACAACGAATGGGCGGCGCGGGTCGCGACCCCCTGGGCCGACTTCGAGCATGGCGGCATTGCCAAGCTCAAGGCCGCGGGCCACGACGTCTATCAGATCACGCCCGCGCAACTGGCCGAGTGGAAGAAGGCGGCCGGACCGCTCGAGAAGACCTGGGCTGACAACGTCAAAAAGACCGGCGGCAACCCCGACACGATCATGAAGGAGCTCAAGGCCGAGCTCGCCAAGTTCAAGTCGGCCTATTGATGTCCGGCGAAGCGGCGCGCGGTCCTGTTGACCGTTTCATCGACGCTATCGAGAAGACGGCGGCGAGCTTTCTCGCCGTCGTCTCCCGGCGCTTCCGGCACAAGGCCGGGCGGCCGGCCTGTTTGCGCATCGGGGCCTGACCATGACCGGCAACCTGATGGACCGCTTCATCGATTCGATCGAGTGGATTGCCGCGCTGTTCATCGGCATCGTCGCCGCCGACGTGTTCATCACTGTGATGCTGCGCTATTTCGGCGTCGCGATTCCCGACGCCTATGATTTCGGTATGCTCCTGCTGGGCGTTTTGATCTTCTGGGGCATCGCCGCCACCTCGTATCGCGGCACCCACATCACGGTCGACCTGATCTGGGCAAACGTCGGCCCGCGCTACCAGCGCTGGATCGACATTTTCGCCACGCTCGTCCTTCTGTTTGTGGTCGTCGTGCAGACCTATACGCTGTTCGACAAGGTCATGAGCACCCGCGATTCCAACGTTTCGACGTTCGACCTGCGGCTGCCGGTCTGGCCGTTTTTCCTGCTCGCTTGGATCGGCGATATCGCCGCGGTGCTGTTGATCGTCGTGCGCACCTATCGGCTGATCTTCCGGCCGGAGCTGATCGCCGCCAATCAAAACATCATCAAACCGGTCGAATGAGAATTCCCGCATGAGCAGCGACGCCGTAGCGGTCATCGGGTTCATCGTGCTGTTCGCGCTGATGCTGCTGCGCGTGCCGATCGGCATGGCCATGGGGCTCGTCGGCGTCGGCGGCTTTGCCTACCTGTCGGGCGGCGGGCCGGCACTGAAGATCGTCGGCCACACCACGATGCGGACGGTGACCGATTTCAACTTCGCCGTCATTCCGCTGTTCCTGCTGATGGGCTCGTTGGCGACCACCTCGGGCATGAGCCGCGAGCTGTTTCGCGGCGCCAACGCCTTCGTCGGTCATTTGCGCGGCGGCCTCGGCATCGCCACCATTGCCGCCTGCGGCGGCTTCGCCGCCATCTGCGGTTCGTCCGTCGCCACCGCCGCGACCTTCTCGCGCGTCGCCTATCCGGAGATGCGCCGTTACGGCTATCCGCAGAGCTTTGCCACCGGCGTGATCGCGGCCGGCGGCACGCTCGGCATCATGATTCCGCCGTCCACCGTGTTCGCCGTCTATGGCCTGATCACGGAACAGGACGTGGGCAAGCTGTTCGTCGCCGGCATCGTTCCGGGCATCCTCGCGATCCTGATGTACATGGCGACCATTTCAATCATCGGCGCGCTGCGTCCCGGCTTTCTGCCCTCCGGCCAGCGCAGCTCGTGGCGCGAGCGCCTGGACGGCGTCAAGGAAATCTGGGCCACTGCGCTGCTCTTTGCGTTCGTGATCGGCGGCATCTACGGCGGCCTTTTCACCGCCACCGAGGCGGCCGGCATGGGTGCGGGCGGCGCCTTTATCATCGGCGTCGTGCGCGGCCGGTTGTCGCGGGCCGACGTGCTGCGCTCGCTGCTGGAAGCGACCCGCACCACGGCCGCCGTGTTTACGGTGCTGATCGGGGCCCTGCTGTTCGGATACTTCCTGACGATCACCCAGACGCCGCAGAAGATCACCGAATTCCTCGGCGCGCTCGGCATCGGCAGCTACGGAATCCTCGCGGTCATCATGCTGATGTATCTCGTGCTCGGCTGCCTGATGGACGCCCTGGCGATGATCATCCTGACCATTCCGATCATCTTCCCCGTCATCAAGTCGCTCGGCTTCGATCCGATCTGGTTCGGCGTCATCATCGTGATGACGGTCGAGCTCGGCCTCATTCATCCGCCTGTCGGCATGAACATCTTCGTCATCAAGAGCGTCGTCGACGACGTCAAGATATCGACCATCTTCTATGGCGTGTTGCCGTTCATCATTACCGACCTGATCCGGCTCGCGATCTTGATCGCGTTCCCGATCCTGGCGTTGTGGCTACCCTCGCATATGTGAAGTCAGGCCGCTTTCCTTCGGCCGCCATGTGAGATAGTTGGTAGTCAAACGTTCTCCAGGTCGAAAGGACCGACGCGTGTACACGGCTGGAACGGCGTTTCTCGAGGCGTTGAAGGAGGCGGGCGTCTCCTATATTTTCGCCAACCTCGGCAGCGACCATCCGTCGATCGTCGAATCGATCGCCGAAGGCCAAGCGAGCGGGCGTAACTTTCCCGCCATGCTGACGTGCCCGAACGAGATGGTGGCCCTGAGCGCGGCCCACGGCTACGCCCAGACGAGCGGCCAGGCGCAGGCGGTCGTCGTGCACGTCGAATGCGGCACCCAGGCGCTCGGCGGCGCGCTGCATAACGCATTGCGCGGCCGCGTGCCGGTGCTGATCTTCGCCGGCGCCACACCCTACACCCAGGACGGCGAGCTGAAAGGCTCGCGCAACGAATGGATCCAATGGATCCAGGACATTTCCGACCAGCGCGGCACCGTCCGCGACTACGTGAAGTTCGATTACGAATTCCGCACCGGCCGCAACGTCAAGCAGGTCGTGCATCGCGCCATGCAACTCGCCAAGAGCGACCCACAAGGCCCGGTCTATCTCGTCGGCGCGCGCGAGGTGATGGAAGAAGACACCGTGCCGGTCGCGATCGACGTGGACCAATGGCCGGCGATCGCACCTTTGCCGCTGCGCGATAAGGATGCGCACGGTCTTGCGCAAGCGCTTGTGAACGCCAAGCGCCCGCTGGCGGTGACGAGCTATGTCGGCCGCAACCCGGCCGCCGTCGGCGAACTGACCAAGCTGTGCCGCCGCCTCGGCGTCGCCGTGCTGGAGCAGTCGCCGACCAACGTGAACTTCCCGCCGGACGATCCGCTCTACATGGGCAACCGCTGGAGCGAGCCGTATCAGGAGCCGGTGCTCGGCGACGCCGATGTCGTGCTGGTGCTCGACAGCGACGCGCCCTGGGTGACGGCGATCAGCAAGCCGAGCGCAGACGCGGCCGTCTTCCACATCGACGTCGATCCGCTCAAGGACGACATCCCGCTCTGGTACATCAAGGCGCGGCGCGTGTTCCGCGCCGATTGCGCGACCGCGCTGGCGCAGATCAACGCCGCGCTCGACGCCATGACGCCCGACGCCGCCGCGGTGAAGGAGCGCACGGCGCACTACACGCGGCTGCACGAGAAGCGCGCGGAAGAACTCCGCCGGCGCGAGCAGCCGAACGGCGCGGTCATCACGGCGGAGTATTTCACCGCGGCCTTGCGCAAGCACGTCGACGACAACACCATCGTGCTGAGCGAGACGATCACCAACTATCCGACCATCGCCAACCATCTGCGGCCCGCGCGCCCGGGCAGCTTCTTCCTCAGCGGCGGCTCTTCGCTCGGCTGGAACGGCGGCGCGGCGATCGGCGTCAAGCTCGCCTGTCCGGACAAGACCGTGATCAGCCTCTGCGGCGACGGCTCCTACATGTTCTCCGTGCCGTCGTCGGTGCACTGGATGGCACGCAGGTACCAGACACCGTTCCTGCAGGTCATCTACAACAACGGCGGATGGCGCTCGCCGAAGATGTCGGTGCTGGCCGTGCATCCGCAGGGCTATGCCAGCCGCGCCAAGGCGATCGGCGTCGAGTTCGATCCCGCGCCCGATCACGCCGCCATTGCCGCCGCGGCCGGTGGCGCGTGGGCGCGCAAGATCGAACGCCCGGAGGAAGTCGAAGCCGCGCTGGCGGAAGCTCTCAAGGTGGTGCGCGACGAGAAGCGGTGCGCGGTTCTCGATGTGCAGATCCCGCATCTCTAATACCGAGACTGAACGAAGACCTGCGGCGTCGATCGCCGCCGTAAAACCGAGAACAGCAGGGAGGGTGATATGAACGTAGCACTTCTAATCGACGGCGCCGATGTGAAAGCCAAGAGCGGCGCCACGTTTGAACGCAAGGACCCCGTCACCGGCAAGGTCGCCAGCGTCGCGGCTGCCGGCAAGGCCGAGGACGTCAACGCCGCCTGCGAGGCGGCGGCCGCCGCCTTCCCGGCATGGTCGGAGACCGGGCCGAACGAGCGCCGCAAGCTGCTGCTGAAAGCAGCCGACATGCTGGAGGCCAGAACCCCCGACTTCATCAACCTGATGATCGAGGAAACCGGCGCGACCGGCCCGTGGTCCGGCTTCAACGTGATGTTCGCCGCCAAGATACTGCGCGAAGCGGCCTGCATGACCACGATGATCCACGGCGAGGTCATTCCGTCCGACAAGCCTGGCTGCTTCTCGATGGCGATCCGCCAGCCGGCCGGCGTCTGCGTCGGCATGGCGCCGTGGAACGCGCCGGTCATTCTCGGCGTGCGCGCGGTGGCGATGCCGCTCGCCTGCGGCAACACGGTGGTGATGAAGGCGTCGGAAACCTGCCCCGGCACACACGCGCTGATCGGCAAAATCCTGCAAGAGGCGGGCCTGCCCAAGGGCGTCATCAACGTGGTGACGCATTCGCGCGAAGACGCGCCGCAAGTGGTCGAGGCGCTGATCGCGCATCCGGCCGTGCGCCGCGTCAACTTCACCGGCTCGAGCCATGTCGGCCGCATCGTCGCGCAGACCGCGGCAAAGTACCTCAAGCCCGTGCTGCTGGAGCTCGGCGGCAAGGCGCCGTTGCTGGTGCTCGACGACGCCAATATCGACGACGCGGTCGATGCCGCGGCTTTCGGCGCGTTCATGCATCAGGGTCAGATCTGCATGTCGACCGAGCGCATCGTCGTCGACAACAAGATCGCAGACGCGTTCGTGGGCAAACTCGCCGCCAAGGCCAACGCCCTGCCCTACGGCGATCCGCGCGGCAAGGTCGTGCTCGGCTCGCTGGTGAGCGAACAGGCGGCTGACCGGATGGATGAACTGCTCAAGGACGCCGTCGGTAAGGGTGCCAAGCTCGTCGCCGGCGGCAAGCGCAGCGGCACGATCTGGTCCGCCACGCTGCTCGACAACGTCAACCCGCAGATGAAGATCTACCGGGAGGAGTCGTTCGGTCCGGTGAAAAGCGTCATCCGCGTCGACGGTGACGACGAGGCTGTGAGCGTCGCCAACGACACCGAATACGGCCTCTCGTCGGCGGTGTTCAGCGAGAACATCCAGCGGGCGATGGCGGTCGCCAAGCGCATCCAGGCCGGCATCTGCCACATCAACGGGCCGACGGTGAACGACGAGGCGCAGATGCCGTTCGGCGGAACCAAGGATTCCGGCTACGGCCGCTTCGGCGGCACCGCCGCGATCGCCGAATTCACCGAACTGCGCTGGATCACCATCGAAAGCCACCAGCACTACCCGTTCTGATTTCTTCTTTACCTCCCCCTGAAAGGGGGAGGTCGCCAAAAGCCGCCAAGCGGCGATAGGGGGGTGGGGGTGGCTTTAAGGCCCCTGACCCCCCACCCAGACCCGCCCCCGATAAGGGGGGGGGAGACGTGAGCC
>CAYJPU010000006.1:27192-49877 GCA_964372105.1 uncultured Undibacter sp.
CCCCCCTCCCCTGGGGGCGGGCTCCCCCCGCCCCCAGCGGGCGGGTTGGGGGGGGGGCCCCCGCTTTACGGCCCGTGACCCCCCTCCCTGACCCTCGCCCTTTCAGGGGGAGGGAGAGGTCAGCGTTTGCTAGAAGTGCTCTCGCCTATGTCTTTCGTGCACGGCGCTCTGCTGCTGCCGCCGTTGTAAGCCCCTGCCCTGTCGGTTAAGACTCCGCGCCAACAAAAACAGGCGTCCGCGCCGGCTTTCGCGGACTGACGGCTAGGGAAAACGCATGTCCGCCACGCCCACCGCACGGCCCACTCTCGCCGGTGAAGCCTTCCTGCGCGCGCTCGCCGATCATGGCATCGATTACTTCTTCGCCAATCCGGGCACCGATTTCCCGCCGATCGTGGAAGCCTTCGACCGCGCGAAAAAGACCAACGCCAAAGTCCCTAAGCCCGTGCTGGTGCCGCACGAGAACCTCGCGGTCGCCATGGCGCACGGCGCCTACCTGATGAACGGCCGCCCGCAGGCGGTGATGGTGCACGTCAACGTCGGCACCGCCAACACGATCAACAACGTCACCAACCTGTCGCGCGACCGCGTCCCGCTGATCCTCGCGGCCGGCCGCACGCCGATCACCGAAAAGGGCACGTTCGGCTCGCGCTCGCGGCCGATCCACTGGGCGCAGGAGATGTTCGACCAGGCCGGCATGCTGCGCGAGATGGTGAAGTGGGATTACGAACTGCGCACGCCCGGCCAGGTCGGCGACGTCGTGGCGCGCTCGGTCGAAGTGTCGATGGCGCATCCGCGCGGGCCGGTCTATCTGGTGCTGCCGCGCGAGCCCTTGTCGGCACCGATGCCCGAGCCGTTCGCGCCGATGAAGCCGCGGGCGCAGGCGGCGCAGGCGCATCCCGACCCGCAGACGATCGCCAGGCTCGCCGAATGGATCGCCACCGCCGAGCGGCCGCTGATCATCACGTCCAACCTGCCCGCCGACGCGGTGGCGCCGCTGTCGCATCTGGCCGAGCGTTGCGCCATTCCCGTGGTCGTTCAGAATCCACGCAGCGTCTGCCTGCCCTCGAGCCATCACATGCACTTCGGCTACGAGCCCGGCGCGCTGCTCACGGACGCCGACCTGGTGATCGTGCTCGACTCCGACGTGCCGTGGATTCCGCACCTGCAGCATCCGCCGGCCGGCTGCCACGTCGCGCATGTCGGCGAGGACCCGTTCTATGTGCGCTATCCGATGCGTTCGTTCCCGAGCGACCTCGCCATCCAGGCCGGCGTCACCAACGCGCTGCAGGCCTTGAGCGACGCGGTCGGGCATCGCCTACAGATGGCGGAAGCGCGCATCGCCTCGCGCCGCACCCGCCTGACCGAGCGCATGCGCACGCGGCACGTGCAACTCGCCAAGGACTCCGCGCCGGGCGAGCGCATCTCGCCGGCCTATCTGTCGCGCGCCATCGGCGAAGCCGTTGGCGAGGACGCCGTCATCTTCAACGAGTATCCGCTGCGCGCCGACCATTGCCCGCGCGAGAAGCCGGGCACGTTGTTCGCGCTCGGACCGGCCGGCGGCCTCGGCTGGGGCCTGGGCGCCGCCTTAGGAGCCAAGCTCGCCGCGCCGGACAAGCTGGTGGTCGCCACCTTGGGCGACGGCGCCTACATGTTCTCCAACCCGATGGTCGGGCACTGGGTGTCGGCCGCGCACAATTTGCCGATCCTCACCGTCGTCTTCAACAACAGCCGCTACGGCGCCGTGCGTAACGCCACCATGTCGATGTTCAAGGACGGCGTCGCCGGCGAGCACGACGGCCGTACGCTGGCCGATCTCGATCCGGCGCCGCCCTACGACGAGATGGCGCGCGCGCAAGGCGCCCACGCCGAACGCGTCGAGAAACCGGTCGACCTGCCGGAAGCGCTGGCGCGCGCCCGCAACGCCGTGCTCATCGAAAAGCGGCAGGCGCTGCTCAACGTGATTACACCTTATTGATCGTCACTCCGACCTCAAGAAGAACAAGCAGGAGATCCGCATGCGTATCGACGCCTACACCCACTTCATGCCAAGCCGGATGTTCAAGAAGCTGATCGACAGCAACTATCCGGATATCGGCAAGCGCATGCGCGAAGTGCCGTGCATCCACGACCTCGACGCCCGCCGCAAGGTCGTCGACACGTTCAAGGACTACGCGCAGATCCTGTCCTACTCGATGCCGCCGCTGGAAGTGATGGCCAAGGGCGACGGCGCGCAGGTCGAAGCCGACGCCCGGCTGATCAACGACGAGTTCGTCGAGATCTGCGTCAAGTACCCGGACCACTTCCCCGGTTGGGTGGCGCAGGGCGCGCTCGGCGCTCCCGACGCCGGCGTCGCCGAAGCGCAGCGCGCCATCAAGAACGGCGCGCTCGGCGTGCAGATCTACACCAATGTCGCAGGCAAGCCGCTCGACGATCCGGCGTTCGAGCCGTTCTTCGCCGCGATGGAGAAGCTCGACAAGCCGATCTGGCTGCACCCGGCGCGTAACGCGGCGACGGCCGACTACGCCAGCGAGAAGAAGTCGAAGTACGAGATCTGGTGGGCCTTCGGCTGGTCGTACGAGACCGGCGCGGCGATGGCGCGGCTGGTGTTCTCGCGGCTGATGGACAAGTACCCGAAGCTCAAGGTCATCACCCACCACTTCGGCGGCATCGTGCCGATGCTGGAAGGCCGCATCGGTCCTGGCTGGGACCAGCTCGGCGCGCGCACCTCGGACGAGGATCTGACGCTGGTGCTCAAGAGCCTGAAGAAGCGCCCGCTCGACTATTTCAAGCACACGTTCTACGCCGACACCGCGACCTTCTCGGCCAAGCCGGCGATGGACTTGGGCTTCGCCTTCTACGACCTCGACAAGATCGTGTTCGCGTCCGACTGCCCGTTCGATCCCGAGAAGGGCACAATGTACACGCGCGACACGCTGCGCTTCATCGAGGAACGCGACATGCCGAAGGCCGACAAGGACATGGTCTGGCACGGCAACCTCGAGCGCATCACCGGCGTGACGTTCAAGAAGTAGCCTCAATCCGCCCTCGTCCTGAGGAGCGCCCGAAGGGCGCGTCTCGAAGGACGGGGGCGACCCCATCCTTCGAGACAACCGCCTTCGGCGGCCTCCTCAGGATGAGGCCGGGAGAACGTGGAAGAGGAAAGTCGCCTTCGTGGCAGCACCGAAATCGATCTGCTAACCTCGCGCCCATGGCGCTGACCCACCCCATCGGCCTGTCCGAACCCGACGAAACGCCGCCCGCGCCGCCGTCCAGCGGCGACGTGCCGGCGCGCGCCTCGCCGGTGATGGAGCAGTACATCGAGATCAAGGCCGCCAATCCGGACAGCCTGCTGTTCTACCGGATGGGCGACTTCTACGAGCTGTTCTTCGAGGACGCCGAAGTGGCGTCGCGCGGGCTCGGCATCGTGCTGACCAAGCGCGGCAAGCATCAGGGCAACGACATCCCGATGTGCGGCGTGCCGGTGACCCGCGCCGACGAATATCTGCACCGGCTGATCGCGCTCGGCCACCGCGTCGCGGTCTGCGAGCAGCTCGAGGACCCGGCGGAAGCGCGCAAGCGCGGCAGCAAGAGCGTGGTGCGTCGCGACGTGGTGCGCCTGGTCACGCCCGGCACGCTCACCGAAGACACCCTGCTCGACGCCCGGCGCAACAACTACCTGCTCGCGGTTACGCGCGCGCGGCTGTCGTCGGTCGATGCCGAAGCGCGTTTCGCGCTGGCCTGGATCGACATCTCGACCGGCGAATTCCGCATCACCGAAGCGACAAGCGGCGCGCTCGCGGCCGAGATCGCGCGGCTGGAGCCGGGCGAGATCATCGTCTCCGACGCGCTGTTCAGCGAACCCGACCTCGCGTCCTACTGGCGCTCGCTGCCGGCCGTCACGCCGCTCACCCGCGACGTGTTCGACTCGGCCACCGCCGAACGGCGGCTGACCTCATTCTTTGCCGTCGCCACCAGCGACGCCTTCGGCGCGCTGACGCGGCTGGAGCTGACCGCCGCCGCGGCCTGCGTCACTTACGTCGAGCGCACACAACTCGGCAAGCGGCCGCCGCTGTCGCCGCCGATGCGCGAGAGCGCGGGCGCCACCATGGCGATCGATCAGGCGACGCGCGGCAATCTCGAACTGGTGCGCACGCTCGCCGGCGAGCGGCGCGGCTCGCTGTTAGAGGCCATCGACCGCACCGTCACCTCGGCCGGCTCGCGCC
The DNA here is from genome assembly GCA_964372105.1 of uncultured Undibacter sp. Lineage (GTDB taxonomy): Bacteria > Pseudomonadota > Alphaproteobacteria > Rhizobiales > Xanthobacteraceae > Pseudolabrys. The sequence continues at coordinate 31,416 of CAYJPU010000006.1, forward strand.
TCTTGGCGCAGCGGTTGTCCGCGCCGCTCACCGATCCAGCCCAGATCGCGCACCGGCTCGATGCGGTCGACGCCTTCGTCGACGATCTCGCGGCGCGCGCCGATACCCGTTCGCGCCTGCAGGCGGCGCCCGATCTGGCGCGCGCGCTGGCACGCCTGGCCGTTGGCCGTGGCGGCCCGCGCGATCTCGCCGCCATCCGCGACGGCGTCCAAGCCGCCGCTGACTTGGCGCAGGCGCTCGGCGCGCTGAAGGACAAGCCGACCGAAATCGCCGAGGCGATGACGTCCTACCGCCGCCCCGATGCGGCGATGGCCGCCGAACTCAGCCGGGCGTTGGCCGACGAACTGCCGCTGATCAAGCGCGACGGCGGCTTCGTGCACGAGGGTTACGATCCGGCGCTGGACGAGATGCGCGCGCTGCGCGACGAATCCCGCCGCGTCATCGCCGCCTTGCAGGCGCGCTATGCCGACGAGACCGGCGTGCGCATTCTCAAGATCCGGCACAACAACGTGCTCGGCTATTTCGTCGAGGTCACCGCCCAGCACGGCGAGAAGATGATGGCGGCGCCGCTCAACGCCACCTTCATCCACCGCCAGACGCTCGCCGGCCAGGTGCGCTTCACCACCACCGAACTGGGCGAGCTAGAGGCCAAGATCGCCAGCGCCGCCGAACGCGCGCTCGGCATGGAGCTCGACATTTTCGAACGGCTCAACGCGGCGGTCGTTGCCGACACCGCCGCGATCAAGGACTGCGCCGAAGCGCTCGCCCGCCTCGACGTCGCCAGCGCGCTGGCGCAGCTCGCAGCCGAACGCGATTACGCCCGCCCGCTGGTCGACGACAGCCTCGCCTTCGCCATCGGCGGCGGCCGCCATCCCGTGGTCGAGCAGGCGCTGGCGCGCGACGGCACGCCGTTCGTCGCCAACGACTGCGATCTGTCGCCGCCGCCCAAAACCGATGCCGGCCGCATCTGGCTCATCACCGGACCGAACATGGCCGGCAAGTCGACATTCCTGCGGCAGAACGCGCTGATCGCGATCCTGGCGCAGATGGGCTCGTTCGTGCCGGCAAAGTCGGCGCATATCGGCGTCGTCGACCGGCTGTTCTCGCGCGTCGGCGCGGCCGACGATCTCGCGCGCGGCCGCTCGACCTTCATGGTCGAGATGGTGGAGACCGCCGCGATCCTGAACCAGGCCGGCCCGCGCGCGCTCGTCATCCTCGACGAGATCGGCCGCGGCACCGCCACCTTCGACGGCCTGTCGATCGCCTGGGCCACCGTCGAGCACCTGCACGACGTCAACAAAGGCCGCGCGCTGTTCGCCACGCACTTCCACGAGCTCACGGCGCTGTCGGCGCGGCTTCCCCGCCTGCACAATGCCACCGTCAAGGTGAAGGAGTGGAAAGGCGACGTCGTGTTCCTGCACGAGGTCGCGCCGGGCGCCGCCGACCGCTCCTACGGCATCCAGGTGGCGAAGCTCGCGGGCCTGCCGTCAAGCGTGATCGAGCGCGCCCGGATCGTGCTCGCCAAGCTCGAGCAGGAAGACCGCGCCGCGCCGAAAGGCTTCGAGGACCTGCCGCTGTTCGCCGCGCCCTACAAGCCGGCACAGCAGACGGATGCCGCGCATGAAATGCTCATCGCCGCCGTTGCCGCGCTCAATCCCGACGACATGTCGCCGCGCGAAGCCATGGAAGCGCTCTATGCGCTCAAGGCCAAACTGCAGACGACCGAGAAGTAGCCTTGGCGCTATTTGCGCCGCCATTGGCGCAGACCCCACAGCAGCGCATTCCAGCCGATGCCGGTCGAGAGCCCGAGCGCGTAGGACCACCACACGCCCACCGGCTCGGCCAAGAGATGCACGACCAGCATGCTTAGCACCAGCCCGACCAGCGGCAATTGCACGTGCGCCGCGACGCTCGCCGATGCCGGGCCGCCGATGCGCGGATGCAGAATGACGAAGTAAGAGCCCAGCGCCACCGGGAAAAAGACGAACACGCCGGACGCGAACGAGCCGATCGAATAGCTCGCTGTGGTCACGACCAGCACGCAGAGCGTCACCACGCCGGCCCGCCAGGCGAGATCGCTCATGTCGAGCCGTACCGTTCGCCCGGCCGCACTGCCGGCGCGGAACCGGCTGCCAGCGGCAATCGTCAGCGGGAACACGACCGCCGTCAGCAGCAGCGCGCTTGTCACCGTCCAATCGACCAAGCCGCCAAGCCATGCCGTGACGAACCACAGCGCGTAGGCGCCGGTGAGACTCACCACCAGCGACCGGCGTTGCGCCAGCGCGGCATAGCCGAGCGCAAACACGGCGCACATCGCGTTCGACACGATGCTGCCGACCGCGCTTTGCGCCACGAAGGCCGGCGGATGCTCCATCGCGAGGATGATCAGCGCGGCGCCGCCGGCCGTCGGCAGCGCGGCAACGAGCGAGCCGACAAACGGCCCGCTGCGCTCGACCACGACCGAGGCCGCCACCACGATGCTTGCGGTCATGACGATCTTGAGCAGCAGGCCGAGAAGCAGAACCGTCATCTCAGACCGAAATGCCGTGCCGGCGCGCGAGCAGCACCGTGAGGCTCCAGGCGATCGACGTCGCCAAGGCCAGACTGAGGCCGAGCGCGGAGCCGAGCGGTACGGCGGTCAGATGCAAGACCGTGCAGGCGAAGGCGAAGCCGACCAGTCCGAGTACCGCGTTCGCCATCACCGCCGCGGTCGGCCTGCCGCCGACGCGCCGGTGCAGGATGATGATCACGCTGATCAGGATGATCGGGAACACCGCCAGTGTGCCGCTGCCGCCGGGACCGATGCGGAAGCTGAGCGTCACGGTGACGCCGACCAACACGGCGACCAGCGCCGCGCGCAGCACGAGATCGTACCAGCGCCGGTACAGCAGCGGAATCTTCACGTGCCGCAACGGCCGCGCCAACGCGATGCACACGCTCAGCACCACGACGTTGAGCAGGATGCCCCACGTCAGCGTCCACGTGATGGAGAACACGGTCAGCGCCATGGCGACCCAGGCCAAGAGCGCGAGCGACAGGCTGACCACCAGCGAACGCTTCTGCGCCAGCAGAGCGTAAATCAGCGCGAACGCGACCGTCACCGCGTTGACGGCGAGGCTGTTCAAGGCGCTGGCCGCGACGAAATGCGGATCGTGGTCGAGCGCCAGGAACACGTAGACCGGGCCGCCGCCGAGCGGCAGCGTCGCCACCAGACCGCCAACCAGCGGACCTGCGCGTTCGGCCGTAATCGTCGCCATCAGCACGAAGCCGGCGGTGACGGCCATGCGGAGAATGAGGATGAGCGCGAAGTGGAGGTCGGGGGACATTGCCATTTTCATTTCACGGCCGGGACAAGCCGGCCATGACAAATTCCTAGGCGCGCGCCAGTTTGACGTCGACCGGCGGGCCGTTTTTGATAGTTTGATACACGACGCAGTAACGCTCAGTCAGCTTGAGCAATTGGTCGAGTGCCTCCTGTGGCGCGTCGGTGTCGAGATCGAAGCGCACACGGATCTGCGCGAAGCCGACCGGCGCGTCCTTGGCGACGCCGAGCGTGCCGCGGAAGTCAAGGTCGCCTTCAGCGGACACCGTCGCCGCGCGCAGCGGAATGGCCAGCGCAGTTGCCACCGCCTTCAGCGTGACCCCGGCGCAGGCCACCAGCGCTTCCAGCAGCATATCGCCCGAACACAGTTCGAGCCCGGAGCCGCCGGTCGCCGGATGCAGGCCGGCAACCGCGAGCGCGCGGCCGGTTTCCAGCTTGCAGGCGATATTGGCGTCGTCGAGCGTCCCCTTCGCCCGCAAGGTGATCATAGCCGCTTGCGGATCGCTCTTGTAACGCTCCTTGATCGGCGCCTGCATGGCCCGCAGTTCGTTGGCGTCCACAATGCTGCTCCTTCTTATTCCTCCCCTTTCAGGGGAGAGATTAAACCGGCGTCAGCACCCGGCGGCCGACCACCTTGCCGGCCTTGAGCTCGTTGATGATGGTCTGCGCGTCCTCGAGCGGCTGAGTCTTGGTCGGCACCAAGGGCAGGCTGCGGTTGCCGACCAGCTTCAGCAGTTCGCTCAGCTCCTTCAGGCTGCCGGTGTAGGAACCCTGGATCGTCATGGCGCGCATCGGAAAGAACGGCAGCGGCAACGTGATGTCGCCGCCGAACAGGCCGACCATGATCAGCTTGCCGCCCTTCACCAGGCTGTCGACGCCGAGCCGCGCGGTGTCGGCGGAACCGACGAAATCGATCACCGCCCACACCGAGCCGCCGCACGCCGCCTTGAGCTGCGCCAGCGCGTCCGGCGCCCGGCCGTCGATGGTCGCGAGCGCGCCGGCCTTCTTGGCGGCTTCGCGCTTGCCGGCATCGATGTCGACCACGATGGCGCCCTTGCCCTTCATTAGCTTGAGAATGGCGATGCACATCAGGCCGAGGCCACCGGCGCCGATCACCACCACCGGTTCGCGCTTGACGAGGTCGCCGAGCTTCTTCAGCGCGCCATAGGCGGTGAGGCCCGAGCAAGCCAGCGGCGCCGCCTGCTCCGGCTTCATGGCCTTGCCGAAGGGCAAGAGATACTTCGCGTGCGGCACCATCAGGTGGGTGGCATAGCCGCCGTCGCGGTAGACGCCGAGGAAACGCGGCGCCGGGCAGAGCTGGTCCTCGCCGCGCTTGCACACCGCGCAGGTGCCGCAACCGATCCAGGGATAAACCAGCCGCTTATCGCCGACCTTGACGCCGCGGGCGCGCGGGCCGACCGCAACCACCTCGCCGACGTTCTCGTGGCCCATGGTGAGCGGCAGCTTCACGCCGCGATCGAGAAGCTGCAGCCGCTTGCCGCCGCCGAGCTCGTAATAGCCCTCCCAGATGTGCAGATCGCTGTGGCAGACGCCGGCCGCCAGCACCTTCAGCAGCACCTCGCTGCCGGTCGGCTTCGGATTGGCGGTCTCGGCGAACTGCATCGGCTCGCCGCAGCGGCACACCTGGAAACTACGCATCGATTCCTCCGTTTCTTTTGTCTCTGCCGCGAGCTTACCGCGGGTTGCGGCTTTGTCACCCCGCCGCCGCTGCGCAAATTTCCTACTAATCGATAGGCCAGGGCAGCTGTTTTTGCACTGCAATGTGGTTGTTTTCCCCACCTGAAGGGAAAATTCTTCCAAAATGGGTGAGCCGCGTTCATTCGCAATTATCTTTGCACGCAAGCGGTGACTTGAGCGCCTGTCTCCGCTATCCCGGTTCGCGCCATGGCTTCCCTCGCCCTCGATCGCGACCCGCAGGCAACCGCCGAGCCCGCCCCGCGGGCGGCGAGCGATCTGATCGATTCCCGCGCCGTCACAGCCGATCTCGAGAAGCTCGCGGCCGCCCATGGCGGCGGCGAACGCGAGCTGCGCACCGCCCTGGCGCAGCGGCTGAAGGCCGCGCTCGTCGAAGGCCGCGCCAAGGCCGAGCAGATGCTGCTCAAGGACCGCCACGGCCGCCGCTGCGCCGAGCGCCTGTGCGAGATGCAGGACGAGATCATCCGCATCTTGTACGAGTTCGCCCGCCAGCATCTCTATCCGTCGCAGAACCCGTCCGAGTCCGAGCACATGGCGATCATCGCCACCGGCGGCTATGGCCGCGGGCTGCTGGCGCCCGGCTCCGACATCGACCTGTTGTTCCTGCTGCCCTACAAGCAGACCGCCTGGGGCGAATCGATCGCGGAAGCGATCCTCTATTGCCTGTGGGACACCGGCCTGAAGGTCGGCCACGCCACCCGCTCGGTCGACGAATGCATCCGCCAGTCCAAGGCGGACATGACCATCCGCACCGCCGTTCTGGAATCGCGCTTTCTGCTCGGCGACCGTTCGCTGTTCGACGAACTGGTGACCCGCTTCGATAATAACGTGGTGCGCAACACCGCGGCCGAGTTCGTCGCCGCCAAGCTCGCCGAGCGCGAGGAACGCCACCGCCGCGGCGGCCAGTCGCGCTATCTGGTCGAGCCGAACGTGAAGGACGGCAAAGGCGGCTTGCGCGACCTGCATACGCTGTTCTGGATCGCAAAGTACGTCTACCGCGTGCACGACGCCGAAGAGCTGATCGAACGCGGCGTGTTCGACAAGCAGGAATACGCGCTGTTCCGCCGCTGCGAGGACTTCCTCTGGTCGGTGCGCTGCCACCTGCACTTCGTCACCGGCCGCGCCGAGGAACGCGTGTCGTTCGACATCCAGCGCGAGATCGCGGTGCGGCTCGGCTACACCGAGCATCCCGGCCAGCAGGATGTCGAGCGCTTCATGAAGCACTACTTTCTGGTCGCCAAGGATGTCGGCGACCTGACCGCCATTTTATGCGCCGAGCTGGAAGACAGCCACGCCAAGAGCGTGCCGGTGCTGAGCCGCGTGATGGCCAGGCTGCGTCCGGTGAAGCGCAAGGAGCTTCCCGGCACCAAGGACTTCATCGTCGAGAACAACCGCATCCTGTGCGCGCGCGCCAACGTGTTCGAGCGCGACCCGGTCAATATCATCCGCATCTTCCACCTGGCGCAGAAGCACAATCTCGCCTTCCACCCCGACGCCATGCGGGCGATGACGCGCTCGCTCAATCTCATCGGCCCCGAATTGCGCGAGAGCGAGGAGGCCAACGAGCTCTTCCTCGAAATTCTGACCTCCAAGAACGATCCCGAGACCGTGTTGCGGCGCATGAACGAGGCCGGCGTGCTCGGCCGCTTCGTGCCGGCGTTCGGCAAGATCGTCGCGATGATGCAGTTCAACATGTACCACCACTACACGGTGGACGAGCACCTGTTGCGCTGCATCGGCGTGCTGGCCGAGATCGAGCGCGGCGGCAACAACGAGATGCCGCTCGCCAACGAGTTGATTCACAAGATCCTGCCGTCGAACCGCACGGTGCTCTACGTCGCGCTGTTCCTGCACGACATCGCCAAGGGCCGGCCGGAAGACCACTCTATCGCCGGCGCCCGCGTCGCGCGCCGCTTCTGCCTGCGGCTCGGCTTCTCCGCCGCCGACACCGAGACGGTGGCTTGGCTGATCGAACAGCATCTGGTCATGTCGAGCGTGGCGCAGTCGCGCGACCTGTCCGACCGCAAGACCATCGAGAACTTCGCCGCCGTGGTGCAGTCGGCCGAACGGCTGAAGCTTTTGACCCTGCTCACCACCGCCGACATCAAGGCGGTCGGTCCCGGCGTGTGGAACGGCTGGAAGGCGCAGCTCATCCGCACGCTCTATTACGAGACCGAGCCGGTGCTGACCGGCGGCTTCTCGGAGGTCAACCGCGCGCAGCGCGTCGCCATGGCGCAGACCGAATTGCGCGAAGCCCTGAAGGACTGGCCGAAGGACAGGATCGAGTCCTATATCGCCAAGCACTACCCGGCCTACTGGCTGAAGGTCGACTTGCCGCACAAGATCGAGCACGCGCGTTTCGTGCGCGCCACCGAGCAGGCCGCCAAGACGCTCGCCACCATGACGGGCTTCGACACCAACCGCGCGGTGACCGAGCTCACCGTGCTGGCGCCCGACCATCCCTGGCTGCTGTCGATCATCGCCGGCGCCTGCGCCATGGCCGGCGCCAACATCGTCGACGCGCAGATCTACACCACCACCGACGGCCGCGCGCTCGACACCATTTCGCTGTCGCGCGAGTTCGAGCGCGACGAAGACGAACAGCGCCGCGCCAACCGTATTGCCGATTCGATCGAGAAAGCGTTGCGCGGCACGTTGCGGCTGCCCGACATAGTCAGCAAGCGCGCTGTGCCGAAGGGCCGCATTCGCGCCTTCGCTGTTACGCCGTCGGTCACCATCAACAACCAGTGGTCCCATCGCTATACGATGGTCGAGGTCACCGGGCTCGACCGCACCGGCCTGCTGTACGAGTTGACCGCGACGCTGTCCAAGCTCAACCTCAACATCGCCTCCGCCCATGTCGCCACCTTCGGCGAGCGGGTGGTGGACGTGTTCTATGTGACCGACCTGATGGGCGCGCAGATCACCTCGCCGACCCGGCAGGCCGCCATCAAGCGGGCCTTGATCGCGCTGTTCGCCTCGCCCGAGCCTAAAGCCGGCGCCTCGGCCTGATCACGCCTTCTCGTCGAGCGCCCGTTTCAGCCGGCGGATGATGACGCCGCGGGCGCGGTCGTCGGCGGCGGCCTCGACCGCCGCGTTGATGTCGAGGATCAGCCGCGACATGTCGTTGTGCCAGTCGAGCGCCACCACCGCTTCCGGCGCCAGCCGCCGGCGGCGCGTGCCGTCGATCGGCGTCGGCGCCGCCGTGGTCAACTCATAGACGTCGTCGAGGACCGGGATGAACACCTGCGCCGCCGGCACCGTGCGCTCGGCGATGCGTTCGGAAAGGCCTTTGAGCGCCAGCTCTTCACCATGCTGCAGAAACACGCCGCGTTTGATCGGGCGGCGCGCCGCGATCCAGCGCGCCAGTTCGGGGCCGTCGGCGTGACCGGAATAGTCGTCAATGCAACGGATGCGAGCCGCGACCTTGATCTCCTCGCCCTGGATGCGGACCATCTTGGCGCCTTCGTCGAGGAAGCGACCGAGCGTACCCTGGGCCTGGAAGCCGGTGAGCAAGACGGTCGCCTGGCGCCGCCACAACCAGCGTTTGAGATGATGACGAATGCGGCCGGCATCGCACATGCCGCTGGCGGCGATGATGATATGGAAGCCCGATAACTTCGCGATCGACTTGCTTTCGTCCACGGTCTCGGTGAATCGCAAATGCGGCGACGACAACAGCCGATCGACGTCCACGTCGGATTCAAGGCACTCGGTGTGCTGCCGAAATACTTCGGTCGCGCGGATGGCGAGCGGCGAATCGAGAAAGATCGTCGCCGTCGGGATCTCGCCGCGTTCCATCAGATCGACCAGATCGACGATCAGCTCTTGCGTGCGCTCGACCGCGAAGGCAGGAATGAGCAGCGCGCCGCCGGCCTTGTGCGCGTCCTTGACTTCCGCGGCGAGATGCTGTCGGCGGCTTTGCGCCGTCACCATTGGGCGATCAACGGCGCCATAAGTTGACTCGCAGATGACGTAATCAAATCCGGTCGGCGCGTCTGGATCGGGCTGCAGCATCTTGCTGTCCGGGCCAATGTCGCCGGACAACAGCACGCGCAGGGGCTCCCCTTTCATTCCCTCCCCCGCGAATTCGACTTCGATCGAGGCAGAGCCGAGCAGATGACCGGCATTCCAATAGCGCGCACGAACGCCTTCCATCACGTGCGTCCAGGCCATGTACTCGACCGCTCGGAAAGCCGAGAGCGTCGCCGCCGCATCGGCTTTAGTATAGATCGGCGCGACTTCCGCGCGGCCGCGCGCGGCGTTGCGGCGGTTTAACGCCGCGACTTCCGATTCCTGGATGCTGCCCGCGTCCGGCAGCATGAAGGAGCAGAGATCGACGGTGCCGCGTGTCGCATAGATCGGACCGCGGAAGCCTTCGCGCGTCAGCTTTGGTAGCAGGCCGCTATGATCGATATGCGCGTGCGTCAGCAGCACCGCGTCGATGTCGGCGGGGCGGAACGGAAAATTGCCGTAGTTCAGCGCCTTCAGGGTCTTCGGCCCCTGGAAAAGGCCGCAATCGACCAGCAGGCGCCCGGCCCGTGTCTCGAAGAGATAAGAGGAGCCAGTGACGGTGCGCGAGGCACCGCAGAAGCGCAGAGTTATGGTCATCGCGCGACCTCCTGGCTCAACGCCACCGCCAGCACCTCATCGAGCGCGATGGCGTTGCTCGGATGCTGCACGCTCGAAGTCGAGCGAATCGAGTCGATGCCGGCGCGCGCGAAATCCTGCGCCATCTCCGGCGGGAATAACGCATGCGTGACGACGGCGTCGACTTCGCTTGCCCCCGCCGCGGCCAACGCCCGCGCGCAGACGGTGAGCGTGCCGCCGGACGACACGATGTCGTCGACCAGCAGCGCCGGCCGGCCCTTGAACAGGCCCGGCGCGGCGAAACTGATCTGCACCGAGCGGTCGCCCGCGCGCGTCTTGCGGCCGACGGCGTGGGCCAGACCCAAACGCCCGGCGAGATCGCGCACCCACGGTTCGGACTCTTCGTCGGGACCGACGACGACCGTGCGACTATCGATGCCGCTCAGGGCGTCGGCGATGGCCGGCATCGCCGAGAGGTCCTCGGCCTCGATGCCCGGAAACACCTCGCGGATATCGTGCGTGCGATGCAGGTGCGCGTCGATGGTCACGACGCGATCGACCGTCGCGGCCAACAATCTGCCGATGGCCTTCTGGCTGATCGCCTCGCCGTCGTGAAACGCTTTGTCCTGCCGCATGTAGCAGAGATAAGGCGCGACCAGCACCAGTCGTTTGGCGCCGCCGCGCCGCAGCGCCTCGGCCGCGAACAACAGCACCACAAGCTTGTCGTTCGGGCGGTTGAGCGGCATGTACAGAATCGTCGTCGCGGCCGGCGGCCCGACCGTGACTCGCAATTCGCCGTCGGGAAAACGATGGACGTCGATGACGTGGATCGGCACGCCGATCAGCTTCGCCAGGCGGGCCGCATCAGCCGCACCCTCGGTCAGACTTTGAAGGACCGCGCCGCTCACGGCGTTTGCTCGTCTTCACCGGGGGCGGCGACCCGATAACCGGCATCCATCTTGGCGCCGGCGCGCGCCAGGTCGAACTCCGCGACGTCGACGGCGTGGATGCGATAGAGCGGCTCGCCCTGCTCGACGTGGTCGCCTATCTTCTTGAACAGCCTGATGCCCGCGCCCTTGTCGATTGGCGCGCCGGCGGTGCGCGCCAGCCGGTTGAGCCGCAGGCAGTCGATGCCCTCCACCACCCCGTCGCGCTCGGCGGCGATGTCGACGGTGAGCGGGCCCAACTCAGCGGCGCAGCTGGACGGCCCCTGCGCGTCGATGATCTTCTGCATCTGCCTGAGCGCGGCGCCGCTCTCGAGCAACTCGCGCGCGCGCGCATAGCCCTTGCCGCCGCGCATCTCCGGATCGTAGTCGATGAGGTGGGCGGCGAGCCGCAGCGACTTCTCGCGCAGGTCGTTGGGCGCGGCGGGATCGTTCGCCAGCACCGCCATCACGTCCTGCGCCTCCAGCACCGGGCCAATGCCGTTGCCGATCGGCTGCCGGCCGTCGGTGGTGATCACCTCCACCGCGATGCCGAAATGGTCGCCGACGAACTCGAACAGCTTGCGCAGCCGCATCGCCTCCATGGCGGTGGTGAGCTTGGCCGAAGGCCCGACCGGCAAATCGATCAAGAGATGCGTGGAGCCGGCGGCGAGCTTCTTCGACATGATCGACGCCACCATCTGCTCGCGCGTGTCGAGGCTGAGCGGCCGCTCCACCGAGATCAGGATGTCGTCGGCCGGCGACAGGTTCACGTGCCCGCCCCACACCAGACAGCCGTGACAGGCGTTCACCACCTCGCGCATCTCGTCGACGCCGAGATCGACCCGCGCCAGCACCTCCATCGTGTCGGCGGTGCCGGCCGGCGAGGTGATCGCGCGCGAGGATGTCTTCGGAATCATCAGCCCGTGCGCCGCCACGATCGGCACCACAACCATCGAGGTGCGGTTGCCGGGGATGCCGCCGATGCAGTGCTTGTCCACCACCATCGGCCGCTCCCATTTGAGCTGGGTGCCGGCCTCGGCCATGGCGCGCGCCAGCGCCAGCAGTTCGCTGCTGGTCATGAAGCTCGCCGAGGAGATCAGGAAGGCCGCGACCTCCATGTCGGAGTAGCGGTAGTGCGTAATGTCGTCGATGATGGCGCTGATCTCGGCCGGCTTCAACGAATGGCCCTGGATCTTCGAGCGCACGTAGTCGAGGCTTTCGGGCGGCGTCGCCGGCTTCACCGACACCAAGCTGCCGACCGGCTGGGCGAAGCGGCGGAAGGCGGGGTCCGACATGCCCAGTTCATCGATGCCGACCATGCCGTCGTCGGTCAGCAGCAGCGTCGCCAGCAACTCCCTGTCGCCGGCGCGCAGCTCGACCCGGCTGAAGCCGCGGAAGACGTCGCCCCGCAACGCCTGCGAGCGCCGCGACAGCACCACCACGTTTTCACGGCCGGTGTCGAGATTGACGCGCCTGATCTTCAAGCGCGGGGGAGCGTTGTTCGAAGCGTCCATTGCAGGTCCATACCTGAGAGTGCGGAACAGCATATTAATGGCTCGCCGCAAGGCGCTTGATCCAGGTCACGGCACAAGGCCGGCCGCACCGGCGGACACGCGATTCGGCTCATCGGGTCAAGACCATGACATCTCACGTGAAATCCAGATTTAACACCGCCTTAAACCGCGCCCTCTAGCGTACCTTCGGGGACCGGTGGCGCGTGCCTGCCGCCGGTTGTTTGTGGGTCGCGTATGGCGTCGGGACGAGGACAATCGGGCGGACGCCGGGAGCCGGTCTTCGACAGCTCGCCGGACATGCGCGTCGCCGCGGCCGACCGGCCGGCCGGCGGCGGCAGGCCGTCGCCGCGGCGCAAGAAATCCAAAAAGAAGCCGAGCCGCAGCGCGCGCTCACTGCTCGGCCGCATGGTCTACTGGAGCCTGGTGCTCGGCCTGTGGCTGGTCATCGGCGCGGTCGGCGCCGTGCTCTATGTCGGCGCACATCTGCCACCGATCCAGTCACTGGAAATTCCGAAGCGGCCGCCGTCGATTCAGGTCGTCGACTTTGAAGGCCGTCCACTGGCGCGCCGGGGCGATCTCGCCGGGGCGCCGCTGGCGCTGCGGGAAATGCCGGCCTACGTGCCGCGCGCCTTCATCGCGATCGAGGACCGGCGCTTCCACGAGCATTACGGCGTCGACCCGATGGGCATCGGGCGCGCGCTGGTCGCCAACGTTCTGCATCGCGGCGTGGCGCAAGGCGGCTCCACCATCACGCAGCAACTCGCCAAGAACCTGTTTCTGACGCAAGAGCGCACCATCACCCGCAAGATGCAGGAGGTGCTGCTGGCGCTGTGGCTGGAGCGCAAGTTCTCCAAGACGCAGATCCTCGAACTGTACCTGAACCGCGTCTATTTCGGCGCCGGCTCTTACGGCATCGAGCAGGCTTCGCAGCGCTACTTCGGCAAGTCCGCGAAGAACATCGGCCTCGCCGAAGCGGCGCTGCTAGCGGGCCTGGTGAAGTCGCCGTCGCGTCTGGCGCCGACGCGTAACTTCGACGCCGCCGAGCAGCGCGCCAAGATCGTGCTCGCCGCCATGGCCGAGCTCGGCTACATCAACCGCGCCAGCGAGAAAACGGCGCTGGCCAGGCCGCCGAAGATCGTCGCGCAGGCCGGCAACGGCTCGATCAATTACGTCGCCGACTGGGTGATGGACGTGCTCAACGACGTGCTCGGCCATGTCGAGGAAGACGTCGTCGTGCAGACATCCATCGACGGCGCGCTGCAGGCCAATGCCGAGAAGTCGCTGACGGACGAGCTGGCGGCCAAGGGCGACAAGGCCGGCGTCGGACAAGGCGCGCTGGTGGCGATGACGCCGACCGGCGCGGTGCGCGCCATGGTCGGCGGCCGCAGTTACGCTGACAGCCAGTTCAACCGCGCGGTCGCCGCCAAGCGCCAGCCGGGCTCGGCCTTCAAGGCCTTCGTCTATCTGACCGCGCTCGAACGCGGCCTGACGCCCGATACCGTGCGCGAAGACCGCCCCATCAAGGTCAAGGACTGGCAGCCGGAGAACTACAGCCGCGAGTATTTCGGCCCGGTGACGCTGACCAAGGCGCTGGCGATGTCGCTCAACACCGTGTCGGTACGGCTGACGCTGGAGATGACGCCAATGGCGGTGATCCGCACCGCGCACCGGCTTGGCATCGCCTCGAAGCTCGAGCCGAACGCCTCGATCGCGCTCGGCACCTCGGAAGTGTCGATGTTAGAGCTGGTCGGCGCCTACGCCGCCTTTGCCAACGGCGGCTACGCCGTGATGCCGCACGTCATCGAGCGCATCACCGCCAGCAACGGCAAGGTGCTCTATACCCGCAGCGGTCAGCAGCTCGGCCGTATCATCGAAGCGCGCTACGTGGCGATGATGAACGCCATGATGCAGGAGACGCTGACGATCGGCACCGCGCACAAGGCCGCGCTGCCCGGCTGGCCGGCCGCCGGCAAGACCGGCACCAGCCAGGATTTCCGCGACGCCTGGTTCATCGGCTACACGTCGAAGCTCGTCACCGGCGTCTGGCTCGGCAACGACGACGGCTCGCCGACCAAGAAGGTGACCGGCGGCGGCATGCCGGTGGAGATCTGGAGCCGCTTCATGCGCGGCGCGCATCAGGGCGTGCCGGTCGCCAGCCTGCCCGGCAGCGGCTCGGCTGGCGGCGGATTGTTCTCGGGTCTGTTCGGCGGCGGCGGCAATGCAGCGCCCGCGCCGCAGCCGGCATCAACCGTCGGCCAGGCGCCGCCCGTGCGCGACGGCGCCAGCCTCGACGGCTATCTGCTCAACAACCTGTTCGGCCGCCGCTAGAACTTGACGGCCTTGCGCCGGATCGAGCGCGTCGCCAGCCACAACGCAAATGTCACAACGCCCATCGTCGCCACCATGATGGCGACCGGCCAGGCGCTGTGCCCCATCAGCCATCCGATCAGTACGCCGCCGCCGGCGGCGGCGCTCTGCTGAACGAAGCCGAACAGCGAGGACGCAGCGCCGGCGCGCTCCGGAAACGGCGACAGCGAACCGGCGATCGATTGCGCCAGCACCATGCCGAGGCCGGCGGTATAGACCGCAACGGCGAGCACCAGGACGAAGGCCGAACTCGGCAGGAACGCCAGCGCAGCCAGCATGCCCAAGCCGCCGGCGACGAGCGCGCCGCTGCCGAGGCCGATGATGCCGTCGAGGCCGAAGCGCGTCACCATGCGCGCGGCGAAGGTCGAGCCCGCCATATAGCCGAGCGCGGCGAGCGCGAACACGACGCCGAAGCGGAACGGCGTCAGCCCGTACAGATCCTGCAACACGAAGGCCGCGCTGGTGATCCAGACGAACAGGCCGGCGTAGCTGAAGGTCGCGAGACCGAGATAGGCGAGATAGGCCGGATGGCGCAGCAGCACGCCGAACGATCGCAGCATCGACATCAGCGAGAACGCGCTGTCGCGCTGGCGCAGGGTTTCCGGCAGCAGCAATGCAACGACGGCCGCCCCGATCAGCCCCATCGCGAGCAGCGCCAGAAACACCGAGCGCCAGCCGAACGCCTCCTGCAGGACGCCGCCGAGGGCCGGCGCCAGCACCGGGCCGAGCGCCATCACCGACGCGATCAGCGACAGTTCACGGCCGGCGCGCGCGCCGGTGTAAAGGTCGCGCACGACGGCCCGCGTGATGACCAGCAGGCCGGATGCGCCGAGCGCCTGAAACACCCGCGCCGTCACCAGCAGGTCGACGGACGCTGCCAGCGCGCAGGCCAGCCCGGCCAGGCTGTAGATCGCGAGCGCCCCGAGCAGCACCGGCTTGCGGCCGAAGCGGTCCGACACCGGGCCAAAGACGATCTGGCCGGAGGCGAGGCCGATGAGATAGGCGGAAATCGTAAACTGCACCTGCCCCGGCGTCGCGGACAGCGACCGCGCGATGTCCGGCATCGACGGCAGATACATGTCGATGGTCAGCGGCCCGAAGGCGCTCAGGCCCGCCAACAAAGCCGTGAGCGCAAAAGTGCCGGGACGCAGCATGGCGGATGGATTCCAAAAAGGCCTTATCTATCAGCGCGCGTCGTGCTGCAAGCCATAACGGTGCAATTCAGCCCCGTGGGAATCGAGCCAGGTCTTGGCGCGCGCCATATGTGGGCAAACGCGCTCGACCACGCGCCAGAACCGACGCGAGTGGTTCATCTCGACGAGGTGCGCGACCTCGTGGGCGGCGAGATATTCCAGCACGAAGGGCGGCGCCAGGATCAGCCGCCATGAATACGACAAGACGCCGGTGGTCGAGCACGAGCCCCAGCGGCTCGCCTGATCGCGGACCGACACGCGGACCACGGTGACGCCGAGCGATGCGGCGGCGAGCTTGCTCGCGGCCTCCAGTTCGCGCTTGGCCTCACGCTTGAGGAAGTCGCGCACGCGGCGCGCGACATGCGCCTCGCCGCCGGCGACGCACAGCATGCTGGCGCCGTCGTCGCCGCACTCGACCCAGACCGTGCCACGGGCGCCGCGGCGATGCTCGATGCGATGCTCGACGCCGCGCAGCGGCACCACGGCGCCATGCGTGAACGGCGCGGCCTGCGGCAGCCGCGCCAGCCGCGCCGCGATCCAAGCGCCGTGCTTGTGCGCGAACTCAGCTGCCTGCTTGACGCTGCCGCGCGGCGGCATCGTCAGCACGACCTCGCGCGTGGCGGCATGAATGCGCAACGTATACCGCCGCGCCTGCCGGTTGCGGCGCAGGCGCACGTCATAAATTTCATTCTGGAATGTGACGGTGATGGCCGAAGATTCGGCCGGCCCGCGGATCTGGAACAGTTTGCGCAGCGACATCGGCAGAGCTTTGGCGGTCATCGGCTCCGATTCGGCCGGAGCCGGCAGTGTGCCACGATTCTCAGATCAGTGCTTGGTTCAGTGCTTGGCGCCGTTGCCGTTGGGCCGGCGCGTGCCGCGGTCGCCATTGTTCGACAGCACGAAGTCGGAGATGCGCGGCGCGATCTCGGCGCGGAAACGCGAGCCGTTGAACACGCCGTAATGGCCGACGGCCGGCTGCACGTAGTGCGCCTTCAGATCGTCCGACAGGTTGACGCACAGGTCGTGCGCCGCCTTGGTCTGACCGACCGCGGAGATGTCGTCGTGCTCGCCTTCGACCGTCATCAAGGCGGTGCGCGTGACCGCCGCCAGATCGATGCGCCGGCCGCGATGCGTCATCTGACCCTTCGGCAGCGCATGGCGGATGAATACGGTGTCGACCGTCTGCAGATAGAATTCGGCCGACAAGTCCATGACCGCGAGATACTCGTCGTAGAACTCGCGGTGCTTCTGCGCGGAATCGCCGTCGCCCTTCACCAGATGGTTGAACAGGCTGTGGTGCGCCTCGATGTGGCGGTCGAGGTTCATGCTCATGAAGCCGTGCAACTGCAGGAAACCCGGATAGACGTCGCGCATGACGCCGGGGTGCGGGAACGGCACCTTGGTGATGACGTGGCTGCGGAACCAGTCGAGGTCGCGCGTGGTCGCCATTCTGTTGACCGCGGTCGGGTTGATGCGCGTGTCGATCGGGCCGCCCATCAGGATCATCGAACGCGGCGCATAGGGATCGTTGTCGGCCTCCATCACCGCCACCGCCGCCATCACCGGCACCGACGGCTGGCAGACCGCGATCACATGCGCGTCGCCGCCCAACAGATGCAGCATCGACATGATGTAATCGATGTAGTCGTCGAGATCGAAGCGGCCTTCGGCCAGCGGCACGGACTGCGCGTTGCGCCAGTCGGTGATGTAGACGTCGTGATTGGGCAGGAAGGCCTCGACCGTGCCGCGCAGCAGCGTGGCATAATGGCCGGACATCGGCGCGACCAGCAGAAGCTTCGGCTGCGGCCGGCGCGGCGCGCGCTGAAAGGCGCGCTCGAAATGCAAGAGCCGGCAGAACGGCCGCTCCCACACGGTCGTGACGTGCACCGGCACGCGCTCACCGCCGACCGTGGTGGTGTCGATCAGCCATTCCGGGCGGCTGTAACGGCGCGTCGAGCGCTCGAACAACTCCGCTGCCGCGGCTATCGACTTGCCGTAGGTCGTGTGCGTGAGCGGGTTGGCGGGGTTTTTGTAGAACAGGCGGGTGGCGTCGGCCAAGGCGCGCGCCGGATTGAGCGCGGCGTGACCCATCTCGTAGAGCCAATACATCGGCGTCGCGAGCAACAGCCCGCTGTCGCCGGGCAGCGTCGCTGCCCCGTCGAATTCACCAATTGGTATTGGTTCAAGCCCCGGCCTTTTTTGCACCGCAGCACCCTGTCGTTTTTCTGTCATAGCGTCAACATAGAGATAAGTCGTTCGAGTCCGGTTTACAACGCGACCGGGTGCAATAAATTATTGAAAATAAAGAACTATTTTCCTATTCGCCGGTCTGCAGCAGCGAGCCGTGCTCGCGCGCGCTCTGCAAAAGCTTCATGAATGCGAATGATGCGGCTGCGAACAAGGCCACGTTAAAGGCGAACGCCAAGAGCATCAGGTCGGCGCGGAACACGTGGTCGATCAGGAGCGCGCGCATGCCCTCGAACACGTAGGTCGGCGGCAAGGCCCAGGCGACGTATTGCAGCCAATACGGCAATACCGCCACCGGGTAGTAGACGCAGGTGAGCGGCAGAAACAGAAACATGATGGTCCAGGCGAGGCTCTCCGCGCCCATGCCGTTGCGCAGCAGCACGCCCGACACGAAGATGCCGATCGACCAGCTCGTCAGCAGCAGATTGACGAAGAACGCCGCCAGCGCGAAGCCGAACGCCCACAGATTGAAATCGAAGAACAGGATCGCCAGCAGCGTCACCGGGATCATGCCGATCGCGAGACGGATGACGCTCATGATCATCAGCGCGGCGATGAACTCGACCGGGCGCAGCGGCGACATCATG
>CAYJPU010000007.1:0-44963 GCA_964372105.1 uncultured Undibacter sp.
TCGTGTTCGACTTCGACGATCCGATGGGCGCCTCGACCTGCGTCGCCTGCGGCGAGTGCGTGC
The DNA here is from genome assembly GCA_964372105.1 of uncultured Undibacter sp. GTDB lineage: Bacteria > Pseudomonadota > Alphaproteobacteria > Rhizobiales > Xanthobacteraceae > Pseudolabrys. Next base: position 64 of record CAYJPU010000007.1, read on the forward strand.
AAGCCTGCCCGACCGGCGCGCTGATGCCATCGACCATGGTCGACGAGCACAACGTCTATCTCGGCAAGCCCGACCGCACGGTCGACAGCGTCTGCCCCTATTGCGGCGTCGGCTGCCAGCTCACCTACCAGATCAAGGACGACAAGATCGTCGCCGTCACCGGCAAGAACGGCCCGGCCAACCAGAACCGGCTGTGCGTGAAGGGCCGCTTCGGCTTCGACTACGTGCACAATCCGCAACGCTTGCTGAAGCCGATGATCCGCAAGGACAACACGCCAAAAGTGCCGCACGAGTTCATCGATCCGTCGAACCCGTGGACGCATTTCCGCGAAGCCACCTGGGAGGAGGCGCTCGACCGCGCCGCCAACGGCCTCAAGAAGATTCGCGACCGCGACGGACCGCAGGCGCTCGCCGGCTTCGGTTCGGCCAAGGGCTCGAACGAAGAGGCTTATCTGTTCCAGAAGCTGGTGCGCACCGGTTTCGGCACCAACAACGTCGACCACTGCACGCGGCTGTGCCACGCCTCGTCGGTGTCGGCGCTCTTGGAAGGCGTTGGCTCGGCCGCCGTCACCGCGACTTTCAACGAGGTGAAGAACTCGGAGCTGATCATCGTCATCGGCGCCAACCCGACCGAGAACCATCCGGTCGCGGCGACCTTCTTCAAGCAGGCCGCCAAGCGCGGCGCCAAGCTGGTCGTCATGGACCCGCGCGGCACCGCCATGAAGCGACACGCCTGGAAGATGATGCAGTTCAAGAACGGCACCGACGTGGCGATGCTCAACGCCATGTTGAACGTCATCGTCACCGAGAAGCTGTACGACCAGCAATACATTCAGACCTACGTCGAAGGCTTCGACGCGTGGGCGGAAAACATCAAGGACTTCACGCCGGAGGAGATGGCGCCGATCTGCGGCATCGAGGCCGAGACGCTGCGCGAGGTGGCGCGCGCCTACGCGCGGGCCGAAAGTTCGATCATCTTCTGGGGCATGGGCGTGTCGCAGCACACTCACGGCACCGACAATGCGCGCTGCCTGATCGCGCTCGCGCTCATCACCGGCCAGATCGGCCGTCCCGGCACGGGCCTGCATCCGCTGCGCGGCCAGAACAACGTGCAAGGCGCCTCCGACGCCGGCCTGATCCCGATGTTCTTCCCCGACTACAAGTCGGTCGAGAACCCGGAGATCCGCGCGCAGTACGAAGCCAAGTGGGGCGTCAAGCTCGATCCCAAGCGCGGCAAGACCGTGGTCGAGATCATGGACGCGGTGCATGCCGACGAGATCAAGGGCATGTACATCGAGGGTGAGAACCCGGCGATGTCCGACCCCGACTTGAACCACGCGCGCGAGGCCTTGGCGCACCTCGAGCATCTCGTGGTGCAGGACCTGTTCCTCACCGAGACCGCCGTCTACGCCGACGTCGTGCTGCCGGCGTCCGGCTGGCCGGAGAAGGACGGCACCGTCACCAACACCAACCGTCAGGTGCAGATGGGCCGCCAGGCGCTGCCGCTGCCGGGCGACACGCGCCAGGACCTGTGGATCATCCAGGAGATCGCCAACCGCATGGGCTGCGGCTGGAATTACAAGCACGTTGGTGAAGTGTTCACCGAGATGGCGTCGATGATGCCGGCGCTCGCCAACATCTCGTGGGAGCGCGTCGAACGCGAACACGCCGTCACCTATCCGACCGCCGGGCCGGACATTCCGGGCCGCGACGTGGTGTTCGAGGACGGCTTCCCGCGTCCGGGCGGCTTCGCCAAGCTGATCGCCACCAAACTGCAGCCGCCGAACGAGGTGCCGGATCACGACTATCCGTTCATCCTCTCGACCGGCCGCCAGCTCGAGCATTGGCACACCGGCTCGATGACGCGCCGCACGCAGGTGCTCGACGCGCTGGAGCCGGCGGCGATCGCGCAGCTGTCGCGCGGCACGATTCAACGGCTCGGCATCCAGCCGGGCGACATGGTGCGCGTCACCACGCGCCGCGGCACGGTGCTGCTGAACTCGCGCCAGGACGACGCCGTGCCGGACGGCGTGGTGTTCATCCCGTTTGCTTACGTCGAAGCGGCGGCGAACATCCTGACCAACCCGGCGCTCGATCCCTTCGGCAAGATCCCGGAGTTCAAGTTCTGCGCCGCCAAGGTCGAAAAGGCCGAACCGCCGCAGATGGAAGCGGCGGAGTAGGGCTCTGTCTCGCCTGATCTGTATGGGGCAAAGGCGCGGAACGCCGTGCCACCAGGGGCCTTTCCAGGCGGCAAAGCGCTCGTGCATGGTTACTGTCGCGCCAAAATTGTAGGCGACTAAGTTTCTTCACGTTAACAACGGCCCCTGCGCCTGATTAATATATCCTTAACGTGCAAAAATTATTGTCCGCGGACGAATGGGCTCCGCGAGATCGGCAAATGCCGGAAATTCAAGCCAGGCATGGCGATGATGACATCGTGGTCGTCGAACGGCGTCGCGATCCCCGTATTATTGTCAGCATCGCCGGACGATATGCCCTGGCAAACAGACGTGACACGCGCGGCAATCGACGGGAATTCGCCTGCCGGATCGTCGACATTTCATTGCACGGAATGACGCTTGTCGTCCCGGTGAATGGCGCGCTGGGCGAGCGGGTCATCACGCATTGCTATGATTTCGGGAAACTCGAGGGGGCGATTATGCGCGTCCTCGATCGCGGTTTTGTCATGTCGATAGCCGCAAGCGATGAGGAGCGCGCCAGCCTCGCCGCGAAGATCGAGTGGTATGAAAAAAATAAAAATCACGACGCGTCTGACGGCAGGGGGCACAAGCGCATTATTCCGAAAGAGCCTCGGTCCATGTTGATTTTGGCCGACCACAGCCGGTTGCAATGTTTCGTCATCGACATGTCCATATCCGGTGCGGCGGTTTCTGCCGACATCAGCCCCGCTATCGGCACGCCGTTGGCCGTCGGAAGAATAGTAGGTCGCGTTGTGCGGCATTTCGTGGGTGGTTTTGCGGTCCAGTTCGTCGAACTCCAGGACCTCGAAACCCTCGAACAGAGACTTATTCAGCAATAGGCGCCGGCTAACGCGCGCGCCAGCGAATAGCACTCTTCGACATTTGAATCAGAATCATCGCACGGGACGCGCAGCCTTGCGGCTTATCTCGCGCGTCTAAGCTTCCGCCATATCGAGCAGCCCGAAGCCGGCGCCGAGCGCGCGGCGGGTTCGTCGCAACGCGCTGCGCGCCGCGTAGGCGTCGCCGGCGAGCCGCAGCAAGGCGGTCACCTGCCGGGGCCGCGCGACCAGTTCGCGCATTACGGCCAGCACATTGGTGCGGCCGTCGGGCCGCATGCCGGCGAGCGCCGCGGCCGGCACGGCGCGGTGGGCAGGATCGATGACCACGCGCGCGGCGGCGAAGCTCAGGCCATGCGTGGCCGCAAGCCGCGCCACCAGATGCGATTCCATGTCGACCACGGCCGCGCCCGTCTCGCTGTGCATGCGGCGCTTGTCGTGGGTGGCGGTGACCGCGGCGTCGACGCCTGCGATCGGCGCGTGCCGGGCGCCGGGAATCATCGCCAGCATCTTCTGCGACAAGGCCTGGTCGGTCGGGCGGCTGTCCTGCGCGTCGATCACCGACGACGCCACGATCCAGTCGCCGGCGCGCAAGTGCGGGGCGAGCCCGCCGGCGACGCCGAAGCTGATGATGTTGCGGCAGCCCTTCTGCACCGCGACGTCGAGCACGGGCGCGAGATCGTCGTGCTTGTCGCGGCAGATGACATACACGCCGGGGCCGGCGGCGATGCGGGCCTCGAAGGCGAGGCCGACCAGCGCGATGACGAATCGCTCAGTCGCAGGCAGTCCCAGCCGGGCCGGCGCCGGACGGGCGTCCGCGTGCATGTGGTCAAAGGCCAGAGCAGAGCAAACAGGCATGTCACCCCCGAAACCCAAGCAGCCCAACGGCGCAAAGGCCCCATCCATGCGCACCCGATTCGGCGGATCCGCCGTTAGCCCTTGCAATTATGCAAGGAAGTAATCAAGCATATTTTGTGCCGCCAAGCCGCCGGCGGTATCCAAACGCTGTACGATTGCATTTCCTTGATGACCGCATTTTGGTCGGTCGAGCGATGCCCCGGCGGCGGTGGTCCAGGTGGTTCATGAGTACACAGGAATGAGCACCCCCGACAAGGTCCTGATCACCGGCGCCAGCGGCTTCGTCGGGTCGGCGGTGGCGCGGCAGCTCACTGAGGCTGGCTTTACGGTACGCGCGCTGGTGCGCGGCCACAGCCCGCGCACGCACCTCGCCGGAATCCATCTGGAGTACGTCGAAGGCGACCTGCGCGACCGCACCTCGATCCGGCGCGCGATGGCGGGCGTGCGCTTCGTGTTTCACGTCGCGGCCGACTACCGGCTGTGGGCGCGCGACCGCAGCGAGATCTACACCTCGAACGTCGAGGGCACGCGTCACATCATGGAGGAGGCGCTGGCCGCCGGCGTCGAGCGGGTGATCTACACCAGCAGCGTCGCGACCCTCATCCCGCGCGCCGACGGCACGAGCGCCGACGAGACCCATCCGCAGCGGGAGGATCAAGGCATCGGCGTGTACAAGCGCAGCAAGATCGCGGCCGAGCGGCTGGTCGAGGCGATGGTGGCCGAACGCGGCCTGCCGGCCGTCATCGTCAATCCGTCGACGCCGATCGGGCCGCGCGACGTGAAGCCGACGCCGACGGGGAGGATCATCGTCGAGGCGGCGCGCGGCCGCATTCCGGCCTTCATCAATACCGGGTTGAACCTGGTGCATGTCGACGATGTCGCGCGCGGCCATATCGCGGCCCTGCATCGCGGCAAGATCGGCGAGCGCTACATCCTCGGCGGCGAGAACGTGTTGTTCTCGCAGATGCTCGGCGACATCGCCGGCCTGGTCGGCCGCAAGGCGGCGCGCGTGAAGCTGCCGTGGCGCGCGCTGGTGCCGGTCGCTTACGCGGCCGAGGCGATGGCCGGCCTCACCGGCCGCGAGCCGTTCGCCACGCTCGACGGCGTGCGCATGGCGAAGTACCAGATGTTCTTCGGCTCGGCCAAGGCCGAGCGCGAGCTCGGCTACACGGCGCGGCCTTACGTCGAAGGCATCGAAGATGCGGTGCGCTGGTTCCACGACGCCGGGCATCTGAAGCGGTAACAGCGGGCTCAGTGCATCGTCGTCGGCGCGTCGCCGACCAGCCGCAATTCCATCCGGCCGATCAGCGCCGTGCGCGCGGCTTCCGCCTCGCGCAGCGCGGTCTCGGTCTCGTCCCAGGTGGTCTTGTTCGAGCCGAGCAGCACGGTGCCGCCGATCGCCGCCGCCAGCGCGCCGAAAAAGGCGCCGGGCGTGAACGGCAGCAGCGTTACGAGCGTCAGCATGATCCAGGCGGCGCCGGCGGTGACCGCGAGCTTGGCGGCCGTGGAAATCTTGCGGCAGCGTTCGCGCGCGTCGGCAAGCGCGTCGATGCGCGCCTCGAGCTGGCCGATCTCGTCGCGGACATCCTCGCCGGTCATGGGGGTTGCGCGGCCTTCGTGTCCGGCGCTCAGCCTTTCGGCTTGTCCTTGAAATAAGGCTCGACCGCGCCGGTCAGCTTGATGGTCAGCGGGTTGCCGTAGCGGTCCTTGGCGTTGCCGGCGGCGACGCGCACCCAGCCCTCGCTCACGCAATACTCTTCGACGTTGGTCTTCTCGACGCCCTTGAAGCGAATGCCGACGTCGCGCGACAGCACTTCAGCGTTGAAGTACGGGCTGCGCGGGTCGTTGCAGAGGCGGTCTGGCGGGGTGTCGGGTGTGTCGTTCATGCGCCGCTTTTCTCACACCGGCGCGGGCCGATGCAAGCGCGCGGGCTCAGTTAGCGTCAGGCTCGCGTTCCGCGCTTGAGCACGACCATGAGCGTCAGCAGCGTCGCGACGTAGACCACGATGGCGGCAGGAATGGCGACGTAGAGCGGCACGGCCCACACCTGCCGAAGCGAAAACAGCACGGCGGCGCCGAGGAGCACCGCCGCGATCCGCGAGACGCGGTGGGGGTCCATCAGCGCTTGTCCATCAGCGCTTGGGCTCGTTGGCGCCGCGCATGTTCGCCCAGGGGTCGACGCGCGCCGGCGCGGTGGCGCCGGAATTCGACCGCCTCAGAGTCGCTTTGTATTGCTTGTCGAGCTCGGCGGCCTCGCGCTTGCTTTGAATCTCCTCGGGCGTGGGCTGCTGCTGCTGCCCGCCGCCGCCCTTTTGGGCCAGGGCCGGTCCGGCCAGAACCCCCAGCACGACGAAGCCGATCGCGAATTTCTTCATGGTTGTCCCGACACGCATTTTGAGCGGGAAACCCTACCATTCCGGCCCCGGGCGCTCAATCGCAGGCCGCCGGCCGGGGGGACTTGACCGGCCGTCGGTCCGGGGCTTTGACTGGCCGGAAATCGCCGGCCTGGCCGGTCACGTCCATGCAAAAGGCACCCTGAATGTCCCTCGCGACCCTCGATTCGGCGCCCCGCGGCCACGAAATCGGCGCCCCGCGCCATGACTGGACGCGGGAGGAGGTACGGGCGCTGTTCGCGCTGCCGTTCACCGAGCTGGTGTTCCGCGCTGCCCAGGTGCACCGCGCCCATTTCGACCCGGCCGAGGTGCAGGTTTCGACCCTGCTGTCGATCAAGACCGGCGGCTGCCCGGAGGACTGCGGCTACTGCCCGCAGTCGGCCAAGTTCGACACCGGCGTGAAGGCCGAGAAGCTGATGGAGGTCGAGGCGGTGCTGGCCGAGGCCCGCGCCGCCAAGGCCGGTGGCGCCTCGCGCTTCTGCATGGGCGCGGCCTGGCGTTCGCCGAAGGACCGCGACCTCGACAAGGTCTGCGCCATGGTCGAAGGCGTCAAAGCGCTCGGGCTGGAGACCTGCGTCACGCTCGGCATGCTGGAGGCGGCGCAGGCGCGCCGGCTGAAGCAGTCCGGGCTCGACTACTACAACCACAATCTCGACACCTCGCCGGAGTTCTACGGCGAGATCATCACCACGCGCACCTATCAGGACCGTCTCGACACGCTCGATCACGTGCGCGAGGCCGGCATCAATGTCTGCTGCGGCGGCATCGTCGGCATGGGCGAGGGGTTGGAGGGTCGCGTCGGCATGGTCGCGACGCTCGCCAATCTGCCGGTGCATCCGGAGAGCGTGCCGATCAACATGCTGGTGCAGGTCGAAGGCACGCCGCTGTCGGGCCGGGCCAAGATCGACGCGCTCGATTTCGTGCGCACCATCGCGGTGGCGCGCATCACCATGCCGGCCTCGATGGTGCGGCTTTCGGCCGGGCGCGAGGAGATGAGCGAGGAGACGCAGGCTTTGTGTTTCCTGGCCGGCGCCAACTCGATCTTCTACGGGCCGAAGCTTCTGACCACGCCCAATCCCGGCCGCGACCGCGACATGGCCTTGCTCGACAAGCTCGGCATGCGGGTGATGGAGTAGATGAAGTAGGGTGGGCAAAGGCGCGTAGCGCCGTGCCCACGCGCGTCACTCGCCAAACGCTCCGGAAATATCACGCATATCGCCACCCCAATCGGCAGGCAGAAAACCGCGCTTGACGTGCTGGTGAAAGCTACTGTGGGGCCAATCGCAAACGCGCGATACAAGGCCGTGCTTCACTGGATTGAAGTGGATATAGTCGACGTGGCGGACCAAGTCCGTATCGTCGCGGATCGCGTGCTCCCAATATCGGCGCTGCCAGATCCCTTTTTCACGCCTCACGATTTTACTGTCCGAGCGAGGTGCCGTCGGCAGACCGCGAGAGAACCCAGCTTTGATGAGATTCCAACGTGTGGCGAAGTCGTGGTCTGTGGGAGGCAGCGACCAGATCGCGTGCAGATGGGCGGGCAGAATGCAGATCGCTTCTGTTTCGAAAGGGCGGCTTTCCTGCACGGAGCGATAGATGCGGCGCAAGCGATCGATCTCCCGTGTCAGGAGATCGCATCTCCGATCCGCGAGAGCCACCGTGAAGAAGAAGGTGCCACCCTTAATTTTGGCACGCCGATAGTGCGACGTGCACACATCATAGATCGAAAGCGACGCGTGCGCACGGCGCGCAAGGGCGCGCCTTTGCGCACCCTACAAGGGAATGGCCACGCCCACGCGCGTCACGTCAACGCGCGCACGAACGCCAGTCCGGCGAACAGGCCGCCGATCGCCACCGCCACCGACAGCAGCACATAGAGCGCGGCCGCGCCCAGTTCGCCGCGCTCGTACAGCAGCGCGGCATCGAGCGAGAACGCCGAGAAGGTGGTGTAGCCGCCGAGGATGCCGGTGGTGAGGAACAGCCGCCAATGCTGCGAGGCGTCGCCCTTGAAGGCGAAGTAGCCGGCGGCGAGCCCCATGACGAGCGAGCCGGTGATGTTGATCAGCAGCGTCGCGTAGGGAAAGCCGGTGCCGAGCAGGCGCGCCACGTTCAGATTGACGCCGTGGCGGAGCGCCGCCCCGATGCCGCCGCCGAGGAAAACGATGAGGTAGCCCATGGCTCCTGTCCTTCTGAGGTTCCAGGGCAAGCAAAAACCGCCCCGGTGGCGGAGTGAGACCTACCGCCGAAGCGCAACAAGCGCGCGCAGCCGGGAGACCGGCTTGGCCCGTTCGTGCGCAAGGTTAAAGCGGTAGGAGTCATCAGCCCCTTGCGGGCGGTTCTCGGGGGACCCCATCCCCATCGCCGGTGAAATTAGGGGCCTCCCGGCCCCGGGGTCAACCTGCACCCGTGGATACCGCTTGACATCCCTCGGCTATACCAATACGTGAGAGCGAACGTTCATTCATTTTTGTGCAGCGCACTCCAGCAGGAGGCGACATGAGCCGCGCCAATACCCAGCGCCAGTCCGACCGCCGGACCGAGATCCTCGACGCCGCCGAGCGCTGTTTTGCGCGCTCCGGCTTTCATCAGGCGTCGATGCAGGACATCTGCGGCGAGGCCGGCATGAGCCCGGGCAACCTCTACCGTTACTTCCCGTCCAAGGAAGCGCTGATCGCCGGCATCTCCGAGCGCAACCGCGCCGAGGCGGTGGCGAGCTTTGCGATGGTCGATGAGGCGCCCTCCTTCTTCGACGGTCTCGCCGGGCTTGCCCGCCATCATCTGGTCGATCGCAGCGACGCCGAGGTCGGCCTCTGCGCCGAGATCATGGCCGAGAGCCGCCGCAATCCCGAGATCGCGCGGCTCTATCACGACATCGAAGGCGACATTAAAGCCCGCATGGCGGCGATGCTGCGCCTTGCAGTCGAGCGCGGCGAGATCCGCGCCGACCTCGACATCGACGCGGCCGTCACCGTGCTGATGGTGCTCGGCGACGGCATGTCGTGGCGCCGCTCGATCGAAAAGGACTTCGACGCCGAGCGCGCGTTGCCGATGATTTTAGAGATGGTGCATTGCCTGCTCGCCAAGCGGGGCGACTGCGCCGGTCAATCGAAGAACAAAGTTTCCGAGGAGAGTTTGTCATGAAGGGAGCGCGCATCACTGCTGTCGCCCTCGTTGCCGGCGCCGCGCTCTGGATCGCGTCCGGTCATCTGATGCCGCACGGCAGCGGCGAGGCCGCGATCCGTCCGGGCGAAACCAAGACCCAGGCGCTGTTCCGCGTCGAGGTGACGCCGGCGAAGGTCGCCGATCACAGCCCGACGCTGACGCTGTCCGGCCGCACCGAGGCCGACCGCAAGGTCGCACTCACCGTGCGCACCGGCGGCGTGCTCACCGAGTTGCGCGTGAAGCGCGGCCAGCACGTCCAAAAGGACGAGGTCATCGCCGTCCTGTCCGATGAGGCCCGCGAGGCGCAGGTCGCGCAGGCCGAGGCGCTGGTCGACCAGCGCAAGGCCGAACTCGAGGCCAAGCGCACGCTGATCGCATCGGGCGCGCTGCCGAAGCTCGATCTGGTCAACCTTGAATCGCAGTACAAGGCCGCGCAGGCCTCGCTTGCCGTCGCGCGCGCCGAACGCGACCGCGGTCTCGTGCGCGCGCCGTGGGCCGGCGTCATCACCGACGTGCCGGCGGAAGTCGGCGGCGCCGCCTTCTCCATGGCCGGCAAGGAAATCGCGTCGCTGGTGGCGCTCGATCCCATGCTGGCGGTGGTGGAAGTGTCGGAGCGCAAGCTTGCCGGCATCAAGGTCGGCGAGCGCGCGGAAGTGCGCCTGATCACCGGCGAGACCGTTCCCGGCCGCGTCCGCTTCGTGGCGAAGTCGGCCAGCCAGACCACGCGCACCTATCGCGTCGAAGTCGAGATGGCCAATGCCGACGGCAAGATCCCGGACGGCATCACGGCGGAAGTGGTGCTGTTGCTGCATTCCGTGCCGGCGGTGCAGATGCCGCGCTCGGCGCTGACGATTTCGTCGGCGGGCGACATCGGCGTGCGGACCGTCGGCGCCGGCGACAAGGTCGTCTTCATGCCGGTGAATGTCGTCGAGGACATGCAGGATACCATGTGGCTCTCCGGCATTCCCGACGGCGCGCGCGTGATCGTGCGCGGCCAGGATTTCGTGCGCGAGGGCCAGCAGGTCGCCACGATCGATGCCGAAAGCGCGCGGGCCGCGCGGTAACCACACACTCCGCTCATTCCCGCGCAAGCGGGAATCCAGAGCCACGATTGAGAGCTTATAGGTTTGTTGCCCTGGGTCCCCGCCTGCGCGGGGACGAGCGGGGATAGCGGCGAGAGATAATCGACCATGACCCGCTTCATCATTTACGCCATCGAGCACGCACGGCTCACGCTGGCCACGCTGGCGTTCCTCCTGGCCGCCGGTCTCGTCGCCTACATGACGATCCCGAAAGAGGCCGAGCCGGACGTCAAGGTGCCGATCATCTACGTGCAGCTCACGCAGCGCGGCATCAGCCCGGAGGATTCCGAGCGGCTGCTGTTGCGTCCGGTCGAGACGCAGTTGAAGTCGGTCGGCAACGTCAAGGAAATGCGCGCCACCGCCTATGAAGGCGGCGGCTACGTGCTGCTCGAGTTCGAAGCCGGCTTCAATTCCGACGTGGCGCTCGCCGACGTGCGCGCCAAGGTCGACCAGGCCAAGCACGATCTGCCGAAGGACGCCGACGAGCCGTCGGTGCAGGAGGTCAACCTCTCGCTTTATCCGGTACTGGTGGTGACGCTGGCCGGCGACGTGCCTGAACGCTCGCTGTTGCACATCGCGCGCAACGCCAAGAACGCCATCGAGCAGGCGCCCGGCGTTTTGAAGGCCGAATTGCGCGGCACGCGCGACGAGGCGGTCGAGATCACCGCCGAGCCCATGCTGATGAAGAGCTACGGCATCTCGCTCGACCAGCTCATTGCGGTGACCCAGGCCTCCAACAGCCTGATCGCCGCCGGCGCGTTGGAAAGCGCCAGTGGCCGCTTCGCCGTCAAGGTGCCGGGCCTGATCGAGCGCCCGCAGGACATGCTGAAAATCCCGGTCGCCTCGACCGCCGGCGCCACGGTGACGCTCGGCGACGTCGCCACCGTCAGGCCGACCTTCAAGGACGCAACCTCCGTCACGCGCGTCAACGGCCGGCCGGCCATGACCATCGAAGTGTCGAAGCGCACCGGCGCCAATTTGATCGAGACCGTCGACGGCGTGAAGCAGGTCGTCGCCAAGATCGAGAAGACTTGGCCGGAAGGCGTCAAGGTCGGCTTCACGCAGGACAAGTCGAAGCTGATCCGTCAGATGCTGGCGGACCTGCAGAACTCGGTCGCCACCGGCGTGCTGCTGGTCACCGTCATCATCCTGTTCGCGCTCGGCTTCCGCGCCTCGGTGTTCATCGGCATCGCGATCCCGGCGTCGTTCCTCGCCGGCGTGCTCGGCCTGCAGCTCGCGGGCCTCACCGTCAACATCGTGGTGCTGTTCTCGCTCATCCTGGCGGTCGGCATGCTGGTTGACGACGCCATCATCGTGTCGGAATACGCCGAGCGCCGCATGTCGGAAGGCGTGCCGCCGAAAGAGGCCTACACCGCCGCCGCCACCCGCATGGCCGGCCCGGTGATCGCGGCGACGCTGACGCGCATCGCGGCGTTCTCGCCGCTGCTGTTCTGGCCCGGCATTGTCGGCCAGTTCATGAAATACATGCCGATCACGCTGATCGCGACGCTGTCGGCCTCGCTCGCGGTCGCGCTGTTCTTCACGCCGACGCTCGGCGCGCTGCTCGGCAAGGCCGCGCCGGTGCCGCATGACGATCGCGCCTCGGATCGCGGCCTCTATATGCGCACGGTCAAGCTGGCGCTGCGCCATCCCGGTTCGACCCTGGGCCTGGCGTTGTTCCTGCTGATCGCCGTGACCACGGCCTATGGCAAGCTCGGCCACGGCGTCGAGTTCTTCCCTTCGGTTGAGCCGGACTTCGGCCAGGTGATCGTGCATGCGCGCGGCAACCTCTCGCTCGACGAGAAGGACGCCGCCATCCGTCAGGTCGAGAAGTCGGTGCTGGCGACGGACGGGCTCAAGACCGTCTACACCCGCGTCGGCGAGCAGCCGCGCGGCTCCAGCGAAATCTCCGAGGACACCGTCGGCGTCATCCAGTTCGAGTTCGCCGACTGGCAGACGCGGCCGCCGGCGCACGTCATCATGGACAAGATCCGCGTCGAGACCAGCCACATCGCCGGCATCCTGGTCGAGGTGACCGCGCCGCGCGCCGGCCCGCCGACCGGCAAGCCGATCCAGGTGCAGATCTCCTCCATCGACCCGGCCAAGCTGCCGGACGCGGCCAAGAAGATCGCCGGTATCCTGTCGCAGATGCCGGCTATCCGCGATCTCGACGACGGCCTGCCGCTGCCCGGCATCGACTGGCGCTTGCAGGTCGACAAGGCGGAGGCCGCCAAGTACGGCGCCAACATCAACTCGGTCGGCACCGCGGTGCAGCTCGTCACCAACGGCGTGAAGGTCACCGAGTATCGCCCGTCCGAAACCGACAAGGCGGTCGACATCATCGTGCGCTACCCGTCCGACCGGCGCAGCCTCGGGCAGATCGACGAACTGCGCGTGCAGACGCCGTCCGGCTACGTGCCGATCGGCAATTTCGTGCAGCGCGTGCCGGCGCAGCGCGTCGGCTACATCAACCGCGTCGCTGCGGCGCGGGTGATGACCGTGTCGTCGAACGTCGCCGACGGCGTGCAGAACGCAGTGGTGCAGCAGGAGATCACCAAGAAGCTCGCCGAGACCGATTTGGGCGACGGCGTCACCTTCAAGCTCAAGGGCGAGGACGAGGAGCGCGCCAAGGCCGGCGCCTTCTTAGGAAAAGCCTTCGGCACCGCGATCTTCCTGATCTTCGCGATCCTGTTGGCGCAGTTCAACCGGTTCATCTCGGTCGGCCTGGTGCTGACCGCGGTGGTGCTGTCGACCATCGGCGTCCTCTTGGGCCTCATGATCATGGGCCAGCCGTTCGGTGTCGTGATGACCGGTATCGGCATCATCGCCAACGCCGGCGTGATCGTGAACAACAACATCGTGCTGATCGACACCTACGACCGCCTGCGCCGCGAAGGGCAGGGCGCCTACGAGGCGATCCTCGAGACCTGCCGCGAGCGGGCGCGGCCGGTGGTGCTGACCGCCGTGACCGCCATCCTCGGCGTGTTGCCGATCGCGTTCGGCATCAACCTCGACTTCATCAGCCGCGAGATCACGCACGGCGCGCCGGCGACGCAGTGGTGGATCTCGTTGTCGACGTCGATCGTGTTCGGCTTGGGCTTCGCCACCATCTTGACGTTGATTGTCACGCCGGCGGCGTTGATGGGCATCGCCAACCTGGCGGCCCGCCGCGACCGCTGGCGCGAAGGCCGCCTCGCAAAGCGGCAGCGGCCGGCAGAGACTGTATAATCCGGGGCCGCATCCGGTCTTTCCATAGGCAAAGCGGCCATCATTTGGGCAGCGGACGCGCTTTTCCCGTCCGCTGCCCGTCCTGTCCCGGCACGACGCTTTCCCCGCTCAACCATTTCTGAGTCCAGCAGAATCAGCCGCCGTCGCGCGCCGGCGCGGCGCTGGCACGCCGCTTGCTCTTCGTTCGATAGAAGGGACAGGCATGATGATCACCATCGCCGCCGAACCGCAGCCGATTGCCTTGACGCTCGGGCGCACGGCCCTCGTCATCATCGACATGCAACGCGACTTCCTGGAGCCGGGCGGCTTCGGCGAAGCGCTCGGCAACGACGTCAGTCTGCTCAAGGCCGCGGTCGCGCCCTGCAAGGCCGTGCTGGAGGCGGCGCGTGGCGCCGGCATGCTGGTCATCCACACGCGCGAAGGCCATCGGCCCGATCTGTCGGACGCGCCGCCCGCCAAGGTCGCGCGCGGCGCGCCGTCGAAGCGCATCGGCGATCCCGGCCCGATGGGCCGCATCCTGGTGCGCGGCGAGCCCGGCCACGACATCATCGACGAACTTTATCCGATCGATGGCGAGCCGGTGATCGACAAGCCCGGCAAGGGCGCCTTCTACCAGACCGATCTGCAACTGATGCTGCAGAACGCCGGCATCGAGAACCTGCTGGTGTGCGGCGTCACCACGGAAGTCTGCGTCAACACCACGGTGCGCGAGGCCAATGACCGCGGCTACCGCTGCGTCGTGCTGGGCGACTGCTGCGCGTCGTACTTTCCGGAATTCCACGCGATGGGCTTGAAGATGATCAAGGCCCAGGGCGGCATCTTCGGCTGGGTGTCGGGCTCGCGCGAACTGCTCGCGGCCCTCACCGCCGCCAAAGGGTTCCCAATGAGATTGGCACAGGGGAGTGGCTCATGAGCACTGCGACGACGGCGGCTTTCAAGCCGAAACTTTGGACGCCCGGCGATTGGAATGCGTTCTTCGGCTTCGGCACCAACATCCTGGTCAACATGCTGGTCCTCACTGGCCTGTTGCGCTTCGTCATCAAGATGCCGGATTCCATCGTGTTCGGCCGCATCCTGCCGGCGCTCGGGCTGATGATGTGCCTGTCGACGATGTACTACGCCTGGCTCGCCTACAGACTGGCGCAGAAGACCGGCCGCAGCGACGTCTGCGCGCTGCCGTCGGGCGTCAGCGTGCCGCACATGTTCATCGTGACATTCGTCATCATGCTACCGATCGCGCTCAAGACCAATGACCCGATCAAGGGCTGGGAGGCGGGGCTGGTCTGGGTGTTCCTCCAGAGCTTCATCCTGATGATCGGCGGCTTCGTCGCGCCCTATATCCGCAAGATCACGCCGCGCGCGGCGCTGCTCGGCACGCTCGCCGGCGTCTCGATCACGTTCATCTCGATGCGGCCGGCGCTCGAGATGTTCATGACGCCGCAGATCGGGCTGGTGTGCTTCGCCATCATCCTGGCGAGCTGGTTCGGCGGCGTGAAGTATCCCAAGGGCATCCCGGCCGGTCTGGTCGCCATCGCCGCCGGCATGCTGATCGCCTGGGGCTCGAACCTGTTCGGGCTGAACATCGGCGGCATGAGCGGCGCCAAGGTTGCGGCGGCGTTCTCCAGCTTCGGCTTCTCAGTGCCGGTCCCGGCCTTCGGCCACGTGTTCTCTGGCTTCGAATTCCTCGGCATCATCCTCGTCACGGCGATCCCGTTCGGCATCTATGATTTGGTCGAGGCCATGGACAATGTCGAGAGCGCGGAAGCTGCCGGCGACCACTTCCCGACGACGCAGGTGCTTACCGCCGACGGCGTTGTCAGCCTGATCGGCTGCCTGATGGGCAACCCGTTCATCAACGCGGTCTATATCGGCCATCCCGGCTGGAAGGCGATGGGTGGCCGCATCGGCTACTCGGCGGCAACCGGGCTGATGGTGATCGTGCTGTCCTGGTTCGGCGTCATCTCGCTGATGCTCGCGGTCATCCCGGTGGTCGCGATCTCACCGATCCTCTTGTACATCGGCATGCTGATCTGTGCGCAGGCGTTCCAAACCACGCCGAAGGAGCACGCCTCGGCGATCGCCTTGGCGATCACGCCGCACCTCGCGGCCTGGGCCACGGTGCTGCTGGGCGGTGCACTTGGCGCCGCGGGCATGAATTTCGGCGCCCAGCACGCGCCCGAATTCGTCGCCAAGATGGCGCAGAACGGCGTGCTGTTTCACGGCCTCGAAGTGATGGGCGGCGGCTCGATCCTGACCGGCCTGGTGCTTGGCGCGATCGCGGTTTTTGTGATCGAGCGCAAGTTCATCAATGCCGCGGCCTTCTCGCTCGCCGGTGCGGTGCTGACCTATTTCGGCTTCATGCACGGCGAAGCGGTTGGCATCGGCGGCGGCTTCGGCGTCACGCCGTCGGTGGCCTTCGCTTACCTGGTGGTCGCGGCCTTCCTGTTCGCGCTGTCGAAGCAGCCGTCCTTCGTCGAAGCGCCGGCGGCGGTGCCGGCCGAGTAGCGACGACGCCAGTCCCTCAAACGCAATCGGCCCCGCGCAAGCGGGGCCGATTTGATTCCGGCGTTGGCGGCGTCCTACTGCCCGTTCGATTCCAGCACCTTCAGGCAGACCTTGCGCAGCTTCTTTCGATTCTCCTGCAAACAGGCCAGCACGCGGAAGGTGTCGGGCATTTCGTCGAGGCAGAATCGGGTGGCGTCCGGCTTGCAAGCCGCCTGCTCCTCCGCCGTGCCCTGAAACAGTCCGCCCTCTGGCGCTTTAGCGCCCGGAGGGCCAGGCATCATACGTGGGTCCTGAGCCAACGCGGCTCCGCTCGTCATCGCCAGCACCAGAAAGACCGTAGTCGCCCGTATAACCATGTCGTCGTCCCACTTGTCGTCGTAAAAAAGCCGAAGACGTTTGCCTCTGGCCTGTGGTGGTTTTGTGGCCGCTCGGCGCGTGCGGTAGCCCGCGCTGGTGAGTCGGTGCCGATGATAGTGGCGATGGCGGTGGAAGCCCATACCGCGCGCGACTGTCGGTCCAGCCGGAAAACGCGCGTCGCTAATGCATTGCAGCGCCGGTGCGCGGAACAATGGCGCCGCGGTGGCGAAGCACCTTGGCCGCGAGCTTGTGCGCGATCTGTGCCGCGTCGGCCGGCTTGGCGCCGGTGAGGCGGGCCGCCAGGTAGCCGGCGTTGAAGCCGTCGCCGGCGGCGGTGCTGTCGACCGGGGACACGACTTCCGGCACCGGCACCGCGTCGCGCGCGCCGCCGGACGCGATCAGCGCCGTGTTCGGCCCGTTCTTCACCACGATCTCGGCCACGCCGAAGGCCTGCAACCGCTCGATGGTCGCCTCGGGTGAGGGGTCGCCCCACAGCACGGCTTCGTCGTCGTAAGCCGGCAGCGCAATGTCGGTGCGCTTGAGCGCTTCCGCGAACACGGTGCGCGCGCGCGTGAGATCGCCGCCCCATCCGCGCGGCCGGAAGTTGCCGTCGAAGGCGACGGTGGCGCCGGACTTGCGGGCGAGCTCGACCGCCGCCAGGAAGCGCCCGAGCCCGGTGTTGGAATAGAGCGACAGCGTGATGCCGGAAAAATAGATCAGCCGCGCGTTGGTGAGCGCTTCGGCGACCTGGCTCCAGCCCGGCAACTCGAACAGCTCGCGGGCGGGCGCGGCCTCGCGCCAGTGCTGATGGCGGCGCGCGCCCTGCGCATCGTTGTCGATGAGCGTGAGCGCCGGCAGCCGCCCGGCCACGCGCATGACGAGGTCGGCGCCGATGCCTTCGGCCTTGGCGAGAGCGGCAATGGCGTCGGAATAGGGATCGTCGCCGAGCGCGGTTGCAAAAGCGGTGTTCACACCGGCGCGCGCCAGATAGATCGCGGTGTTGAAGGTGTCGCCGCCGCTCTGCAGTGCGAAGCGGCCATCGCCGCCGCGCGCCAGCTCGATCGTCGCCTCGCCGACGCAGATCGCGCGCTTGGGTTGTTCGGCCATGCGTTCTCCAGCTGCTCGATGCGGTGCAGCATTGTGGGCACGTCATCTTTCTCTAACACGAATGGCGCGCGCGGATCAGACGAAGGTTCAAACGGGCCGCATATTGCACGGTCGGCAAACGTGTTACGGTTCAACACGGGGCGAGGGGATGTCCGGCGGCGGTGCCGCGGACCAAGGGCCGGAATGAAATCCGGCCGGCACCGCCGTGGCGCCGGCTTAACGGAGCCGGCGGCAACGGTGGCAATTTGGGGGGATAATGGCTGACGAGCTGAAGACGGACTCTGAATCCGCGATTTCCGCCGAGGCCCTGCGTAAGGCCGAGGAATACGTCCAGCTGGAAGAAGGCGCCACCAACCGGCTCTCCGGCTGGGCCGGCATGATCGTCACCGGCATCGCCGTGGCGATGACGCTGTTCCACCTCTACGCCGCCTACGACATTGTTCCCACCCAGCCGTTGCGTTACACCCACGTCGCCTTCGTGCTGGTGCTGAGCTTCCTGCTGTTCCCGCTGGCCGCCCGTTTCCGCAACCGCATCGAGTGGTTCGACGTGATCGCGGGGATGATTGCCGTCGGCATCATGGCTTACGCGATCTGGGGCGGCGACGACTTCACCGACCGCGCCGCGGTGCCGGACCGGTGGGACGTCATCCTCGGCATCGCGCTGATCGCGCTGGTGCTGGAGGCGGCGCGCCGCACCACCGGCCCGATCATGCCGATCGTCGCCGTCTTGTTCATCGCCTATGCGCTGTTCGGCGATCACCTGCCGCCGCCCTGGACGCACCGCTCTTACGATTTTGCCCGTCTGATCGGCCATCTGTTCATCACGCTCGAAGGCATTTTCGGCGTCGCCGTCGATGTGTCCGCGACGCTGATCATCATGTTCACGATCTACGGCGCCATCCTGCAGCATTCCGGCGCCGGCAAGTTCTTCATCGACTTCTCGCTCGCGGTCATGGGCAACAAGCCCGCGAGCGCGGGCCGCGCGGTGGTGGCGTCCTCGTTCCTGCTCGGCGGTCCGTCCGGCTCTGGCGTCGCCACCACGGTGATGATCGGCACGGTGTCCTGGCCGATGCTGAAGAAGGCCGGCTTCGAGGCCAACGCCGCCGGCGGCCTGCTGTCAGCCGGCGGCTTAGGCGCCATCATCTCGCCGCCGGTGTTAGGGGCCGCCGCGTTCCTAATCGCCGAATTCCTCAAGATCAGCTATCTCGACGTGATCTGGATGGCGGTGATCCCGACCTGTCTCTATTACTTCTCGCTGCTGTTGATGGTGGAGCTCGACGCGCTCCGCTTCGGCGCGCACGAGGTCGTGTTCAAGCAGGAAATGCCGCTCGGGCGCATGGTGCGCCGCTACGGTTTCCATTTCGTCTCGCTGGTCGCCGTCGTCGTCTTCATGATCGTCGGCTATTCGCCGATGACATCGGTGTTCTACTCGACCGTGCTGGCGTTCCTGCTGAGCTTCCTCAACAGGCAGACCGCGCTGTTTCCGAAGAAGCTCGTGCAAGCGTTCGCCGACGGCTCGATCAGCGCGCTCGGCGCCGCCACCACTTGCGCGTCTGCCGGCATCATCGTCGGCGTCGTCACGTTGACCGGGCTGGGCCTGAAGTTCTCCTCGATCGTCATCGATTATGCCGGCGGCAGCCTGCTGCTGACCGCGATCTATACCGGCCTGATCGTCTGGGTGATCGGGCTCGCGGTGCCGGTCACGGCCTCTTACATCATCTGCGCGGTGATCGCGGCGCCGGCGTTGACCAAGCTCGGCGTGCCGGACTTCGCCGCGCACATGTTCATCTTCTACTATGCGGTACTGTCCGAAGTGTCGCCGCCGACCGCGCTGTCGCCCTTCGCCGCGGCCGCCATCACCGGCGGCGATCCTTACAAGACGACGCTGCAGGCGTGGAAATACACGCTGCCGGCCTTTCTGGTGCCGTTTGTGTTCGTGCTGGATCCGCAGGGCCTCGGCCTGCTGTTGAAGATTCCGAAGGGCGGCTCGGTCTACGACATCGTCTGGATCACCGCCGTCACCGCGGCCGGCCTCGCAGCGCTGTCGGCGGCGGCGCAGGGCTGGGCCATTCGCCGCACCCCGACAGTCGAGCGAGTTTTGTTTGCCCTGGCCGGTCTCCTGCTGGTGTTCCCGAGCCTGCTGGAGGCGGTTGTGGAAGCCCTGACCGGATTGGACATTCCCTATCCGGCGCCGTTCGGGCTAACCTTGGGCGTTGCATTGCTGTTATGGCAATGGAAAGGCCCGGTGCCAGCCGGACTACAAGCAACTGGTCGATAAAAAACATGGAGGAACGATCAATGAAGCGAGGATTCACGATTGCGCTGAGCGCGGTTGCCGCCGTGGCGCTGCTGTTCGGCGCGGCACAGGCGCAGCAGAAGACGATGTCTATCGGCACCGGTGGCACCGGCGGCGTCTACTATCCGCTCGGCGGCGGCATGGCCAATATCCTGACCAAGGCTATCCCCGGCCTGCAGGCGACCGCCGAAGTGACCGGCGGATCGGTCGATAATCTCAAGCTGCTCGGCGCCGGCCGTAGCGAGATGGGCCTCTCGATGGCGGATGCCGCGCTCGATGCCGAAAAGGGCACGGGCAAGTTCGCAGGCGCAAAGGTGCCGGTCCGCACCCTGATGATCCTCTATCCGAACCAGATGCATGTGGTGAGTATCGAGGGCGCCGGGGTCGAGAAGATGGCCGACCTGAAGGGCAAGCGCGTGTCCACCGGCTCGGGCGGCAGCGCCACCGAGGTGATGGCCTTCCGCGTCATCGAGGCCGCCGGCCTCGACAAGGACAAGGACATGAAGCGCGAGCGCCTCGGCGTCGCCGAGTCGGTCAACGCGCTCAAGGACCGCAAGATCGACGCCTTCTTCTGGGTCGGCGGCCTGCCGACGGCGGCGGTCACCGATCTCGGGGCGACGCCCGGCGTCAAGATCAAGCTGGTCGACCACGCCGAAGTCGCCGGCAAGATGAACGCGAAGTACGGCAATCTCTACGCTGCCAGCACCATCAAGGCCGGCACCTATCCGGGCCAGACCACCGACAACAAGAACACGGTGGTGTGGAACATCCTGGTCGCCAACGCCAACATGACCGACCAGATGGCCTACGACATCGTCAAGACCATCATCGACAAGCGCGACGACCTGATCGCCGTGCACAAGGAAGCCAAGAACTTCACGGTCGACAACCAGGTGAAGGACTACTCGCCGATCCCGTGGCACCCGGGCGCGGTGAAGTACTTCAAGGAGAAGGGCGCCAAGATGTAAGGCGCGCTGCCTGTGACGTGATACGCGACGGCCCCGCCTCACGCGGGGCCGTTTGCTTTTGCGCTAGCGCGCGTGGCCGTGCGCCGGCCGCTGCGCCGGCCAGCTCAAGGCCGCGAAGTAGCCGAGCGCGCTCAACACGGCGATGCAGAAGCTCACCGGCCAGTCGGTGTAGAAGGCGATCGCGATGCCGGCCCAGGCCTCGGCCAGCGCCAGCGCCGCCGACAGCGCGAGGCCGCTCCACAGGCCGCTGGTGATGCGCTGCGCCGCCGCCGGCGGTCCCACCATCAGCGTGAACACCAAGAGCACGCCGACGATCTGCGCGCAGGCCGACACCGCCAGCGCCACGATGGCGAGGAACGCGGTCGAGATGACGCGCAGCGGCACGCCTTTGGCCTCGGCCAGTTCGGGCTGCAGGCTGGCGAAGATCAACGGCCGCATGATCGCCGCCAAAGCCGCGAGCGTCACGGCGCCGAGCGCCGCCAGCGTGACGATCATGGTGCGGTCGACCGCCAGCACGTTGCCGAACAGCAGCGCGGTCGCCTGGGTGGCGAAGGCCGTGTGGTAGTGCAGGAACAAGAGCCCTAGCCCCAGCGCCAGCGCCAGGACGACGCCGATGGCGACGTCGCGGTTGCTCAGCCGCTCGCTCAAGAGCCCCATCACCACGCCGGCGGCGAGCGTGAAGCCGACCAGGCCCCACAGCGGCGCCAGCCCGATCAGCCCGGCGCCGGTCGCGCCGGCAAAGCCGATATGCGACAGCGCGTGGCCGGCGAAGGTTTGCCCGCGCATCACCAGGAAGAAGCCGACGAGCCCCGACACCACCGCGACGATGCCGGCGGCGGCGAAGGCGTTGGTCATGAATTCATAGGCGAACATGTCAATGCTCATGGGCGTGGTCGTGGCCATGATCATGGTCGTGCGCGTGATCGGCGCGCTCGACGTCGCAGCCGCGCGCCATCACGAAGATGTGCCCGGCGGCGCGCACCACCTCGATGTCGGTGCCGTAGAGCCGCGACAGCACCGGCGCGGTGATGACGTCTTCGACGGTGCCGAGCACGCCTTGCGTGTTGCCGAGATAGAGCACGCGGTCGAGCGTGCCGAGCAACTGGTTGAGTTCGTGCGCGCTGAACAGCACGGTGACGCCGAGCGTGCGGCAGGCCTTGCGCACCACGTCGATGGCGACTTCCTGGTGGCGGGCATCCAAGCTGATCAGCGGCTCGTCGAGCAGCAGCAGCTTCGGCCGCCCCATCAGCGCCTGCGCCAGCAACAGCCGCTGCCGCTCGCCGCCGGACATGTCGCACAGCGGCCGCGACGCGAGGTCGCGCGCGCCGACGGCGTCGAGCGTGGCGTCGATCAGTCGATGGTCGGCGGCGCCGAGCGACGGGACGCCCCAGCGGTGGCCGTGCAGCGACGAGGCGATGAAGTCGAGCCCGCGCAGCCGCAGGTCCGGTTGCACGGTGCGCAGCTGCGGCAGGTAGCCGATGGCCGGATTGCCGCGCTCGGGCGCGCGGCCGAACACCTTCACCGTGCCTTTTTCGGGCGCGAGCAGGCCGAGGATGGCGCGCATCAGCGTGGTCTTGCCGGAGCCGTTCGGTCCCAGCACGCCGATGAACTCGCCTTCACGAATCGCAAAGCTCACGTCCGACAGCACCGTGCGGCCGCCGATGCGCAGCGTGGCACGGTCGAGTTCGACAGCGACGGAATTCATTTTTCCCCTCCCCCTGCGAGCTCTTGCGAGCGGTGGGGAGGGGTCAGGGGTGGGGGGAAGAAACTCTCGGTGTTACGAAGCGCCCCCCACCCCGGTTTGCAATCGCAAACAATTGCAAACCGACCCTCCCCACCGCTTCGCGGGGGGAGGGCGAAAGAGGCGTGGTCGAGTTCGACCGCCGTCACGACAAACTCTCTGTCGTTCCGGGGCGCTCGCCAACAGGTCCGTGCGTAGCGCGGCCCGACGACAGGCTCCGCGAGCGAACCCGGAATCCAGAGCCAAGTTCCGTGTCCGTTTCTGGATTCCGGGCCCGGTCCTTCGGACCGTCCCGGAATGACGAAGGGATGTTCATGAATTGGGTCCGCTCAGGGCCTTGTCGAGCGCGTCGAGCTGGCCCAGCATCCAGTCGACGTAGGACGTGTCCGGCGGCATGGTCTCGGTCACGCCCACCACCGGCACCTTGGCCTTGTGCGCGACGGCGAGCAGCCGTTCGGTCAGCTTTTCGCTGACCTGCTTGTTGTAGACAAGCGCCTTGACCTTGCGCTCCTTCAGATCGGTCTCGAAGGCGGCGACGTCGCGCGCGCTAGGCTCGGTGTCGTTCATCATCGCCAGTTGGAAGCGCTCGTTGCGCATCGCGAGCCCGAGCGCCGCCGCCATCGGGCCGAACACCGGCTCGGTGGCGGTCACCGGCTTGCCGGCGTGCTTAATCTTGATCTGCGCGACGCGCGCATCGATGCGCGCCAGCGCGGCGAGCACCGCGTCGCGCCGGGCGGCGTAGTCGGCGGCGTGCGCGGCGTCGGCCGCGCTGAGCGCGGCGGCGATGGCCTTCGCCACCGCCGGCATGGTCGCCGGGTCGTACCAGAGATGCGGGTTGTCGCCGGGCTTCTTGGCCGTCAGCTGCGCGACGCTGATGAGCGCGCGGCCGGGCCGCGGCGCCGCCTGCACCAGCTTTTCGGCCCAGGGATCGTAATCGGCGCCGTTGACGATCACGATGCGGGCGTCGGCGAACTGCCGGACGGTGCCCGGTGCGGTCTCAAACAGATGCGGGTCCTGGCTCGGGCTGTTCAGGATGCTGGTCACGGCGACCTGCGGCCCGCCGATCTGGCGGGCGATGTCGCCGTAGAAATTCTCCGCCGCCACCACGGCGATCGGGCCGTCGGCGGCGCGGGCTGCCGGGGCCGCCAGCAGAAATAGCGCCAAGGCCCCCGCACTGGCGAGTGCGGCGCCGGCCGTCCTGGCGATCCATGGCTTCATCGTTTGTCGTCTCCGTGTTCGAAGGTTATAATGTAACATTATAACATTCCGTGCCGCAAGCCGGATCGCCGGCCGTCTTTCGCGGGGCATCCGCGCTGTCGGCGCAGCGAACGGCCGGTGCGCCACGGCGATAATCTGGATTAATAGCCAGCGGCGCGCCCGTCGCGCGTCCAGGTCGCGCAGTCGGCGGCTCACGCGCGGCACGCTGCAAATTGCTTACAAAAATACCGCGGACTCGCGCAAGCCCGGTCTATGCGGTGCACGGCTTCGCGCTCGCGTGATGCGGCCGCTAATCTGCCATACCAATCCAACAAGCGATGATTGTCTGTATGACTCGTCGCGACCCTTTGAACTCAATGCAAAGCGAAACAATCCTTGCCAGCTCTGGCCAAGGCTTCAAGAGATTCGGAATGTTCCAAAAGATGATGCGGTTTCTGGAAATCGACGCCGAGACGCGGGCGTCGGCGGTGACCTTGTCGGAATTGCTGACGCCGCATTTCGACACGGTGATCGGGGAGTTCTACGTCGCGGTCAAGGACTTCCAGATCAATCCGCACGTCACCGACGAATCGATCGCCGCCCTGAAACAGAAGCAGAAGCAGCACTGGCTGTCCCTGTTTCACTCGCGCTTCGACGACGAGTTCTTCAGCGGCGTGAGCCGCATCGGCGTGCGGCACCGCGACATCGACCTCAATCCGATGTGGTACGTGGCCGGCTATACGCGGCTGAAGCTCGCCTTCATCGAGGTCATCATCCGCTCCGACCTGCACGCCATCACCAAAGGGCAGTTGGTGAAGACGCTGGACAAGTACATCGCCGTCGACATGGCGCTGGCGATGTCGGCCTACGACGCGGTCATTCTGGACTGAAAGAACGGCTGGACTGACAAACCGGCCGGACCGGCAGGCCCGCCGGTGCGCGTTTAATGCGCTTTGATCTTGCCCTCTTTGACGACGCGGGTCCATTTGACCATTTCTGTCTTGATGTATTCGGCGAACGCGGCCGAATCCATGACGACGGTGCTGGCGCCTTCGCGCTCGAACTGCGCTTGCACTTCGGGCGCTTTCAGTGTCGCCTGCACGGCCGCATACAGCTTTGCGGCCATCGGCGCGGGCAGGCCGGCGGGCGCCGCGATGCCCCACCAGTTGTCCGCGACATAGCCGGGCACGCCGGCTTCCGCGATGGTCGGCACGTCAGGCAGGACGCTGCTGCGCTTGGCGCCGCCGGTGCCCAGGGCCCGCAGTTGCCCGGACTTGATGAAGGGCGTCGTCTGCACCAGCGACGAGAACATGATCTTCACGTGGCCGGCGATCACGTCCTGCATCGCCGGACCGCCGCCTTTGTACGGCACGTGGGTGAGGTTGACGCCGGCCGTCAGCTTGAACAATTCGGCGCCGAGGTGCTGGAAGCTGCCGACGCCGGCCGAGGCGTAGTTCAATTTTCCCGGGTCCGCCTTGGCGAGCGCAAGCAGGTCCTTCACCGTCTTGATCGGCGACTCCGGATTGACCACCAGTACGTTCGGCCCGGTGGCGAGAATCGAAATCGGCGTGAAGGATTTGATCGGATCGTATTTGAGCGTGTACAGCGCCGGGTTGACCGCATGCGCGATCGAGATGATGCACAGCGTATAGCCGTCGGGCGCCGCCATGGCGCAGGCTTCCGTGCCGAGGGTGGCGCCGCCGCCGCCGCGGTTTTCGACGTAGACCTGCTGGCCGAGCTTCGTGCCGAGATGTTGCGCGATCAGGCGGCCGACCACGTCGTTGCTGCCGCCCGGCGGGAACGGGACGATCAGCCGTACCGGTCTGGTCGGATAATCGTCGGCGCCGGCCGACGCGGTGAGCGCCAGCAGCACTGCGGCGGCCTGCGCGAAACGGGACAGAAAATTAGACATTGCTTCCCCCTGCCATCGTGTGACGTTTCGTCATCTTGGACGTACAGCAACTCAAGTCGTGCGCGGCCGCCTGTGCTCAGTGCCAGTAAGGCGGAAAATCGGTGTTCTTCTGTTCGGCCTTGAGCAGGCGCAGCATCGCGGGCCATTCCAGCACGCCGTAAGGACGCCGCGCGCCCGGCTGGTAGAGATGCGCGGTGTGCGCCAGCACGTTCTCGCCCGGCATGGTCAATTCGGTGCGCGCCGCCATCGCGTCGACCTGCGAACGGCACGACATTTCGAGCTGGTACATGGTGTTGAAGGTCTACTGGATGGTGGCGCCGCAGGTCAGCAGGCCGTGGTTGCGCATGATCATGGCGTCGTGGGCCCCGAGATCGCGCACCAGCCGCTCGCGCTCGTCGAGCTCGATCGCCGGCCCTTCGTAGTCGTGATAGCCGATGTGCCCGACGAAACGGATCGAGGTCTGCGACAGCGGCAACAGCCCGCAGCTCATCGCGGCCACCGCCATGCCGGCGCGCGTATGGGTGTGCAGCACGCAGGAGACCTCGGGCCGCGCCTTGTGGATCGCGCCGTGGATCACGTAGCCGGACTTGTTGATGCCGTAGGAGGTCGCGGGCTTCCACAGGATGTCGCCCTCGACGCTGATCTTCACCAGGCTGGAGGCGGTGATCTCCTTGTAGAGCAGGCCGTAGAGGTTGATCAGCAGCTCGTCCCGGGTGCCGGGAATGCGCGCGGTGATGTGGTTATAGATCAGGTCGGTCATGCCGTAGGCGTCGACCAGCCGG
The DNA here is from genome assembly GCA_964372105.1 of uncultured Undibacter sp. GTDB lineage: Bacteria > Pseudomonadota > Alphaproteobacteria > Rhizobiales > Xanthobacteraceae > Pseudolabrys. Next base: position 26,689 of record CAYJPU010000007.1, read on the forward strand.
TAGCAGGCCGCGAGATCGAGCCGGGCCTGCCATTCCTCTGGCGACACCTCGCCCTTGATTGACGGGAAGTCGGCCGCGTAGTTCATGGCATTGCCATCCCCCGGCGGGCGTTGACCGCCCGTGCCGCTTTGGGATGAGCATAGCCTTGGGTAGCGCCGTTCCGAAACCGTCTTTTAGCCACCGGCGCGATGTTGCGCTGCGGCGCAAAACCGGAAACAAGTCTTTCTTGCGTTTAAGGTGATGAACCATGCTGACGCGGGACGTGCTGAAACGCTATTTGCTGGACATGCCGCGCGGGCATGTTTTCGATCTCACCTACGACCATTTTGCGGACGTGTTCCCGCCGGGCGAGCCGGACACTGCGGCGCGCGAGGATCTGCGCCGGCTCGCGGAGGAATGCGGCTGCGCTCTCGCCAACAACCCGCGCGACAAGCGGTTCGAATTGACCAGGCGCGGCGAAAGCCGGCGTTGAACCTGGTCGTGTCTTGCGCCGACTAACACTTGTACCCCGGCATACGCTGGGGGCGTTGCTGTGCCGTGGGGCGCCAGGGTGACTGACGCCGCAACGACCACGGTGCCCGTCTTTAGCATTTCGGGGCTTGAATCATGTTGAAACGGATTGCTCTCGCGGCGGTTCTCTGCGCCGCCATGTTTGTACCGGCCGATGCCACCGAGCGCATCACGCGCTTCATCAGCGACGTCGCCGTCCAGCGTAACGGCGATCTGCTGGTCACCGAGACCATCGAGGTCAACGCCGAGGGCCGCAGCATCCGGCGCGGTATCCTGCGCGACTTTCCCACAACCTATAAACGCAACGACGGTTCGCGCGTCGAGGTCGGCTTCGACGTGCTGTCGGTTTCGCGCGACGGCAGCGCGGAGCATTACGTCACCGAACGGATGAACAACGGCGTGCGTATCCGCATCGGTGAAGCCGACCGCTCGCTCAATTACGGCCTGCACGAATACGTCATCACGTATCGCACCACGCGCCAGATCGGCTTCTTCGACAACTTCGACGAGCTGTACTGGAACGCCACCGGCACTGGCTGGACTTTCCCGATCGACTTCGCCGAGGCGCGCATTACATTGCCCGAAGGCGTCGCGTTCAAGCAGACCGCGCTCTACACCGGGCCGCAGGGCGCACGTGGCCAGGATGCGCGCGTCGTCGAGCAGCAGCCCGGCCGCATCGTCTTCCGCACCACGCAAGGATTGCCGGTCGCCAACGGTCTGACTGTCGCGGCCGGCTGGCAGAAGGGCGTGGTGGCGCCGCCGACGCAACAGCAGAAGCTCGACGCGCTGCTGCAAGACAATCCCGGTGCGCTCTATGCCGGATTGGGCGGCGCTTTCGTCATCGTTTTCTATGGTCTCGCCTGGCTCTTGGTCGGCCGTGACCCGCGCCGCGGCATCGTCATTCCGCTGTTTGCGCCGCCGGAAGGCATGTCGGCCGCGGCTGTTCGCTACGTCGAGACCATGAATTTCGACGACCGCGTTTTCACCGCGGCGATCGTCGGCCTCGGCGTTAACGGCCATCTCAAGCTCAAGGGTAACGGCGAGGCGGGCGTTATCAGTCACGTCAAAGGCACTAAGCCGCTCGACGCGGCCGAGCAGGTGGTGGTGACCGAGTTGTTCACGAAGGAATCCTCCGTGCGGCTCGATCAGTCCGATCACAAGGTGATCAACGACGCCAAGTACAAACTCTGGGCCGCTTTGGCCAAGACCTACAAAGGCAAGATGTTTGCCAACAACTTTTTGTGGTCGTTCTTCGGCTTGTTCGCCACGGCTGCGGTGACGGCCGCCGCCGTCTATGCCTTCCTCGAAAACTACGGCACGAGCGCACCGGGAATGGTGGCCGGTACGCTCATTCCGCTGCTGCCGATGATGATCGGGGCGACGCAGATCCGCTACGGTTGGCGCAAAGGCAGCATGCTGCGCATGGTGATCGGTTTTGGCGTGGTTGTCGTCTTCGGCGCGATCGGCGTTGCCCTGCTGTCGTTCAATGTCGGGCTTGGCCCGGCCATCCTTCCCGGCGTCGTCCCTTATGCGCTCGCAGCAGTCACGTCGCTCGGCTTTTCCTGGCTGCAGGCGCCGAGCAGGCAGGGCCGGCAGATCATGGACCAGATCGAAGGCTTCAAACTCTATCTCGGCGTTGCCGAGAAAGACCGGCTCAATTTCGCCAACCCGCCGGAGGAGACGCCGGAACTGTTCGAACGCTTCCTGCCCTACGCCATCGCGCTCGACGTGGAGAATGCCTGGGCCAAGCGCTTCGCCGGCGTGCTCGCAGCCGCAGCGGCGGCGGGCGTCGCGGTCGCCGCCTGGTCCGACGACCACCGCTGGAGCAGTAACCCGACCGCTTTCGCCGATCACCTTGGCGAGGATTTGTCGCGCACCATCGCGTCGGCGTCGTCCTCGCCGGCTTCGAGCAGCGGCGGCAGCTCGTCGTCGAGCGGTTCGTCGGGTGGCGGCTCATCAGGCGGCGGCGGTGGTGGCGGCGGCGGGTCAGGGTGGTAGGGACGGGGCTTTTGCACCCACGCGCCGGACACCCTATATGCGCCCGTAACGGAGCCTTCCATTTCATGACGCCCCCCCCCCAGAATCCTGAGAGAATCCCTGTCATCACCGAAAATGGCGGGCTACACAGCGCTTGTTTGCCGTATAAACTTATTGAAATATTGGAAGTGATCGAAGTTCCTTCGCCGACAAAGCGCGCGGCTCGGATGGGATAAGATCGACACTTCTTGCCGCCCTAATACCAACATAAAATCCATAGTCCAACATTAGAGCGATAAATCGCTTGCCAGCTTTGTGAGGGGTAATTCCTTCGTGCAGCAGATGGACAAGTCTGAGTGCGGCTAGTTTTTGGATGAGCTGATAACGATGATCCGCGTTCTTAATTTCAACCAAGAATGCGTTTTTTCGATTTTCTGAAATACAAAAATCCTTCACCTCCGATAAAATGTCTTGAATTTCTTTTAGATCGCCGCCGCTGTCCCTTTCCACATCCTTTAATTTCTCTTCCGCCATTTCGGAAGCTGCGGCGTTGATGCTGGTGATGGATACAAGTTTTTGACTTTTGGCCACGGCCTTAGATGCTGCAATCGAGAAAATGTTCAAAGAGTCTCTCGGTACGCCGGCGGCGACAAGCACTAGCCTAGACAGCACATCGTCACCTGCGAGATACCCAATATCCGGCAGGCCCGAATAACGCGCGTGCGCGTCTAAAATGCTTACTATGTGTTCCTTCGACTTATCTGGCATCGTCAGATTGAGATCAAGATTCAACAATTGTGCATCATGGATCGCTTGCAGGCCGATCTGTTCGGATGCATCCCACAATTTAGTGAGCTGCCTAATTCCAGAGATTTTTATGAATGCGTTGTTGCCTCTTGTAATCTTATAAACAAATCCCAGCACCAAGGGTTGAACAGACTCATGTATGACGTGAATGTCATCAAGAAAAATAGTGAGAGGGGCTTCGACGGTTGCAAGTTTGCCAACGATCCGTCTGGTTCGCGGAATAAGTTTGTCGCATTTTTCTAGTACCGTTTTGCTATTGCTTTCGCTAAGCGCGTCAAACTCTTTGGTCAGCTTGTCGAGATCGCTCCCATTCGTGGCTGCTTGGTTCAGTTCGTGAAGAATTGCCGAAATAACGGCAGGCACGACGGCGCGATCTGAACGTTTTGCATACGGCTGAATGGCCACCCAGCTATATGGGGTGCCATCACGAATTGCGGTATGCATTGCATAGGCGAGAAGACTCGATTTTCCGGCGCCACGACGTCCGTAAACGACGTAATTTGCCTTAGCAGTTATCTGTTGCTCATAGCCGGTTACGGAAGCTGTATAACGTGAGAAGAAATTCTTTTCAAAGCTATGGCTATCTATTGTCAAACTCTCGGCGATCTCATTCTTCAAAAATAGAGTTTCGGGAAGGAGAAGGCGTTCCTTTGGCGCCGTTTTTCTCCTCTGAACCGTGGACCGTTCCTTAAACGGATTGTCTTCCAGCAAGCCGGAAACAATGTCATTGAGAATTTTAAAATGACGCTCTGTGGGGCTCGCAAATTCAAAAATTAGATATGGGCCATCGGGTCGATTTTTAATGTTAAAATCTGGGCGAATGCCGCCAAGTTTTTTGGCGAAAGCATCGATGATGCCTTCTGCTGAAGTTCGAAGCGTCGGGTCAATCTTATCCAAGTTTGCGGCGCTCATACGGCGACTCCTTCTTGCAAAAGGAAATTCTGGCTGTCGGCAATAAATTGTTGGGAAAACATCAAAGCGTCTGCTGGCGACATCACAAGGTCAGTTACAGCAGCGAGATGGCTGTAGTCTGCAAGATTCCTATCCTCGCGGAGATTTCTTAGGTTGCTGATATGAGCTTCTCGGTGAAGAATGCCCGCTGGCAACTGGTCGATATTTTTATGATCGGATGAATCCGTTGAAAATGCACCGCTATGTTTTAGTGTCACGGCACGCCGGACATTGTATACGCCGTAATAAAGACGCGATATTATTTGGCGCCATTCGCTATTGGGCAGGTTCGACGCAAATGTGAAATGAGATTGGCCAAGAGCGTAAAGTGCGGTCACATTGCGATCGAGTTCTGCGGTTAGCTTGTCAATTTCTTGCTGCGCCAATAGATGATTCAGATTCTGAATCATCTTCATAGGATTGGAGGACGCAAGAAGTAGATGCGGGGAGCTTAATCCTCTTGTCATCGTGAATCTCGAAATCATTGGGTCTAAATTGTACCAATGACTAATAGCGCCGGTAGTAGGTGCTGACCAGCCACAACCTGCTCGCCCCGCACAAAGGGGAGGGGACGCCAGAAACCCAAGACACAACGGGGGACTCCTGCCACCTTTTGCGCCCTCGCCTTTGACCCCCTATTTGTCTCCCTTCAGGAGCCGTCCCCTATGCCCACGCCTGCCGTCACCCCCGAAAAAATCCCCGTCACCGTGCTCTCCGGCTATCTCGGCGCCGGCAAGACGACGCTGCTCAACCGCATCCTGTCCGAGCCGCATGGGAAAAAAATCACCGTCATCGTCAATGAGGTCGGCGAGATCGGCATCGACAACGACCTCGTGGTGAATGCCGACGAGGAAGTCTTCGAGATAAACAACGGCTGCATCGTGCTCGGCGACTTCGGTCAGTTCTGATCGCCGTATCGCTCGAAAACCGCTTCCGCGACGAACATCTTGCGGCCCTGCCGGCCTGGCGTCGTGCCGTGCGCCGCGCACCATTCGGCGAAGGCGGCGGGATCGATGCGCACGCGCATCACCGGATGGCCGTAGGCCTTGAGGCCTTTCTCCATCTCTTCGGCGATCTTCAGCCATTCCTTGAAGGTGCGCGGCAGCGTGTTGCCGTCTTCGAACAGCCTTTGCGCCGCCGGGTAATCGGCTTCCTCCAGCCAATAGGCGCCGACGGCGCGCAGCGGTTTGTCGTCGGTGATGGTCATGGCGCTGCTAGTTGGCCGGCTTGATGCCGGCGTCCTTGATGACCTTCGCCCATTGCGGCGTTTCGGTCTTGATGGCGGCGGCGAACTCGGCCGGCGAGTTGCCGATCACTTCCATGCCGATGTCCTTCAGCTTGGCGCGGACGTCCGGCATGGCCAGGACCTTCACGGTGTCCTGGTGAACCTTGTTGATGATCGCGGGCGGCGTGCCGGCCGGCGCCATCAGGCCGCTCGACAGGATCGACACGAAGCCCGGATAACCGGCTTCGATCATGGTCGGCAGATCAGGCGTCGCGCCAAAGCGCGTCGGCGAGGTGACGGCGATGGCCCGCACCTTGCCGTCCCGCACCAGCGGGATCAAAGGCGAGATTGCGCCAAAGAACATCGTGACGCGGCCGCCCAACAGGTCGGTGATGACGGGGGCGGCGCCGCGGTACGGCACGTGCTGGATGTCGATCTTCGCCATCGACTTGAACAACTCGCCCGAGAGGTGCTGCGTGGTGCCGACGCCGGCGGAGGCGAAGGTCAGCTTGCCCGGCTGCGTGCGCGCGTAGGCGACCAGTTCCTGCACATTCTTGGCGGGCACGTCGTTCGGCACGACCAGAATGTTGGGCGAGTACACCGCCTGCACGATCGGCGCCAGGTCCTTGACGGGGTCGTAGCTCATCTTGGCGTACAGGCTCGGGTTGACGGCGAGCTGGGCGTTGGTCGCCATCATCAGCGTGTAGCCGTCGGGCGCCGACTTGGCGGCGCGGTCGCCGGCGATGTTGCCGCCCGCGCCGGAGACGTTTTCGACCACCACCGCCTGGCCCCACCGCTCGGACAGCCTGTCGGCGACGATCCGCGCGATGATGTCGACCGGTCCGCCCGGCGGGTAGCCGACCAGCATGCGGACCGGGCGGTCCGGGTATCCGCTCTGCGCCACGGCGGCGCCAGCCGTCACCAGCAGCGACAAGCCGGCGAACAGCGCGGCGGCGGCCTTCAAGAACTTCATCGCATCCTCCCCTGTGAGGTCGATCCGTTGTCCGGTCGAGCCCTTCGTTTTGTCCGGCCGTTATACCCCAACCTGGCCGGTGGCGCAGGAGGTCCGGCCAGTCCGGCTAAGAGAAAGGGGCGGGGGCCTTTTGCACCCCCGGCCCGGACCCCCTATATCTCCCCCAAACGGAGCCCCCTTTGCCAATGCCCACCCACCAGACCACCGCCAAGATTCCCGTCACCGTGCTGACCGGCTATCTCGGCGCCGGCAAGACCACGCTTCTCAACCGCATCCTGTCCGAGCCGCACGGCAAGAAATTCGCCGTCATCGTCAACGAATTCGGCGAGATCGGCATCGACAACGACCTGGTGGTGAACGCCGACGAGGAAGTGTTCGAGATGAACAACGGCTGCGTCTGCTGCACCGTGCGCGGCGACCTGGTGCGCATCATCGACGGGCTCATGCGGAGGAAGGGCAAGTTCGACGCCATCATCGTCGAGACCACGGGGCTGGCCGACCCCGCGCCGGTGGCGCAGACCTTCTTCATGGACGAGAACGTCGGCGCGAAGACCAGGCTCGACGCGGTGGTCACCGTCGCCGACGCCAAATGGCTGAAGGACCGGCTCAAGGACGCGCCCGAGGCCAAGAACCAGATCGCCTTTGCCGACGTCATTTTGCTCAACAAGACCGACCTGGTGTCGCCGGACGAGCTCGCCGAGATCGAGGCTCGCATCCGCGCCATCAACCCTTACGCCACCCTGCACCGCACCGAGCGTTCCAACATCGCCATCGACCAGGTGCTCGGCCGCAACGCCTTCGACCTCGACCGCATCCTCGACCTCGAGCCGAAATTCCTGGAGGCTCAAGAGGACCACGATCATCATCATGACCACGACCATCACCACCATGGCCACGGCCTCAAGCACTATCACGACGAGGACATGCAAAGCCTGGCGCTCCGCAGTGAAAAGCCGCTGAACCCAGACAAGTTCTTCCCCTGGGTGCAGGACCTGGTCGCCACCGAAGGCCCGAGCATCCTGCGCTCGAAGGGCATCCTGTCGTTCAAGAACGATGACGAGCGCTTCGTCTTCCAGGGCGTGCACATGATCCTCGACGGCGACCACCAGCGGCCGTGGAAGGAAGGCGAGGAGCGGCTGAGCCGCATCGTCTTCATCGGCCGCAACCTGCCGGAGGACAAGATCCGCCAGGGTTTTGAGAGCTGCATCGCCTAGCGTTCAACCTCAATCGGCCTCATGCTGAGGAGCGCTCGCAGAGCGCGTCTCGAAGCATGGGGCCGCCCCCATCCTTCGAGACGGCGCTTCGCGCCTCCTCAGGATGAGGGCGGAATAGGCTCTGTCATGACCACCACCACCACTGCCATGGCGTCTCTCGCCGATCGTGTGCGTCCGGTTGCCGCCGACGCGGCCGTCGTCGGCGTGCATTTTTTCGAGCGCGTGCCGGTGTTCGTGCTGGCCGAAGAGGCGCTGCTGTTCGCCGACGGCGAGGACGAGAAGCGCGTTGCTGTGCACGGCGGCGGCATCCTGGTCAGCGCCTGCGACGGCGCGCGCCTGGTTACCGGCGGCGACGACGGCCGGCTGGTCTCGACCAACGCCGCCGGTGAGGTCACCGAAATAGCGGTCGACGACAAGAAGCGCTGGATCGACCAGGTCGCGCTCGGGCCCGCCGGCGCGGTGGCGTGGTCTACGGCCAAAACCGCGCATGTGCGCACCGGCAAAGGCGAGCAGCGTACGTTCGAAGCGCCGTCCACCGTCGGCGGCTTGTGCTTTGCGCCGAAGGGCTTTCGCCTGGCGGTGGCGCATTACAACGGCGTGTCGTTCTGGTTTCCGAACGCCGCCGCCGCGCCCGAGAAATTCGAATGGAAGGGCTCGCACCTCGCCGTCACCATCAGCCCGGACGGCAAATTCCTCGTCACCGCCATGCAGGAGTCGGCGCTGCACGGCTGGCGCATCGCCGATGCCAAGCACATGCGCATGTCGGGCTATTCGGCGCGCGTGCGGTCGATGGACTGGACGGCGGGCGGGCAACACCTCGCCACCTCGGGCTCCGAGCAGCTCATCCTGTGGCCGTTCGACGGCAAGGACGGGCCGATGGGTCGTCAGCCGCGCCTGCTGGCGCCGGAAGAAGCGCGTGTCGAAGTGGTCGCCTGCCATCCGCGCCAGCCGGTGGCGGCGGTCGGTTACGCCAACGGTCACGTGGTGCTGGTGCGGCTCGACGACGGCGCGCTCATCGAGGTGCGCAAGGCCGACGGCGTGCCGGTGACCGCGCTCGGCTGGGATTCGACCGGCCAGACGCTCGCCTACGGCACCGACAGCGGCGACGCCGGCGTGCTGACGTTGTGATCCCTTCTTATCCCTCCCCCGCTTGCGGGGGAGGGTGGCTGGCGAAGCCGGCCGGGTGGGGGCTATCTGTAACCTATTGAGAAGTGACCCCACCCCCGGCGCTTCGCGCCGGACCCTCCCCTTTCAGGGGCTTTGCACAATAACGGGCGAAGATTAATGAGTTTTTGTGCAACCGTCTGAGTTCTTGTGCAGGCGACGGACTCGCTTGCCGAACGCTCTATCCGACTACTGGCACCCCCGTTACATATGGGGCCATGCCTTGTGGGTGTCGTCTGGCGAAGTGCTCATAGTTTGTCTCGAACGGTTCCGTGTTTTTGACCGCTTCGAGCCAAAGCTCGCAGCCATGCAGGACTTCTTCGACAAACTGATCAATCTGGATAAGCAGTGCCTCGCCGGCGATAAGACAATAGTGGATGCTGTAGTTCGGGTGACCGGGCTCGATGAAAATGATCTTCTTGTAAGGGCTGTCCGATCTATGGCTCGCTCCTTGGTGAACCATGGAACAGCGAAAGATATAGCAAGCCTCTCCAGAAAACGGATTGTCCCTGTTACGGTTCTCCGCGAGCCTGGGTCGAACCCACCTCTCATACCACTCGACGTAACGCCTCTTGCTCGCTCTGCGGTCGTCCGCTTCCAGCGCGCCTGCTATATCCGGAATCGAAAGGGCTCCAATGAGGGCGATATAGTAAAGCTTCGACTGCATCGCCTTACGAGTTTGGGAAACCAACGTCAGCATGACAGAGTGACCTTGCGCATCCGAAAATACTCGCTCTTATGGTGAGAGGTTAGCACACGCCGGCCGCGCCCGAACCTCCGGCGTAAGGAACGCTGGTGCACGGTTTTTTGTTCAGCCGCCCGACTTTTTGTGCAGGCAGTAGTTATTGTGCAAAGCCCCTTTCAGGGGAGGGATAACCTACCGCACCAGCACGTTCTTGAACTGCCACGGATCGCTCGTGTCGAGTTCCTCGGGGAACAGGCCGGGACGGCCGGCGAGCGGCGTCCAGTCGGTGTAGAACCCGTTGACCGGCCCGAGGTAAGGCCGCTGGATTTCCAGAATGCGATGGAAGTCCATCTCGTCGGCTTCGACGATACCCTCTTTCGGATTTTCCAGCGCCCACACCATGCCGGCGAGCACAGCCGAGGTCACCTGCAGACCAGTCGCGTTCTGGTAGGGCGCAAGAGCGCGCGTCTCCTCGATGGAAAGCTGCGAGCCGTACCAGTAGGCGTTCTTGCCGTGGCCGTAGAGCAGCACGCCGAGCTCGTCGATGCCGTCGATGATTTCGTTCTCATCGAGAATGTGGTGTTTCTCCTGCATCTTCTCGGCGCCGAACAGTTCGTGCAGCGAGAGCACCGCGTCATCCGCCGGATGATAGGCATAGTGGCAGGTCGGCCGGTAGCTCGCCGCGCCCGATGCGTCGCGCACCGTGAAATAGTCGGAGATCGAGATCGACTCGTTGTGCGTGACGAGGAAGCCATACTGCGCGCCGCGCGTCGGGCACCAACTGCGCACGCGCGTGTTGGCGCCGGGCTGCATCAGGTAGATCGCCGCGCCGCAGCCGGCCTCATGGGTATGCGCGTTCGCCGGCATCCATTTCTCATGGGTGCCCCAGCCGAGTTCGGCCGGTTGCACCCCTTCCGACAGGAAGCCCTCGACCGACCAGGTGTTGACGAACACGTTTGGCGGCTTCGGATTCTTGGAGCGCTGCGTATCGCGTTCGGCGATATGGATGCCCTTGACGCCGGCCTGCCGCATCAGGTCGGCCCATTCGCCCTTGGTCTTCGGTTCGGGCACGTTGAGTTTCAGATCCGCCGCGACATTGAGCAGCGCCTTCTTAACGAAGAAGGAGACCATGCCGGGGTTGGCGCCGCAGCAGGAGACAGCCGTCGTCGAGCCGGGCTTGCGCGCGCGCTTGGCGGCGAGCGTCGTTTCGCGGAGCGCATAGTTGGAGCGTGCCGCCGCGCCCTTCGACTTGTCGAAGTAGAATCCGAGCCACGGCTCGTTGACGGTGTCGATGTAGAGCGCGCCGAGCTCGTTGCAGAGCTCCATGATATCGGTCGAGCCGGTGTCGACCGACAGGTTGACGCAGAAGCCCTGGCCGCCGCCTTCGGTGAGAAGCGGCGTCAGCACTTCGCGATAGTTGTCCCGGGTCAGGCCCTGCTGGATGAAGCGTACGCCGTGCTTGTCGCACAGCTCCCGGCGGCCCTCGTCCTTGGGATCGAGCACCGTTATGCGCGACTCGTCGTAGTCGAGATGCCGCTCGATCAGCGGCAGCGTGCCTTTGCCGATGGAGCCGAAGCCGACCATCACGATGGGGCCGGTAATGCGGCCGTAGACGGGCCAGTCGGTCATTGCTTGCCTCTCCAATTCAATTCCGGGGGTCTTATCCGCCGGGGCGGTCAAACGGAAGAGACGCCGCACGGAATTTCCGCGCGGCGTCCACTGCCATTTCCTCGTTACGTTCAGGCCGCTGTGGCGCCCCGTCGGGGGCTCCGTGAGGCGCGGCGGTCTTGGGCCACCAAGGTGGCGAGGTCGGGCTTCGGCTCGGGCCGGCCCGTGGCCCCGATCATGCCGCGGGCGCCGTCAAGCGCACCGGGCTGAAGTTCCAGCGCCAGCAGGCGATGGCGCTCGAACGGGCCTGGCATCCACAGCGCGCCGGTCTTCTCGCCCGAGAAGCTGAAGCGGTTGTAGTAGGCCGCGTCGCCGACGAGGATCACAGCACCATAGCCGAGCCGCTTGGCCTCGCGCACGCTGCGGCGGACCAGATCGGCGCCGATGCCGCGGCTGCGGCAGTCCTCGGCCACGGCCACCGGCCCCAGCAGCAGCGCCTTGGCGCCCAAAGCGCTAGTGCCGCAGGTCACGTTCCACAGCCGCGCGGTGCCGACCACGCGCCGGCCATCGGCGGCGATGAAGGCGAGCCCTGCCGCCGGCAGCCGGTCTTCGCGCAGCCGTTCCGACGACTTGCGATAGCGGGTGTCGCCGAAGGCCTGGTCGAGCAGCGCTTCGCGCGCGTCGATGTCGGCATGACATTCGTGACGGATCGAGATCATGGCAGCTCCTTCCCCGCCCGGACGCGCGGCAAAGCGCGCGCACGGACGCTGTCAGTTCGGTCGTGAGGGAAGGGGAGACGGCTTAACCGTCTCCCGCACTTATCAGATGTGGTACGTCTTCAGCGGCGCGAAGCCGTTGAAGGCCACCGACGAGTAGGTCGCCGTGTAGGCACCCGTGCCTTCGATCAGCACCTTGTCGCCGATCTCCAGGCTGACCGGGAGCGGGTAGGGCTCCTTCTCGTACAGCACGTCCGCCGAGTCGCAGGTCGGGCCGGCCAGGACGCAGGGCGCCAGGGCGTCGCCGTCCCGCGGGGTGCGGATCGGGTAGCGGATCGACTCGTCCATCGTCTCGGCGAGGCCGCCGAACTTGCCGATGTCGAGGTAGACCCAGCGCACGTCGTCTTCCTCGCTCTTCTTGGAGACGAGGACGACTTCGCTCTCGATCACGCCGGCGTTGCCGACCATGCCGCGGCCCGGCTCGATGATCGTCTCCGGGATGCGGTTGCCGAAGTGCTTGCGCAGCGCCTTGAAGATCGCCGAGCCGTAGGTCTTCACCGTCGGCACGTTCTTCAGGTACTTGGTCGGGAAGCCGCCGCCCAGGTTGACCATGGCGAGCTGCATGCCGCGCTCGCCGCACTCCTTGAACACCGCGGCCGCCGAAGCGAGCGCGCGGTCCCAGGCGTGCTGGTTGCGCTGCTGGGAACCGACATGGAACGAGACGCCATGCGGCTCCAGGCCGAGCTTGAGCGCGTGCTCGAGCACGTCCACGGCCATGCCCGGCTCGCAGCCGAACTTGCGCGACAGCGGCCATTCCGCCCCGACGCAGTCGGAGAGGATGCGGCAGAACACGCGGGCGCCCGGCGCGGCGCGGGCGATCTTCTCGACCTCGGCCTTGCAGTCGACCGCGTACAGGCGGACGCCGAGCGCGAAGGCGCGCGCGACGTCGCGCTCCTTCTTGATCGTGTTGCCGTACGAGATGCGGTCGGGCGAGGCGCCGGCAGCGAGCGCCATCTCGATCTCAGCGACCGAGGCGGTGTCGAAGCAGGAGCCGAGCTTGGCCAGCAGAGCGAGCACCTCCGGCGCCGGGTTGGCCTTCACGGCGTAGAACACGCGCGTGTCGGGCAACGCCTTGGCGAAGGTGTTGTAGTTGTCGCGGACGACGTCGAGGTCGACGACGAGGCAGGGCCCGTCTTCGACGCGGTTACGCAGAAATTCGCGGATGCGGCCGGTCATTGGCGCACACTCCCAGCTCAAAGGGACGGCTCTGCCGTCCGATGTCGCGGTTTAGGAGCTTGCCGCCGGTGCGCGATGGGGACGCGCCGACTGCGACACTCTTAACCGCTATAGCTGCCTTGGCTTGGAGGGGAGACCCCGCCGCACTGCTGGCAAGATGGACAAGCCTCGTCGGTAACCCGTCGCTGGCGTTGGAAGGCCAGCGGAGACCAAAGAAGCCCGCTCCGTCGTTGCTTTAAGCCGCGTCCCCTGCTGAGAGCAGAGTGCGCCGGTTTCGCCTCCGGCTGCCGATCAGAAGACTTGAAGCCGCTTACTCTTCTCGGAAGAAGGAGCTCGCTGGCTTCAGGCGGCTGGCCGGCCTCTTGTCCGGCTACCTACCGATCGACACACGGCCACAGGCACGTGCGAAATTGGGCAAAGTCGAAATAACATCTTTTTCGCCGTGTGCAAGCGAATTAGTTCGCCTGACGCGAAATCTTCCTTAACTTTTTGGGGAAGCGACGCGCTTAGCGTCGCTCTTGCGTCGCTTGAGAGTGCTTAACCGCGCGCGGTGAAGGGCTCGATACGGTGCGCGTTGCGGATGAACTGCGCCATCACGAAGACGCCGCCGAGCACGAAGACGCCGTCGAGGATGCGCTGGCCCGTGCTGCCGAGATCGAACAGTGTGGCGAGCGCCCAGGAGCCGGCAAAGGCCGCGCCGAACACTTCGGCGCCGATCAGGACGGCGGCGCTGAGCACGGTGGACACGTTCAACCAGACGATGCGGCGGCCTTGGGGTGCCATGGGTCTCTCCTTCGAGCGGGCGCAATGTCCCCGAAACGGCCCGGCTAATCAAGCCCGGCAACCTCTCCATTGTCATGGCCGGGACAAGCCCGGTGACGACAAGAACGTGCTTTGATCTGCCTCATGGCGAGATCGTGGCAATGAGAGAAACCCTTCAATCATGGCCCTTTTAAGCGCGCTCAAACATGCGAGGCCCTGGCTGGCGGGGCTCGCGGCCGCCGGCCTGGCGCTCGGCTTTGCCGCCCGGCTCGCCGGTTTCGGGGCGGCCGCCGAGGCGGTCTGGGCCGCCGTCACCGTGCCGGTGCTGCTGGCGCTCGTCGCCGAGACCGCCGCCAGCCTGCGGCGCGGCGACGTCGGGCTCGACATCGTCGCCGCGCTGTCGATGAGCGCGGCGCTTGCCTTCGGCGAGGAACTCGCCGCCGCCATCGTCGCGCTGATGTATGCCGGCGGCCAGTTCCTCGAGGCCTATGCCGAGCGCCGGGCGCGCCGCGACATGACGGCGCTGCTGTCGCGGGTGCCGCGCACCGCCATGCGCCACCGCGACGGCCGGCTGGAGGAGGTCGCGCTCGACGTCGTCCGGCCGGGCGACCGCTTGCTGATTCGCCGCGGCGACGTGGTGCCGGTCGACGGCAGGGTCGCCGACGGTGTCGCGGTGCTCGACCAGTCGGCGCTCACCGGCGAATCGCTGCCGGTGACCTTCATGACCGGAGGTCAGGTCTTGAGCGGCTCGACCAACGCCGGGGATGCGTTCGATCTCACGGCCGAGCATCGCGCGGCGGAGAGCACCTATGCCGGCGTCGTCCGGCTGGTGGAGGCGGCGCAGCGCTCGCGCGCGCCGATGGCGCGGCTGGCGGATCGCTACGCCCTCGTCTTCTTAGGCGTGACGGTGGCGCTCGCCACCACCGCGTGGTGGTTCTCCGGCGATCCGATCCGCGCGGTCGCGGTGCTGGTGGTGGCGACGCCGTGCCCGCTGATCCTGGCGGTGCCGGTGGCCATCGTCTCCGGCCTGTCGCGCGCCGCCAAGCTCGGCATCCTGATCAAAGGTGGCAAGGCGATCGAGACGCTGGCGCGGGTGCGGGCGCTGGTGATCGACAAGACCGGAACCCTGACCATCGGTCATGCACGCATCGTCGACATCCGGACCGCCGGCACGATCACCGTCGACGAACTGCTGCGGCTGGCGGCCTCGCTCGACCAGGCCTCCAAGCATATTATCGCCCAGACCATCGTCGCGGCGGCGCGCGCGCGCGGCCTCGTGCTGGCGGTGCCGACCGAGGTGGTCGAGACGCCGGGTGAAGGGCTCGTCGGCCGCATCGACGGCCAGTCGGTGATTGTCGGCGGCCTGCACTTCGTGGCCGGTCAGATCGCCGTGCCCAGCTTTCCGATGCTGCCGGAGGAGCGGCCGCCGGGCGCGCTCGCGGTCGCCGTCGCGGTCGACGGCCGTCTCGCCGGCGTGCTGATGCTGGCCGACGAACTGCGCGCCGGCACCGAGCATCTGCTCCAGGAACTCCGCGCGCTCGGCATCGAGCGCATCGTGCTGGCGACCGGCGATCGCCACGAGGTGGCGCGCTTCATCAGCGTCGGGCTGTCGCTCGACCAGGTGCGCTCCGACCTGACGCCCGACCAGAAGATCCTGGTGGTGCTGTCGGAGCGCAAGAACGGCCCGGTGATGATGATCGGCGACGGCATCAACGACGCCCCCGCGCTCGCGGCCGCCGATGTCGGCGTCGCCATGGGCGCCAAGGGCGCGGCCGCCTCGGCGGAAGCCGCCGACGTCGTGCTGCTGGTCGATCAGCTCGACCGCATTCTGCCGGCTATCAGGATCGCCCGGCGCTCGCGCCGGATCGCGCTCGAAAGCGTTGCCGCCGGCATGGGCCTGTCGTTCGCCGCCATGATGGCCGCCGCGGCAGGCCTGCTCCTGCCGGTCGAAGGCGCGCTGCTGCAGGAGGCGATCGACGTCGCGGTCATCTTCAACGCGCTCAGGGCGTTGCGCGGGTGAGGCTGCGCCCGTAGATAGGGCGGATGACCCAGACAGCCTCGCAAAATCCGCTGCTCGCCGACTGGACGGGCGCCTTCGGCCTGCCGGACTTCGCTATGATCGCGCCGGAGCATTTCCGCCCGGCCTTCGACCGCGCGCTAGCCGCGCACCGCGCCGAGCTTGACGCGATTGCCGCCGACAAGGCCGCGCCCACCTTCGCCAACACCATCGATGCGCTGGAGCGAAGCGGCCGCGCGCTGGAGAAGGTCGCCAACGTGTTCTTCGTACTGGCCGGCGCCGACACCGGCGACGCGCTTGAAGCCGTCGAGCGCGACGTCTCGCCGCTGCTCGCGCGCCACAGCAACGCGCTCTATCTCAACGCGCCGCTGTTTGCCCGCATTGCCGACCTGTACGCGCGCCGCGCCACGCTCGGCCTCACGCCCGAGCAGGACCGCGTATTGGAGCGCTATCACACCCGTTTCGTGCGCGCCGGCGCGGGTCTTGCGAAACCCGCGCAGGACCGACTCGCGACAATCAACGAACAGCTTGCCACCTTGGGCACCCGGTTCGGCCAGAACGTGCTCGCCGACGAGAAGGCTTACGCGCTGATCCTGGACGAGGCCGATCTCGCCGGCCTGCCCGGTTTCGTCCGCGACAATGCGCGCGCGGCGGCCGAGGAGCGCGGCCACGAGGGCAAGTTTGCCATCACGCTGGCGCGCTCGTCGTGCGAGAGCTTCCTGCAATTCGCGTCGCGCCGGGACCTGCGTGAAAAGGTGTTCCAGGCCTGGATCAGGCGCGGCGAGAACGGCGGCGCCACCGACAACCGCGCGCTGATCGCCGAGATGGTGGCGTTGCGCGGCGAACGCGCCAAGCTTCTCGGCTTCGACAGCTTCGCCGACTATCGGCTCGACGATCAGATGGCGAAGACGCCGGCCGCCGCGCGCGGCCTGCTCGACGAGGTCTGGGGCCGGGCCCGCGCCAAGGCCATGGCCGAGCGCGACGCGCTGCAACAGACGATCGCGGACGAGGGCGGTAACTTCGCGCTCGCGCCGCACGACTGGCGCTATTACGCCGAACGGTTGCGCAAGACGAAGTACGATCTCGACGAAGCCGAGATCAAGCCGTACTTCCAGCTCGACAAGATGATCGAGGCGGCGTTCGAGACCGCGCACCGCCTGTTCGGCCTGACCTTCACGCCCGTTAACGTGCCGCTCTATCACCCGGACGCCCGCGCCTTCGAGGTAACCGACAAGAGCGGCGGCCATGTCGGCCTGTTCATCGGCGACTATTTCGCGCGCGGCTCCAAACACTCGGGCGCCTGGATGACCTCGCTGCGCGACCAGGAGAAGCTTGGGCGCAATCAGGCTGAGTGGGCACCGGTCAGCCGCCCGGATTGCGCCCCATCTGAAGAAGTAGGAGCGCGGTCGGACGCAAAACCGGTTCCCACTTTTGCTGACCGCGCTCCGATTGACACGCGGCCGATCATCCTCAACGTCTGCAATTTCTCGAAGCCAGCGCCCGGCGAGCCGGCGCTGCTGTCGTTCGACGACGCCCGCACGCTGTTCCACGAATTCGGTCACGCCATGCACGGCATGCTGTCGAACGTGACTTATCCGCTGCTCGCCGGCACCGCGGTGCCGAGCGACTTCGTCGAGTTGCCGTCGCAGCTTTACGAGCACTGGCTGGAGGTGCCGGAGATCTTGCAGAAATATGCCCGCCACGCCGCGACCTCCGAGCCGATGCCGAAGGCGCTGCTCGACCGGCTGCTGGCGACGCGCACCTACGGCCAGGGCTTCGCGACGGTGGAATACACCTCGTGCGCGCTGGTCGATCTCGAACTGCATGCGCGCAAGGACACTAAGCCGCTCGATGTCGACGCCTTCGAGCGCCAAAGCCTCGGCCGCATCGCGATGCCGGCCGAGATCGTGATGCGGCACCGGCTGCCGCATTTCCAGCATCTGTTCTCCGGCGACGGCTACGCGGCCGGCTACTACTCGTACATGTGGTCGGAAGTGCTGGACGCCGACGCCTTCGAGGCCTTCGAGGAAACCGGCGACGCCTTCGATCCGGCGACCGCGCAGCGCCTGCGCGACTTCATCTATGGCGCCGGCAACCTGCGCGACCCCGTCGAGGCCTATAAGGCATTCCGCGGCCGCCTGCCGGCGGTCGACGCGCTGCTCAAGAAGCGCGGGTTGAATGATGTCGCGGCGTGAGAGGTCCGTGTCCCGGACGCGGCGCAGCACGAAGTGGTGCGCCGCTGATTCGGGACCCAGCTTTCTAGAAACCGGGGTCCCGGGTCTGCAGCGCACCGTTGCACGCTGCGCTGCGCCCGGGACACGAGGCGTTCTATGAACCTCCACACCGCCGGCCATAGGCGCGGCGTCGTCTGCGCGCCGCATGCCGCCGCCGTCGAGGACGGCCGCGCCATCCTGGCCGAAGGCGGCAACG
>CAYJPU010000007.1:45063-48940 GCA_964372105.1 uncultured Undibacter sp.
CCGCATGCCGCCGCCGTCGAGGACGGCCGCGCCATCCTGGCCGAAGGCGGCAACGCCATCGAGG
This sequence comes from uncultured Undibacter sp., assembly GCA_964372105.1. Taxonomy (GTDB): domain Bacteria; phylum Pseudomonadota; class Alphaproteobacteria; order Rhizobiales; family Xanthobacteraceae; genus Pseudolabrys. The sequence goes on from CAYJPU010000007.1 coordinate 45,128, forward strand.
CGATGATCGCCATGGCGGCCTCGATCGCCGCCGTCTATCCGCACATGAATCACATCGGCGGCGACGGCTTCTGGCTGGTCCGCGCGCCGTCCGGCCGCGTGCGCGCCTTCATGGGCGCCGGCCGCGCCGGCGAGAAAGCCACGTCCCGGTTTTATCGCGACGCCGGCCACGACGCGATCCCGGCGCGCGGGCCGTTCGCCGCGCTCACGGTGCCGGGCGCGATTGCCGCCTGGATGCTCGCCGACGAAGCGGCCAAGGCGCAGGGCGGCAAGTTGCCGCTCGACGTGTTGTTGAGTGCCGCCATCAAGCACGCCCGTGAGGGCTACACCGTCACGCGCAGCCAGGCGCGGCTCACGACCGAGAAGTTCGCCGAACTGAAGAACGTGCCAGGCTTCGCCGCGGCCTTTCTGGTCGACGGCAAGCCGCCGGAGGCGGGCGCGACGCTCAAGCAGACGGCGTTCGCCGCGACGCTCGACCAGCTCGCCAATGCCGGGCTCGACGATTTCTATCGCGGCGATGTCGGGCGCGAGATCGCCGCCGATCTCGAGCGCATCGGCTCACCGGTGACGCGCGCCGATCTGGAGCGCTATCAGGCGGTCAGCGAAGCCCCGCTCAGCGTGCAGGCGAACGGCCACACGCTCTACAACGCGCCGCCGCCGACGCAAGGGCTGGCCTCGCTCATCATCCTCGCGCTGTTCGCGCGCCTGCGCGGTGTTGAAGCGGAGAGCTTCGAGCACATCCACGGCCTGGTCGAAGCGACCAAGCGCGCCTTCCGCGTGCGCGACCGTGTCATCACCGATCCGGACCGCATCAAGGAAGACCTGGCGCGCTATCTGTCGGCGGACTTCCTCGACGGCGAAGCAGACAAGATCGATGCCCGCAAAGCCGCGCGCTGGCCTGCGCCGCAGGGCGAGGGCGACACCATCTGGATGGGCGCGGCCGACGCCTCCGGTCTCGTGGTTTCGTATATCCAATCGATTTATTGGGAGTTCGGTTCCGGCTGCGTGCTGCCGGCGACCGGCGTGCTGATGCAGAACCGCGGCGCCAGCTTCTCGCTTGAACCCGGCGCGGTGAACGCGCTGGCGCCCGGCCGCCGGCCGTTCCACACGCTCAACCCGGCGCTGGCCGCGCTCAATGACGGCCGCACCATCGCCTACGGCACCATGGGCGGCGACGGCCAGCCGCAGACGCAAGCAGCGCTGTTCACACGCCACGTCACGTTCGGCCAGCCGCTCGAGCAGGCGCTCGACGCGCCGCGCTGGCTGCTCGGGCGCACCTGGGGTTCGAGCCACACCAACCTGCGCTTGGAGCCGCGCTTCGACGGCAATGTCATCGACCGGCTGATGTCGGCCGGGCACGACGTGTCGGTGCTGGACGAATCCTATTCCGACACCATGGGCCATGCCGGCGCCGTCGTGCTGCATAGCGACGGCACGATGGAAGGCGGCCACGATCCGCGCGCCGACGGTGGTGCGGCGGGACTCTAGCGCCGTCATTCCGGCCCTGCGGGCCGTCTCGGAATGACAAGGTTTGTGTTCTAGTATTCGTCCGTTCAATCGTTACGTTGACGCCTCGTTACGGACGAGCGACACAGTGCCCCACGACCACGATCACGCGCATCACCATCATCACGACCACGCGCCGGCGGATTACGGTTGGACTTTCGCGATTGCCACGGCGCTCAATATCGCGCTGGTCATCGGGCAGGTCGTGTTCGGCCTCTACGCCAATTCGCTCGCGCTGTTGGCCGACGCCGGGCACAATTTCGGCGACGTCCTGGGCCTGCTGCTGGCCTGGGGCGCCTTCGCCATTGCCGGCTGGCGGCCGAACGCGCGTTACACCTACCGCATGCACGGCGCCTCGATCCTCGCCGCCTTCGCCAATGGCGTGATCCTGCTGGTCGCGACCGGCGCCATCGTCTGGGAGGCGGTGCAGCGTTTCAGCCACCCGGAGGAAGTCGCGAGCGGCACCGTCATCGCGCTCGCCGCGCTCGGCGTCGTCGTGAACGGATTTTCGGCCTGGCTCTTGAGCCGCGGCAGCCAGTCCGACATCAACATGCGCGGCGCGTTCCTGCACATGCTGGCGGACGCCGGCGTCTCCGTCGCCGTCATCGTCGCTGCCGTCGGCATCCGCCTGACCGGCTGGCAATGGCTCGACCCGGCGGCGAGCCTGTTGATCGCCGCTGTCATCTTCGGCGGTACCTGGAACCTGCTGCGCGAGGCGCTGCGGCTGTCGCTCAATGCCGCGCCGCGTGAGATCGACCTCGCCGCCGTGCAACGGTATCTGGAGGCGCTGCCGGAAGTGGCCGGCCTGCACGACCTGCACATCTGGGCGATGAGCACGACCGAGACCGCGCTCACCTGTCACATTATTACGCCTGCCGGGCATCCGGGCGACGCCTTCCTGCACCGGGTGGCCGACGAGCTGCATCATAAATTCGACATCGGCCACGCCACCCTGCAGATCGAGCTTGGCGCCGCCGGCAACTGCGCGCTGGCGCCGGACGACGTGGTTTGACCAGCACCGCCTCCAATTCGCCGCAGAGTGTCCTATAGTCGGCGCGCGTTTTAAGGGGATCACGGGCGCATGCCGTTGCAACGATTTTTCTGCTTCGCCGCCGCGCTGGTCGCGGCCGTCATCGCCGCCGCGCCGGCGCGGGCGCATCCGCATGTCTGGGTGACGATGCAGACCGCGCTGGTCTACGGCGCCGACGGCAGCGTCACCGGCGTGCGCCACGCCTGGGCCTTCGACGACATGTTCTCAACCTTCGCCACCCAGGGTCTGGAGAGCAAGGAGAAGGGCAAGTTCACGCGCGAGGAACTGGCGCCGCTCGCCAAGGTCAATGTCGAGTCGCTGAAGGATTTCGACTATTTCACTTATGTGACCGCCGACGGCCAGAAGACCGCGCTCACCGATCCGGCACCCGACTATTTTCTCGACTTTAAGGACTCGGTGCTGACCCTGAACTTCGTCCTGCCGCTGAAGAAGCCGGTCAAGGCCAAGGAGCTTAAGGTCGAAATCTTCGACCCGACCATGTTCGTCGACTTCGCCTTCGCCAAGGACAAGCCGGTGCAACTCGTGAACGCGCTGCAGTGCAAGCTCGATGTTCAGTTGCCGCGCGAGATGACCTTTGAGGAAGGCAAGAAGCTCAGCCAGATCCCGGCCGACCAGCCCAACACCACGATGGCCTGGGGCGCACAGTTCGCCAGCAGGATCTTGGTGCATTGCCCGTAATGCGCTAAGGCGCTGCCGGGGCGCGCGCGGCGAGGGGAAGATCACATCATGGCGTGGCCGGCTCGGCGGATCCTCTGGGCGCGCGGCGCGCTCGTCATCGTGGTCGTGCTGATCGTGTGCGCGGCTGTCGATGCTGCGTTGGCGCAGCCGTTCGGCATGAGCCGCAGCCCGGCGCCGGCCGAGGTAGGCGGTTTCACAGGCTGGATCCTGGCCAAGCAGGCCGAGTTCTATCGTCAGTTCTCCGGCCTGATCCGCGCCGCCAAGACCGACGGCAGCGCCGCCTACACGCTGATGGGCATCTCGTTTCTGTACGGCATCTTCCACGCCGCCGGCCCCGGCCACGGCAAGGCGGTGATTTCGTCGTACCTGATCGCCAATGACGAGACCTGGCGGCGTGGCGTCGCGCTGTCCTTCGCCTCCGCCTTATTGCAGGCGGTCACCGCCGTCGCACTGGTCGGCATTGCCGCCGTGCTGTTGGGCGCCACCGCCAAGATGATGGGCGACGCCGTGCGCGTCATCGAGACGGTGAGTTACGCGCTGATCGCGCTGATTGGCCTGCGGCTGTTATGGGTCAAGGGC
>CAYJPU010000008.1:0-48393 GCA_964372105.1 uncultured Undibacter sp.
GCGCCAGGATGAAATCCGCATTATCCAACCTAGCGCTGTTGTCGCAGCAGGGAGCATCGAAGCGTGGTCACGATCGCCGGCAAGCCGCAGATCAACGAATCGTTGCCGCGCATCGATGCGCTGCGGCGCGATTTCATTTGGGGCGTCTCGACCTCGAGCTTCCAGATCGAGGGTGCCACCCGCGAGGACGGCCGCGGTCCGAGCGTCTGGGACACCGATGGCCGGCGCGGCGCGATCGCCGGCAAGGACACCGGCGACGTCGCCTGCGACCACTATCACCGCTATCCGGAAGACATTGCGCTGATGCGACAACTCGGCGTGCAGGCCTACCGGTTCTCGGTGGCTTGGCCGCGCGTTTTGCCGCAAGGGCGGGGGACCGCGAACGAAGCCGGCCTTGCGTTCTACGACCGGCTGATCGACGCGCTGCTCGCCGCCGGCATCGAGCCTTGGCTGTGCCTCTATCACTGGGACCTGCCGCAGGCGCTTGACGATCTCGGCGGCTGGACCACCCGCGACAGCGTCGCCTGGTTCGCTGATTATGCCGCGCTGGTCGCGGACCGTTACGGCGACCGCGTCAAGCGCTTCGCCACGTTCAACGAGCCGTCGATCTTTACGCTGTTCGGCTATGGCTTCGGCAACAACGAACGGGACAAGGCCGGCTTCGAGGCTCTGCATCGCGGCATTCATCATCTCAACCTCAGTCATGGGGCGGCCGTCGATGTCATCCGCGCACGCGTGCCGGGTGCTTCGATCGGCGCCATCCACAACGTGCAGCCATGCCTGCCGTCGTCGCCGGCCGAGGCAGAGGGAGCGCGCTGGTGCGACACCTATTGGAATAGGGCCTATCCCGATCCGCAATACCTCGGCGTCTATCCGGAGCTGTTGCAACCCGCGATCGAGCCGCACATGCAGCCCGGCGACCTCGCGCGCATTCACCGGCCGGTCGACTGGTTCGGCCTCAATCATTACAGCCCGGTCTATGTGCGGACCGACAAGGACGCGTTCTTCGGCTTTGGCTTCGGCGACCGGCCGGCCGGCACGCCCATCACGCCGATCGATTGGCCGATCGTGCCCGGCGCCTTTCGTGACACCCTGGAACGGGTGGCGAAAAGCTATCGTTTGCCGGTCTACGTGATGGAAAACGGCTTCGGCGGCCATGACGAGCCCGACGACAGCGGTGCGGTCGCGGACACCGATCGGATCGATTACCTACGTGCCTATATCGGGGCGATGAACGAGGCGGCCGTGGCCGGCGTCGATATCCGCGGCTATTTCGTCTGGTCGCTGCTCGACAATTTCGAATGGGACTCAGGCTACGGGTCGCGCTTCGGGCTCACCTATATCGACTATCCGACGCAGCAGCGGACGCCTAAGGCCTCGTTCGGCTGGTATCGCGCCCTGATCGCGGCGGCGCGCGCGCGCGTCGCTTAGCGCGGCGGCTGCTCTTTCTCTTCCAGGTCGTCGAGCGCGACCAGCAGGCTCGCCACCCGGTTCGCGGCCGACCGCCAGTCTGCCAAGCGCTGGTAATTGTCGACCACCCAGTTGAACGCGCCTTGCACGGTGACGAACGCGGCGGCGGATTGCGTGAGCTCTCCCAAGGTCATGTCGCCGCTTAGGTACTTCGGCACGCACAGCAGCCAGGCCACCACCGGCGCCAGCAGAAAGTTGCCGTGCGAAATCAGCGTCGTACGGATGAGCTGCCAACAGAACTCCCGCCACCACAGCAGCACCGCCTGCAGCCTGAGCCACAAAGCGCTGCGCTTCTCGCCGTCGATCGGCTTTGTATCCTCGGCCGTCATTTCGCTGCGAAAGGCGTCGGCGGCGGCACGGAACTCCGCCTCGGATTGGTTCATGCGTTCGATGACGCCGGTCAAGTGGTGACCGACGAGGATCATCAGCCCCGACATGATGCTCGAATAGACGATGACGCCGATCACAAGATAGCCGGGGATCGTAATCGTGAAGCCGAACAATGGGACGTCGAGGCTGCCGCCAATGGTCCACAGCACCCCGAAAAAGGTCAGTGACGTCAGGATCGACGAAAAGAACGCGAGCGTGAGGTCGACCGGCGCGTCGGTGGCAATACGAATGTCGACCGAGATCCGGTATTCGGGGTTCTCGGTGCCTTTGACCAATCCGTTCAGGCGCCGAAACCGGTCGTGCTCAAGCCATATGCCGATGACTTGCCGGGTGAGCGCTTCGCGCCAGCCGCGTTGCGTCGTCATGCGACCCCAGACGGAGGTGGCGGCGAGCGCAATGCTGACGACCGCGAGCGGCACGAACAATTGCGCCTGTACCCACAGCGCGTGCGCGTCCCGGCGTTCGAGCGCATCGAAGAAATAGCGATTCCAGAGGTTGAGCAGCACCTGCACCAGCAATTGCAGCAGGACGATGCCCACCATGAAGGTGGCCATCCCGATGATCCAGGCTTTACGGGTGCTCCACACCAGCAACGCCGATTCCCAGAAGCGAGCTATCAACTGCTTCTGGTGATTGAGCGACCCGGCGTTGAGGCGGGAGTACGGCATGGAGGCGAGCGACCTCTGTGATATTTGTTGATTATTTGGCGCCGGCTGGCCTGTTCCGGCCTTGATTTGGGTCAGTTCGGCGACGCTCCGGCTAGGGGGGATTCAAGCCTCTCTCTAAGGAACCATCACCACCGTGCAGGGGGCCAGACTAGCCACCTTTTGTGACACGCTGCCGAGCAGCATCTGCGAAAGCCGGCTCCGTCCGCGCCGGCCGACGACGATGACGCCCACCTTCTCGCGCTGGACGATTTCGAGGATGGTATCGGCCGGGTCGCCCCAGCCGCACCGCAGGATCGGAGCGGCAACCCCGATCCGCCGCGCCCGGCGGGCTGCCCGCCGCAGCACCCGGTCCGCTTTGGCCTCCAGCGTCTTGCTGAGATCGCCGCCGGTGCCGGCCAGTCGCCGGAGTTCGGCGCCTGTGATCTCGCCTCCGATCGTCGCGATCACCAGCTCGGAGCCGGTGACCTTGGCGAGCTCGGCTGCCGCATCCACCGCCCGGGATGCGCCGTCGGAGCCGTCGGTCGCAACGAGGACGCGTTTCATCAGGCTACCGCCGTTTTATTGACCCACGGTCATGAACGCGGAACCGTGCCCGAACGTCAAGAACCAAAGTGACGCCAAGCCTTTGACCGGGATCAATGCCGGTGCGGCCCGGCTCGTTCGTAGATGACTACCGCAACTGAAGGACCGGACATGGCGCAAAATTGCATTCGCTGGTTTGCCGACATCCGCCTCGCCGACGTCGGCGAGGTCGGCGGTAAAAATGCGTCGCTGGGGGAACTTTATGCGACGCTGGCGCCCGAGGGCGTGCGCGTGCCGAACGGCTTTGCCGCGACCGCCGGCGCCTTCCGCCAGGCGCTGACGGAAGCCAAGGCCTGGGAGCCGCTGCACCGGCTGCTCGACGGCCTGGACAAGCGCGACATCGACGCGCTGGCCAAATGCGCCGCCGAGGCGCGGCAAATTGTCTACCGGGCGACCGACGCCGATTGGCTGCGCGACGCGGTGGTTCAGGCCTACCGGCAGCTCGAACAGGAATACGGCGCGGGCGTGCCGGTGGCCGTGCGCAGCTCGGCGACCGCCGAGGACCTGCCGACCGCGAGTTTTGCCGGGCAGCACGAGAGCTTCCTCAACGTCCGCGGCCCGGACGAGCTGTTCGAGGCGTGCCGCCGCTGCTTCGCGTCGCTCTTCACCGACCGCGCGATTTCGTACCGCATCGACAACGGCTTCGACCACTTCAAGGTGGCGCTGTCGGTCGGCGTCATGAAGATGGTGCGCGCCGGCGGCGCGGCCAGCGGCGTGCTGTTCACGCTCGACACCGAATCCGGCTTTCGCGACGTGGTCTTCGTGTCGGGCGTCTACGGGCTCGGCGAGAACATCGTCCAGGGCGTGGTCGATCCCGACGAGTTCTACATCCACAAGCCGACACTGCGCGCCGGATTCCGCACTGTGCTCAGCCGCACGCTCGGGCGCAAGCACCTGCGCATGATCTACGCCGACCACGGTGGCGGCGTGCAGAACATTCCCGTGCCGGAAGCCGAACAGACGCGCTTCTGCCTCGACGACGCCGAAGTGCTCAAGCTCGCCGACGACGCGGTGACGATCGAGGAGCATTATTCCGCCAACGCCGGCCATCCGATGCCGATGGACATCGAATGGGCCAAGGACAGCGAAGACGGTCTCCTCTACATCATCCAGGCGCGGCCGGAGACGGTGGTGTCGCGCCGTCCGCTGACCGGGTTCGCGACCTATTCGCTTGAAGCGACCGGCACCGTTCTGGCGACCGGCCGCGCGGTCGGCGAGAAGATCGCCGCCGGTCCGGTGCGGGTCATCACCGGCGCGCGCGAGCTCGCCGACTTCAAGCCCGGCGAAGTGCTCGTCGCCGAATCGACGACGCCCGATTGGGAGCCGGTGATGAAGATCGCCGGCGCCATCGTCACCGAACGCGGCGGCCGGACCTGCCATGCCGCCATCGTCGCGCGCGAACTCGGCGTGCCCGCGGTGGTCGGCGCGGCCGATGCCCGGCAGAAACTGAAGACCGGCGCGAGCGTCACCGTGTCCTGCGCCGAAGGCGAGGTCGGCCGCGTCTACGACGGCGTGCTGCCGATCAAGACGGTGCAGGTCGATTTCGCGACGCTGCCGCAGCCGAAGACCGAGATCATGCTCAACCTCGGCAATCCGGAACTGGCGTTCCGCAGCGCGATGCTGCCGAACGACGGCGTCGGTCTGGCCCGCATGGAATTCATCATCAGCGAGCAGATCCGCGTGCACCCGATGGCGCTGGTCCATCCGGAGAAGGTCGCCTCGCCGCAGGCGCGCGACGAGATCGCGCGGCTGGTGCGCGGCTACGCAAAGCCTGCCGACTATTTCGTGCGCCGGCTGTCGGAAGGCATCGGCACGATCGGCGCGGCGTTCTATCCGAAGCCGGTGATCGTGCGGTTGTCCGATTTCAAGACCAACGAATACGCGCGGCTGCTGGGCGGGGAGGGCTTCGAGCCCAAGGAAGAGAACCCGATGATCGGCTTCCGCGGCGCCGCGCGCTATACTCACCCGGCTTACGCCGAAGGCTTCGCGCTCGAATGCGCCGCGCTGCGGCGGGTGCGCGAGGACATGGGGCTGACCAATGTCCGCGTCATGGTGCCGTTCTGCCGCCGGGTCGACGAGGCCCGCCGGGTGATCGAGACGATGGCGAAGAACGGCCTCAAGCGCGGCGATAATGGCCTCGAGATCTATGTGATGTGCGAGATCCCGAACAACGTCATCCAGATCGACGCCTTTGCCGCGCTGTTTGACGGCTTCTCGATCGGCTCGAACGACCTGACCCAGTTGACGCTCGGGGTAGACCGCGATTCCGAGATCGTGGCGTTCGATTTCGACGAGCGCGATCCCGGCGTGCTGGAAATGCTGCGGATGGCGGTCGCCGGCGCCAAGCGCAATCACCGCCACATCGGCATCTGCGGCGAGGCGCCGGCCAATTATCCCGAGATCGCGCGCTATCTGGCCGAGCTCGGCATCGACTCGATCAGCGTCAATCCGTCGAGCATCCTGCGCACCATGGCAGTGGTCGCGGAAGCCGAAGCGGACACGCGCCGCACGGCTGCGCGCAGCGCTTAAGTCTGCAACGGCCTCAAGCGGTCTCGGGCCGCGGGAAGGCGTGCTCGATCAACTGCTGCTGCACCGTGGCGAGATGCGAGCGCACGGCTTCCTCGGCTGATTTCGGATTGCGCTCGCAGATCGCCGCCGCGATCTTGCGGTGTGCAGCCGCATAGCGCGCCTGGTTGTTGATGCAGTGTGCGGTCTCGCGGCCGTGCCGCCACGAGCGGTCGGAGGCGACATGCAGCACCGCCTCGAAGATCGTGACCAGCAGCGGATTGCGCGCCGCCGCGGCAATACGCCGGTGGAATGCGGCGTCGGCCTTCTCGTAGGAAATCGGATCCTTGGCGACGCGGCTGGCTTCCGCCGCTTCGAACAACTTGTCGAAATCGGCTTGCGTGCCGCGTAGCGCCGCGAGCCGCGCCAGCGCCGGTTCGATCGCCATGCGCGCTTCCAGCGTATCGACCGGATTGGTGAGCTTGGCGAGCTGCTCGCTCAGATCGAGCGTGCCGGCGCGTGCGTCGCAGATCGTCGTGCCGCGGCCCTGCTGACGGGTGATGCGGCCTTCGGCTTCCAGCGTGTCGAGCGCGTGACGCACCGCGCGGCGGCTGACGCCGATCTCTTCCGCCAGCACGCGTTCCGGCGGCAGACGTCCGGCGGCCTGCACGTCGCCGACTTCGATGAGGGCGCGCAGCCGGCCGAGCGCCGTCGCCTTGGCCTGCGCATGCGACATGGGTTTGCCGGAAAACTTGCTCGCTTCCGGCGTGAGAAATTCGATGCTCACGTCTGCCGTCTCCTCATTCGGTGCCGCTCCGTGTGCAGCGTGGTGTAGCGTCGCCGCCGGAGCTTTCGGGAGAACAATAGCACCGAACTTCGAACCAATAAAGGGATTGGTGCACTTCAATTCGTTGACGAGCGAACCATCTGTGCTTAGCGTTTGGACCAAGCCCAACGATTTTTCATGATGGAGCTCCGCTATGTCCTCCTCTTCCGCCAGCAACGTGTCGCGGTTGCCGAACCGCGACGCCGCCCTCAAAGGCCTCTACGAAGACGTTGCCGCCAAGCACATGTTCCCGTATTGGGCGACCACCAAAGAGGTCGCGAACGACGAGGACCGGCAGCTTCTCGCCGCGCCGAAGGCCATCCCCTTCCTGTGGCGCTGTGCGGAAGACATCGAACCAATCCTCGACCGTGCGGTCCAATTGGTCACGATGGACGACAGCGAACGCCGCTCATTGGTGCTGATGAACCCGGGTCTGGCGCCGCGCCGCGCGACGGTGAGCACCATGTACACCGCGTACCGGCTCAACGACGCCAACGAGATCATGCCGCCGCACCGCCACTCGCCGAACGCAATCCGCTTCGGCCTCAAGGGCAAGGGCAACTTCACCGGCGTCGACGGCGAGAACATCGTGTTCGGCCCCGGCGACATGGTGCTGACGCCGAACGACACCTGGCACAACCACGGCACCGTCGGGAACGAGCCGGCGCTCAACCTCTCGGTGCTCGACCTGCCGCTGGTCGAGCTGCTCAACGCCGTCCATTTCGAGCACGACTACAAGGAAATGGAGAACGGCAAGCTCGTCTCCAAGAAGACGCAGTCGGAGCGCTTTTCGTCCGACTATTCGCAGCGCATCTACGGCTACGGCGGCCTGATGCCGCGTTTCGCGAGCAGCAAGCAGAGCCGCGGCGCCGGCACGTCCTCGCCGATGTTCGTCTACCGCTGGGACATGATGCGCGAACTGCTCAACCGTCATAAGGACAATGACGGCGACGCCCATGACGGCCTGATGGTCGAATACGTCGATCCGACCAACGGCAAGCCGGTGTTCAAGACCATCACCTTCTTCGCGCAGATGCTCCAGCCGGGCCAGAAGACGCTGCCGGTCAAGACCACGTCGAGCCTGCTGGTCTCGCCGTTCGAGGGCAAGGGCCACGCGATCGTCGACGGCAAGAAGTTCGACTGGAACGTGTTCGACACGCTGGCGGTGCCGGCCGGTTCCTGGTTCGAATATGTCAACGAATCGTCGAAGGAGCCGCTGATCCTGTTCGTCGCCTCCGACGAGCCGACGCTGAAGAAGCTGTCGCTCTACAAGAAGTGGGGCAAGTCGGCTTCCGGCGAGATCTCCCAGATCCTCGACTGATCACCGGCGGCCCCGGAGCGTCCGCGCTCCGGGGCCGTGCCTTGCCTGTCCTGTTATCAGCGCTGGATTGTTTTCGTGCCGAGTTCATCGAACACCAAGCTCGTTTCGCATATCGACTGCCCGGGCGGCGGGCAGGTCTGGGTCGAGGGCACGACGCTTTATGTCGGCCACATGCGGCCGACCAGCGGCACGACCATCATCGACGTCGCCGATCCGCGCAATCCGAAGACCATCGCCAAGGTCGACGTGCGCGAGGGCTGGCATTCGCACAAGGTGCGCGTCGCCGGCGACATCATGATCGTCAACCAGGAGAAGTTCGGCAAGTCGGGCCGCGCCGACGTCGGCGGCGGCCTCGACATCTACGACGTCTCCAAGCCGGCCGCGCCGAAGCTGATCACCGAATGGCGCACCGTCGGCGGCGGCGTGCACCGTTTCGATTTCGACGGCCGCTACGCCTACATCTCGCCGACCGCGGCGGGCTACATCGGCAACATCGTCATGATCCTCGACCTCGTCGATCCGGCCAATCCGGTCGAGGTCGGCCGCTGGTGGATCCCCGGCCAGTGGGAAGCCGGCGGCGAGCAGTATCCGTGGGACAATTGGGTGCCGCCGCGCTGCCACCATCCGCTGCGCAAGGGCGACCGGCTCTATGTCAGCTACTGGCACCACGGCTTCTTCATCCTCGACATCGCCGACATGTCGAAGCCGAAGCTGGTGTCGCACTTCAACACCAGCCCGGCCTTCCCGCATCCGACGCACACTTGTCTGGTGATGCCGGAGCCGCTCAAGGGCCGGAAGGTGATGATCGTCGCCGACGAGGACGTCGCCAAGTTGTGGCCCTGTGCGCCGGCTTTCGCCTGGACCTACGACATCACGCAGGAACAGCTGCCGGTGCCGATCTCCACCTTCCAGGTGCCGGGCCTCGACAAAGACGGCAGCCCGCAGCCGGCGATGACCGGCTGTCACCAGCCGTCCGAGCGCTTCGCCGGCACCATCGTGCCCTTCGCCTGGTTCGCGCAAGGCCTGCGGCTCGTCGATTACGCCGATCCGTTCGCGCCGAGGGAAGTGGGCCATTACGTGCCGGCCGCGGCGCCCGGCGCCGACCGGGCTTCGTCGAACGACGTGACCATCGACAGCCGCGGCCTGATCTATCTCGTCGACCGCGTCAACGGCGTCGACGTGATCGAAGCCGGCGCCATTGGTTAAGCAGAGAGAACAACGATGAGCGACGACAAGCGCAAGGACGTCTATCCGATCGGCAAGAAGAACCCGAACCTGCCGTTCCACCCGGCCGTGCGGGCGGGCGATTTCATCTTCGTGTCGGGTCAGGTCGCCAAGGACGCCGACGGCAACATGCTGTCGGGCACCATCGAGCAGGAGACCGCCGGCACCATCGAATCGATCAAGCGCATTTTGGCGGAGGAGGGCGCGAGCCTCGCCGACGTGGTGCGGGTGACGACCTATCTCGAGGATACCCGCGACTTCGGCCGCTACAACAAGGTGTTCGCCGAGCACTTCAAGGACGCGGTGCTGGCGCGCACGACCGTCGAGGCGCGCGCCGTCATCAGCACCAAGATCGAAATGGACGCCATCGCCTACAAACCCAAATGAACATCCAGGTCATGAACACCGCTGCCGCGAAGCCTGTTGTGCCGGCCGATGTTACGGCGTCGCCGGTGCACATCGCCGCGCGCGGCGTCGCGGTCGACTTCACGCTCGAAGGGCGGCGGCAGCGCGTTCTCCACGACATCAACCTGGCGGTGCCGAAGGGCAGCTTCGTGTCGCTGATCGGCCCGTCCGGCTGCGGCAAGAGCACGCTGCTCAAACTGATGGCCGGGCTCATTTTGCCGACCGAAGGCACCGTGAGCGTCGCCGGCGTCACGCCGCAGGAAGCGGTCAAGGCGCGGTTGATCGGCCTGGTGTTCCAGGACGCGACCCTGCTGCCCTGGAAGAACGCCATCGAGAACGCCGCCTTCCTGCTGATGACCGCCGACGAGACCATCAAGAAAAGCGAGGCGATGGACCGCGCCGCGTCGATGCTGCGGCTGGTCGGCCTCGACGGCGCCGAGAAGAAGATGCCGTCGCAGCTGTCCGGCGGCATGCGCCAGCGCGTCGCCATTGCGCGCGCGCTCGCGCTCGACCCGGAAGTGCTGCTGATGGACGAGCCGTTCGGCGCGCTCGACGCCATCACGCGCGAGGAAATGAGCGAGTGCCTGCTCGACATCTGGGAGCGCACGCACAAGACCGTGGTGCTGGTCACCCATTCGATCGACGAGGCCGTGTTCCTGTCGCGCGAGGTGCACGTCATGGGCACGGGGCCGGCACGCATCATCGAGACGCTGCCGATTTCGGTGCCGCACCCGCGCACCGAGGACAGCTATTCCGACCCGGCCTTCACCGCGGCCGAGAACCGGCTGCGCGGCCTGCTGATCGAGAGCCACAGAAAGGGGCGCGCATGAGCGACGCGACGCTCGTCAAGTCGCGCTCGGCCGCGGCCGGGCTTTGGCGCAGCCTGAAAGGCGTCATGCCGGCGCTCGCGCTGGCGGCGGCCGTGCTGATCGTGTGGGAAATCGTCATCCGCGTGTTCCACGTGCCGACCTTCGTGCTGCCGGCGCCGACCGCCATCGTCGGCTCGCTGATCGCCAACTGGCGCGCGCTGGCCTTCGCCGCGCAGGCGACCGCGCTCGAGGTGTTCTTCGGCTTCATTCTGTCGGCGCTGGTCGGCATTCTGGTGGCGCTGGTGATCGTGCGCTTCGAGCGTTTCGGCCAGGCGCTCTATCCGCTGATCGTGCTGTTCCAGAACGTGCCGAAGGTGGCGCTGGCGCCGATCTTCATCCTCTGGTTCGGCTACGACCTGGCGCCGAAGATCCTGCTGATCGTCGTCATCGCCTTCTTCCCGGTCGCCATCGACATGCTGGCCGGCCTGCAGTCGGTCGAGCCGTCGTTCGTGTCGCTGATGCGCTCGGTCGGCGCCAGCAAGACCAAGATCATGATGCGCGTGCGCATTCCGCACTCGCTGCCGCATTTGATGGCGGGCTTGAAGGTCGCCATCACCTTCAGCGTCATCGGCGCCATCGTCGGTGAGTTCGCCGGCGCCAACAAGGGGCTGGGCTACATGATCCAGTTCGCCTCGACGCAGCTCGACACGCCGTTGATCTTCGCGGCCCTGGTCGTCGTCTCGGTGCTGGGCCTGGCGTTCTACTACGTCGTCGAGTTCGCCGAGGGCGCGCTGGTGCCGTGGGCGCCGAAGTTCGATCCGATCCATTCCGCCGGTTAGCGCCGTCCAGACAGGAGTGCTCAAGATGAAAGTTCTATCGCTCGCCGCCGTGCTCGCCACGCTCGTCAGCACGGCGTCGTTCGCGGCCGACAAGGTGACCGTGCAGCTCGACTATGTCGTGCGCGGCAACCACGCCATGTTCTTCGTCGCCAAGAAGAAGGGCTACTTCGACAAGCAGGGCATCGACGTCGCCGCCATCCAGCGCGGCACCGGCTCGCCCAACGCCATGCGCTTCGTCGGCAACGGCAACGCCGAGTTCGGCTTCGGCGACCTGCCGACGCTGGCCGTGGCGCGTTCGCAGGCCGTGCCGGTTGTGGCGCTCGCCGCCGTCAACCAGCGCAGCCCGCTCGGCATGCTGGCTTTGTCCAGCAAGCACAAGCTCACCAAACCGTCCGACCTCAAGGGTCTCAACATCGGCGTGCAGCCGTCCGGCTCGACCTACGTGTTCCTGAAGGCGTTCCTGGCGATCAACAAGATGACCCTGGACGACATCAAGCAGAGCACGGTGACGCCGCCCTACGAGAACTACCTGCTGCTCGGCCGCGTCGACGCGGTGCCCGGCTACATCGACGCCGAAGTGCCGGAGCTGGAGGCCAAAGCCGGCGGCCCCGGCTCGCTGTCGATCATGCAGGGCTCGGACTTCGGCTACGCCGTCTACGGCTCGGGCCTGTTCACCTCGGAGAAGATGATCGCCGAGAAGAGCGACCTCGTGCAGCGTTTCGTCACCGCCTACATGCAGGCCTTCGCCGACGTCATCAAGAGCCCGCAGGAAGCCGCCGACATCATCGTCGAGCTCAATCCGGAATACGCCGCCAAGAAGGACGTGCTGGTCAAGCAGATCGAAGCCGACGTCAAAGGCACCTTCTTCAGCGCCGACACCAAGGCCAACGGCATCGGTTGGATGACCAAGGACGCCTGGGCGAGCACGACCAAGATTCTGCTCGAGCAGGGCGCCATGAAGCAGGCGGTCAATGTCGACGCCGCCTTCAACACCAAATATCTGAGCGCCGCCAAGGCGCTGAAACGCTAATCGCCAGCTTTTACCGGGAGATTAAACACATGATCCGCGTTCTTGGCCGCGCCACCTCCGGCAACGTGCAGAAAGTTCTCTTCATGCTCGAGGAGCTCGGGCAGAAGTACGTCCGAGAGGATTACGGCCGGCAGTTCAAAAACACCGACACCGACGCCTACCGGAACCTCAACCCCAACATGAAAGTGCCGACCGTGATCGTCGGCGACATGGTGGCGTGGGAATCCAACACCATCCTGCGCTATCTGGCGGCGACCCATAATCCCGCGCTCACCGGCGCCACGCCGGCCGAGAAGACCTATGTCGAGCGCTGGATGGACTGGATGCTGGCGTCGCTCAACACGCCCTACGTGGCCGTGTTCAAAGACGCCAAGAAGCCGGAAGCCGAGCGCAGCGCCGATTTCGCCGCGCAGAGCGCCGACCTCGTGGCCCAACTTAAGATCCTTGACGACCACATCAAGGGCAAGACCTGGTTCGCGCTCGACCGCTTGACGCTGGCGGACATCGCGCTGGCCCCGGTGGTGAAGCGCTGCCTGGAATTCCCGATCGAGCGGCCGACGTTCCCGGAGGTCACGCGTTGGATGAAGGCGATCGAGCAGCGTCCGGCCTTCGCGGTTGCGACCGGCGCCAAGCCGAGCGCGCTGGCGAGCGCGGCCTGATTGGGATACAAGGGCGGCGCCGCCGCTTGAGGGGGATTGCTCGATGCAGGACGACGCGCCGGGACGCGCGACCGCACCGGCAGGGGGTGCGCTCGGCTTTGTGAGCCGCGGCGCCCGCCTGCTGCTCGGCCTCATCCTGCTGGCGATGGTCGCCCTCAACGTGGTCAACGCCGTCAGCCGCTACGCGCTGAGCTATGTGGTGATCGGCATCGACGAACTGCTGGTCTTCGCCATGATCTGGATGGTGATGGTCGGCATGCTGCTGGTCACCGCCGAGCGCAGCCACATCGCGCTCGAGATCGTCACCGGCCGGGTCGGCCCGCGCACACGCGCCGGCTTGACGCTCTTGCACCACGTCATCATCGCGGTCGCGGGCGCCTATGCCGCCTGGCAGTCGTTCAAGTTCGTCAGCCGCGTCCTCGCCATCCATCAGACCAGCATGGCGCTCGAACTGCCGATGGCGATCCCGCACGCCGCCATCACCGTCGGGCTCGCCGGCACCGCGCTGATCTCGGCCGTGCTGGCCTGGAGTGACATCCGCGAACTGATGCGCCCCGCGCCCGCAGAGGCGACGGTATGACCTGGACGCTGGCGATCCTGCCGATCGTTCTGTTGTTCCTCGGCATGCCGGTGTTCGCGCTGTTCATCGCCGGCGCGGTCGCCAGCTTCGTGTTCTATCTGTCGGTGCCGTCGGTGGCGCTGCACCAGATCATGTTCGGCGGCTTGGAGAACTACGCGCTGCTCGGCGTGCCGTTCTTCATCTTCGCCGGTGAATTGATGGGCGGCTCCGGCATCGCCCAGCGCCTGATCGCGTGGGTGCTGGCGCTGCTCGGCCGCGTCCCGGGCGGGCTCGGCGTCGCCACCGTCGGCGCTTGCACGCTGATCGGCGCCATCTCCGGCGTCAGCACGGCGACCGTCGCCGTGGTCGGCAAGTCGCTGTATCCCGGCCTGCTGAAGGACGGCTACGGCCGGCGCTTCTCGGCCGGCCTCGTCTCGTCGAGCGGCTCGATCGACATCGTCATTCCGCCCAGCATCGCCATGATCCTGTACGGCGCCTCGGCGGAGCAATCGATCCCGAAACTGTTCGCCGCCGGCATCCTGCCCGGCATCCTGATCGCGGTCTTGATGTCCGCCTATGTGGTGGTCACGGCCATGCGTATCGGCGTCAAGACCGGGCGCGGCTTCGACCTCGGCCACTTCCTGCGCACCAGCGCGGGCGCCGCGCCCGCGCTGTTCATGCCGGTCTTCGTGCTCGCCAGCATCTATCTCGGCCTGTCGTCGCCGACCGAGGCCGGCGGCTTCGCCTGCCTCTATTCGATCCTGGTCGGGCGCTACGTCTATCGCTGCATGTCGTGGAAGGACGTGCTGGACTGCGCCGCGCGCTCGGCGTTGCTGACGACGCAGATCCTGGTCATCGTGATGTCGGCGGCGCTGTTCTCCTGGATCCTCACCGTCAACGGCGTGCCGCAGGCGATGACCGCCTGGCTGCAAGGCCTCCAGCTCCATCCCTGGAGCTTCCTGATGGCGGTGAACGTCATCCTGCTGATCGTCGGCTGCTTTCTCGATCCGACCTCGGCGATCCTGGTGTTGACGCCGTTGTTCATTCCGCTGGTCAAGGCCTTCGGCATCGATCCGATCCATTTCGGCATCGTCATGACCGTCAACGTCGCCATCGGCATGTTCACGCCGCCGTTCGGGCTCAATCTGTTCGTGGCGCAGACCGTGCTCGGTGTGCCGCTGGAGACGCTCTACCGCGGCGTGCTGCCGTTCGCGGCCGTGCAGCTCGTCGCGCTTATCGTGATCACCTACTGGCCGGAGCTGTCACTATTTCTCGCTAACGCCATCTAAAACAAAGGAGAGTCGATCATGATCCTGCGACGTTCACTGCTTGCCGCCATCGCCGCGTCCGCGTGCCTGTCGGTCCTGCCATCGGCTGCCTCCGCGCAAGCCGTGATGAAGCTCGCCAACGCCACCATCAACGACGTGCAGCACGAGTGGCAGAAGCTGTTCGCGGAAGCGCTGAAGAAGCGCGTCGGCGACAAGGTCAAGGTCGAGATCTACCCGGCGAGCCAGCTCGGCGCCATCCCGCGCATGGCGGAAGGCGTCGCGCTCGGCACCATCGAATCCTTCATCACGCCGACCTCCTTCGTCACCAATATCGATCCGCGCTTCCAGATCTTCGACGTGCCCGGCCTGTTCGACTCGCCGGACCATGTCCATGCCGTCATCCATGATCCGGCCTACCGCGACCACTTCGAAACCATGTTCCTCAGCCGCGGCCTGCGCGTGATCGGCGCGATCTACAACAGCCCGACGGTGATCCTGACCAAGAAACCGGCGCCAAAGCTGGCTGATTTGAAGGGCATCAAGGCGCGCACCTTTGCTTCGCCCTTGCAGATCGAGCCGATGAAGGCGATCGGCGTCACGCCGGTGCCGCTCGCGCTCACCGAAGTGATCCCGCAGCTGCAGTCGGGCGGTATCGACGGCGTGCTCGCCGGCATGCCGATCCTGACCGCGTTCAAGTACTACGACGTCGCCAAATACGTGACCGACCTGAACTTCGCGCAGATCGTCTCGGTCGACCTCGTCAACGAGGCCTGGTTCCAGGCGCAGCCGAAGGACGTGCAGGAGGCCATCCGCGCCGCCGGCCGCGAGGCCGAGCAGAAGGCCTTCGCCTGGGGCGTCGAGAACGTGAAGCGGTCGAACGCCGCCTGGCTCGCCAACAAGGGCGAGATCCTGCAGCTGCCGCCGGCCGAGAAGGCCGCGATGATGAAGAACTTCGTCGAGCTCGGCACCAAGATCGTCGAGCAGAACCCGGTGGTGAAGGCCGAGTTCGTCAAGCTGAAGGCGCTGGTCGACGCCAAGCGTCCGAAGTAAACTTTCAACCAAAGGCGCCGCCCGCATCCCGCGGGCGGCGCAACGGATTACATGAACGCCTCTTTAGACAACGTCATAATAGGCGCCCGCTCGGCCGGCGGCGCGCACGCCAATCGGTTGAGCGCGGACGGCTGCACGCGCGTGCTGCTGCTGGAGGCGGGTGGCTGGGACCGCCACCCTCTCGTCAAGCTGCCGCTCGGCTGGGGCAAGGTGCTACTCGACCGCATGTACGACTGGGGTTACGACACCGAACCGGAAGCGACGCTGAACGGCCGCCGGATCGAAGTGGCGCGCGGCAAGGTGATCGGCGGCTCGTCCTCGATCAACGCCATGGCCTATGTGCGCGGCAACCGCGCCGACTATGCGCGCTGGGCGGCGCGCGGGCTGCCGGGCTGGTCCTACGACAACGTGCTGCCCTATTTCCGCAAGCAGGAAAGCTGGGAAGGCGGCGCCAGCGAGTATCGCGGCGGCGACGGGCCGCTGGCGACGCGCCAGGCGCGCTATGAGGACCCGCTGGTCGACGCCTATCTCGCCGGCGCGCAGGAGATGGGCTACGCGCTCAACGACGATTACAACGGCGCGCAGCAGGACGGCTTCGGCCGCATGCAGATGACGCTGCGCAAGGGCCGCCGCGAGAGCGCCGCCACCGCCTATCTGCACCCGGTGCTGGCGCGCGAAAACCTGACGGTGCGCGTCAACTGCCTCGTCACGCGCGTCGTCATCGAAGGCACGCGCGCGACCGGCGTCGAATACGTCGCCAACAACGAACGCCGGTTCGTGGCGGCCGAGCGCGAGGTCGTCCTGTCCGGCGGCTCGATCAACTCGCCGCAGGTGCTGATGCTGTCCGGCATCGGCGATCCCGCCGAACTGGCGGCGCACGACATCGCGGTCAAGGCGGCCTTGCCCGGCGTCGGCAAGAACCTGCAGGACCATGTCGCCGCGCTGCTGATCTACGGCCGGCGCGACCAAAGCCCGCTGTTGCGCACCATGCGGGCCGACCGGCTGCTGATGAGCCTGGCGCAGGGCTATGTCGCCGGCACCGGCTTTGCCACCGAATTGCCGGGCGGCATCACCGGCTTCATCAAGAGCAGCCCGAGCGAGCCGATCCCGGACATCCAGCTGCTCTTCATCGCCGGTTCGCTGGCGGCTAAGCCCTATTTGCCACCGTTCTCGCAGCCCTTCGCCGACAGTTTCGCCTGCCGCATCGTGCTGCTGCGGCCGGAGAGCCGCGGCTCCATCGGGCTCGCGTCGGCGAATCCGGCCGCGCATCCGAAAATCCGCCAGGGGCTGCTCGCGGGCGAGAACGACTGGCGCAAGCTGTCCGCCGGCATCCGCATCTTCCGCGACCTGGCGCGGCTGCCGCGCCTCGCGCCGCATGTGTCGCGCGAGATCGGCCCCGGCGACGGCGTGACGACCGACGGCGACCTGGAGCGCTACGTGCGCCAGACCGCCGTCACCGCGCATCATCCGTGCGGCACCTGCCGCATGGGCGCCGCCGATGACGAGGGCGCTGTGGTCGATCCCGACCTGCGCGTGCGCGGCATCGAGGGTCTGCGCGTCGTCGACGCCTCGGTGTTCCCCGATCTCCTGGGCGGCAACATCAACGGGCCGGTGATCATGATCGCCGAGAAGGCGGCCGACCTGATCTTGGCGGACGCGCGCTAAGCCGCGGGCGTCAACGCCGCGACGATCGCGCCGTACAACTGCGCCAGCCGGTCCTGGCAGGGCTGCCCATCTCATAGAAACATCAAAAGAAAGCCGGGCCACGGTCCACGCCTTGCGGCCGTGAAGTCGGTTGACAAGTGCGACGACAGTGAAATATCACACTCATGGTAGACTTTGACGCTTGCCCGACGGCATGGAGACGATGTGAACCGCACGCTGTCGCTGACCTTCCGCACCGCCGGCGCCGACGCGCCGCGCGACGTGACCATCGAACGCACCGTGGTGGCCGGCTGGACCGGCCGCGATCCGGTGGCGGTCGAAAAGCACATCAAGGAGCTGGAGGCGCTCGGCGTGAAGCGTCCGGCGACCACGCCGATCTTCTACCGGGTCTCGAACGCGCGCCTGACCACGGACCAGGTGATCGAGGCGGTGGGCGAAGCCTCCGGCGGCGAAGTCGAGTTCGTGCTGCTGAAGCACGGCGGCAAGATGTGGGTCGGCACCGGCTCGGACCACACCGACCGCGCGGTCGAGACCTACGGCGTCACCGTGTCGAAGCAGATGTGCGAGAAACCGATCGCGCCGGTGTTCTGGGCCTATGACGACGTCGCGCCGCATTGGGACCGCCTGCTGCTGCGCTCTTATGTCGTGAACGGCACGGAGCGGACGCTGTACCAGGAAGGCCCGATCACCAAGATGATGGACCCGAAGGCGCTGCTCGCGCGTTACAACGACGGCGCCGAGCTGCCCGACAACACGCTGATGTTCTGCGGCACGCTGGCCGCGGTCGGCGGCATCCGGGCGACCGACGCATTCGAGTTCGAGATCGAGGACCCGGTCCTCGGCCGCAAGATCACGCATTCCTACCGGGTCGAGAAGCTGCCAATCCTGGGGTGAACGCGCCTCCGTCTTTCGGGAGATGAAGCAATGCCGATGAACAAGCCCCATATCGAATTCCTGCGCGTCGACTTGAACGAAGGCTGGGAGACGCCGCCCGGTTATCCGGCCGGCATCCAGCAGAAGATCCTGGCGAGCGACCTCGACGAAGTGAAGAAGATGGGCGGCCGCACGCGCCTGCTGCGCTTCGCGCCCGGCGCTTTCACGACGAAGCCATTCGTGCACGACCACTGGGAAGAGGTCTATCTCATGTCCGGCGACCTCGTCGTCGGCAACGACGAGAACGGCAACGGCGGCGAGAAGTTCACGGCGCCGACCTATGCCTGCCGCCCGCCGGGCGCCTATCACGGGCCGTTCAAGTCGGACACCGGTTGCATGCTGTACGAGATCCACACCTACGACGAAGCCGTCAAGTAGACGGCGGCCCGGTTGAGCCGGCTCCGCGCGCGGCCATCGTCACGGCTCTGTTCACCACCGGCCGGACGCCGCCGGCCTTCGCCGATAGCCGGCCGCCATTAATTTGTGACCGGGGCGTGAAGGCCGGTCGTCTCGATTAATAATTGGTATCGGCAGTCGTTCAATTTGCCGGACCGAACTGCACGCGATCCTTATCGCCCATCGATAGAAGCGTCCTGCTGGGTCATGGCCCGCGGGACGCTGACATGGATCGCGACGACGCCCCATTCGAAGATGTGCCCCAGGCCGTCCGCGCCGACCGGAATCGGGACGTTTTTGGACGGCTTGGCATATCTGTTCAGCACGCTTTGCTGATCGCGGCGTCGTGGGCCGCGCTGGCGGCATTCATCTTTTATCCAGAGCTGCAATTGATTGCCTTCGGCGCCACCGTGCTGGGCCTCGCGCTGCTCAACCGCGCGCGCGAGGACGTGTAGTCCTGCCGGAACCGCGCACGCGTCGCGCCGAACATAGCCGGTAATACCGCTTTGCCCGTGACGTGCGTGCCACGTGTCGGCATATCGCTGCCGCGGTGGTACGATGTTGATTGCACGGCACTAAACGGTTCTGCGCACTATTGCCGGTCGCGAATTTGACCATATTTGCGGCGCAGCAGTGCCGTCGCTTTCACGCAGCAGTGCCGCGAAAACAATGATCATCGCCGTTAGTTTTGCGTTTCTCGGATTCGCGTTTGCCATATCGCTCGGCCTTCTCGGCGCCTGGCTGATGGGCCATGCCGGCGCGTTCGTCGGCATTGGCATCGGTCTCGGCGTGTCCTTCATCGCTGCGGCGTATGTCGCGGGCCGATAAAGAATCGACGCCTTAGATGTCCATTGATAGCCAGAGCCTGAGTTCGAGCGTTTCGGACGGGAGCCGTCTTCTATGCGCGTGCGTCATCGGAACGCGTCCCGAGACCATCAAAATGGCGCCGGTCATTCGGCGCCTGGCGGAAAGCGCGTGGGCGAAGCCGTGCGTGATCGCGGTCGGCCAGCACACCCGTCTGCTCGATCTGGCCATCGACGACTTCGACCTGCGCATCGACGAGCACATCGAGATCGAGCGTCTGCGTCCGTCCATCTTGGAAGTGATGGCGCGCGCGATCGACCGTCTCGATGTCTGTCTGGAAGCGCTCAACCCGGCCTGCGTCATTGCGCAAGGCGACACGACGACGGTGCTGGCCGCCGGACTGGTCGCGTTCCATCGCCGCATTCCCTTTGTGCATGTCGAAGCCGGCCTGCGGACGGGCGACATGGGTGCGCCGTTTCCGGAAGAGTTCAACCGCCGCGCCGTCGCGCTGGCGACAACGCTGCACTGCGCGCCGACCGCAAGGGCGATGGCCGCGCTGGTCGCGGAAGGCGTGCGCGGCGCGGACTGCGTCGTGACGGGGAATACCGTGATCGACGCCCTGCTGGAGACGACGGCGCGACGTCCGCATCTGCCGGGTGGTTTCCCGGTCGGTCTTAAAACCATTCTGCTCACCGCGCATCGCCGCGAAAACTTCGGGGCGCCGGTGGAACGGGCGATGACCGCGTTGCGCGCCGTGGCCGACCGCTATCCAGACATCGCGATCTACTTTCCGGTGCATCCCAACCCGAACACCAAGACCGTGGCCGAGCGGGTTTTGGGCGGCCATCCCCGCATCGTCTTGAGCGCGCCGGTCGGCTATTCGCAACTTGTCGCGGCCATGCAGGCAAGTTGGCTGGTGGTGACCGACAGCGGCGGGATGCAGGAGGAGGGGCCCGCCCTGGGAAAGCCCGTCCTGGTTCTCAGAGAGACGACCGAACGTCCGGAGGCTCTGGAGACCGGCGTGGTCAAGCTCGTCGGTACCGATCCCGCGCACATCGTCCAGGCGATTTCGGAACTGCACGACGATCCGCAAGCCTACCAGCGCATGGCCCGCGCCGTGTTTCCCTACGGCGACGGCCACGCCGCCGAGCGGATCGTCGAAGCGTTGCGCTGGCGCCTAGTGCCGGCTGCCGCCGGCCCGCAAGCTGAAATCAACCGAAACCGACGGCCGCCGTTAGCCGCTGTCGAGAGTATGGAGTGACGACCGTGAAAATCCTCGCGCGCGCCGCAATCGTAGCCGCGTTGTTTCCCGCCTGCGCCTTTGCGCAAACGGTGACCGTCGAGACCACGTTGGGCGAGCGCGGCTTCAGCGACGGCATCGTCTTGCACGGGCAGGACTCGTCGAGCGTCTTCGTTGCATTGCCGCGCGGTGCGCGGATGACCAATGGCCGCCTTATCATCGATGCGCAATCGGTCACGCCGACCTTGCAGCGCGGCAGCTTTTCCATTCTCGTCAACGGCCAGCCGGTCGACGCGGTCGGTTTGACCGCCAGCAGCGGTCCTGTTGCCGTCAAGCGCTCGATCGCGCTCCGCGACGACAGGCTGAACGGCGTCGACGCCTTGGATATCGTCTTCAAGACCGACCTGCGGACCGACGCCGACCCCTGTCGCGACGATTTCGATTCCGCCAATTCGGTCACGCTGTTGCCGGCCAGCCGTGTCGCATTCGACGTCGACATCGGCAGGGTGCGGTCCGTCGCGGACGCCATTGCGCTGCTGCCGCATCGTCCGCTGGTGCAGTTGCCCGCGCAACCGACGGTGTCGCCCGAGACCGCCACCGCCGCGCTTCAACTCGGTGTCCTCCTGACCGCGCGCGGACAGCAGCCTCGTTTCGAAACCGCCCGCGGCGACGACTTCGTCGCCATCCGGCTCGGTCCGGTGGCTGATCGTGCGGACGGCTCTCCGTCGATCAAGATCGAGCGCAACGGCAATAAGGTCGATATCGTTGTCGATCCGGGCGGTGACCTCATCGCGCTCGGGCGGATGTTGCAGACCGCCCCAAGCGCGCTTGTTGGGGCGCAGGCGGCGCTCTCGCTGGCGCCGGCGCAGGCGCAGCCGGGCGACGACGGCTTTCGGACATTTCCTGTCCTGCCGCCGGCTCAGCGGATCAAGCGTTCCGGTGAATGGCGTCTCAATTTCCCGCTTGTCGCCAGCAACGGCCGTCTGGCGGAAGAGGCGCTCCTCAAGCTGTTCATCTCGCCCGACTGGTCGGGTCAACGCCCCATCATGACGACATATCTCAACGGTCAGATTGTTGGGGCGGCGCGCCCCGCCCTTGGCCAAAGCGACGTCACGGTGGCCCTTCCGGGATCGTTGTTGCGATTCTCAAACACGCTGCGCGTGATTCTCGAGCGCGCCGGCGGCGAACGCTATTGCGCGGCGTCGGATCAAGGACAGGCGGCGCAGATCCTACCCGGCTCCGGGTTGGTGCTGGGTCGCGACAAGGGCACCGGCTTCGTGCGCGTCGCCAACGCGTTCGGCACTGAGGGGCATGTGGCATTTCCGCCAAGCGCGGCGGAGACGTCGGCCATCGGGCCGTACTTGCAGTTTTCGTCGAAAGTTCTGGCGTCGCTCGGCACGCACGCGAGAAAGCTTTCGGTCGGGTTCGGGCCGCCGGCCTCGTCCGGCTCGGGCGGAACGCTTCGTTTTGACATCGTGGGCCCGGGTGGGCTCATTCTTTCAATGGCGGATCAGGTCGAGGTACGGGAGCTTCGCTACGTGGTGGAAGCTCCGCTCGCGGTGTTGTCCACGGAGCAGGACGGGCGGACCCTGCTTGTTCAGTTGAGCGAAGCTCAGGCCCTTCCCCAGCCGCGGTCGCTCTACCTGGGCGGCGGGTCGAAGGCGTTGATCGCCGACACCGGCGTGGTCTGGCAGGCCAGCGCGCCGACGATCGGGCCGTCGATAGCCGTGCAGCTTTGGGAGCTCGGACAAAGCCTCTTCACCAAAACGGGCATCGCCATCGCACTGGTCGGCCTGGGCCTGATCGGCCTGCTGCTCTTCAGCCGCGCCCTTATCAAGACCGTTTTCAACCACCTTCGCCACCGCGCCGGAAAATGAACCAGTTTCTCTACACGCTCGTGACCTACCAGGAGGTCGCGGAGATCCTGACCTATGGGGTGACGCTGGTCATCCTGATCGTCAGCATCGACGATCTGTTCATCGACTGCTGGTATTGGCTGCGCGAACTGTACCGTTGGTACTGGATCACGGCGCAATATCCGGCCCTCAAGGTCGAGGCGCTCGAGGCCAAGGTCGAGCGTCCGATCGCGATCATGGTGCCGGCCTGGAAGGAGAACGACGTCATCCAGGCGATGCTGAGGACCAACTACAAATCGCTGCGGTACAAAGACTACCATTTCTTCGTCGGCGTCTATCAGAACGATCCGGAAACGATTGCGGAGGTCACGGCTGCGGCGGCGGGCGTGCCGAACATCACCATGGCGGTGGTGCCGCGCGACGGCCCGACCAGCAAGGCCGATTGCCTCAACGTGGTGATGGCGCAGATCGTCGCCCACGAGCGCAAGACCGAAAAGGGGTTTGTCGGCATTGCGCTGCACGACAGTGAAGACGTCATTCATCCGTACGAATTGCGGCTGTTCAACTATCTGCTCGACCGGATGGACCTCATTCAGTTGCCGGTCTATTCGTTTCAGCGCGACTTTAACGAATTCGTCGCCGGGACCTATATGGACGAATTCGCCGAGTGGCATTCCAAGGATCTCGTCGTTCGCGAGAGCATGACGGGCGTCGTTCCCTGCGCCGGCGTGTCGGCATGTTTCAGCCGCCGCGCCATCGCGGCTCTGCGCGATGAACACGAAGGCGAGGTGTTCTCAACGGCAAGCCTGACCGAAGATTACGACATCGCCTTCCGGCTAAGCAGGCTGGGGATGCGGGAGATATTCGTGCGTTTCCCGATCGCGTTCACGGTCGAGACGCTCAACGAGGCGGCGCAGCCGGTCCTCGTCGAGAAGCGTCTGCCGATCGCGACGCGGGAGTACTTTCCGTCGGAATTTCGCGCCGCCTACCGGCAAAGAGCGCGCTGGCTGATCGGAATCGTGTTTCAGGGCTGGTCGCAGCACGGCTGGAGCGGCGGCATCGGCGCCAAATACTTCCTCTTGCGGGACCGCAAAAGCCTGATCACGGCCCCCACCGCGCTGCTGGCCTATTTCGTGCTGTTGAACTTGATTGTCTTGAATCTGCTGTTTCAGCTGTTTCCGAGCAACCAGATATTGCAGTACACGTTGCTCGACACGGCCACCTACCGGACGATACTCGGCCTTAACGTCCTCTTTCTATTTAACCGTCTCGCTCAAAGGACGTACTTCACCTCGCGAATCTATGGATTGACGCAAGGCCTGATGGCCGGCCCGCGCATGGTCGTGTCCAATTTTCTGAACTACTTTGCGACCATGCGCGCTGTTTACATTTTCGTTCAGCACAAAATAACGGGGCGTCGAATCACGTGGGACAAGACGCTGCACACGTACCCAATCTAGTGGATAAACATCCATTGGTACTATGCTGCCGAGCGCTCATCTATTCACAGCCTAGCGTCGTATACGGCGCCTGAGTCGCAGTAGCGCTTCACAAACCAACTGATCAACAAGCGCCCGTGCATCGCCCGTGCGAATGAGCACCATTGCGCCGAATCGGGATCCGCCGCGTTCGCGCCGCTACTTCTGGTGCGGCAGGATAGGTGCGGTTTCAGTCGTGGTTGCCGCGCTGTTGTCGTCGCCTGTCGCCGCGCAGGATGACGATCTGAGCGGTCCCGCGTGGAATCTGGCTGACCGGGCTTATCGCGCCTACGAGGCCAAGGATTACCGGCAGGCTGTCGAGGCGGCGCGCGCAGCGGTGGCGCTGCGTCCCGACTTGCCGCGGTTGCGCCTCCTGCTGGTGAATTCATTGGCGGCGGCCGGCGATCTGCCGGGCGCTATCGCGGCCGCGGATCAGGCGTTCGCCGCGGGCATCGGCAACGACGAGCTGCGCGGCATCCGCGACGGCTTGAAGGCGCAGGTCGTCCCGCCAACCGCGGTGACGCCACCGGCTGACGAGGCCTTCACGGCGGCCGATGCCGGCTACAAGGCGTTCGCCAACAAGGATTATGTGGCCGCCATCGCCAACACACGGAAGGCCGTCGCGCTTGATCCCGGCAAGGAGGCGTACCGGCTCTTGCTGGTCAACGCGCTTGCGGCCGCTGGTCGCGTCGCGGACGCGGAAAGCGCCGCGAGCGAGGCGCTTGGCGTTGCGCCAGGTGCGGCCAATCTTCGTCTCCAGCGCGGCTATCTCCGCCAGCGCCTGGGCCGCCTCGGGCCGGCGATGGACGATTTGTCCCGGGTCTTGCGCGAGGAGGGGCTGACGGCGGAACAGAAGCGCAGTGTGCGTTTGGCCCTGGCCGACGTTGCCCTTGCGGCCAAGAATCCGGGGCGCGCGCTGGCGGCCTTGGCGCCGTTGGCGGGCGAGCGCAGCTACGACGTGGCGGCGCGCCGGGGTTTTGCCTTGCAGGCGCTCGGCCGCCGGGACGAGGCGCTGGCCGCCTTCACGTTGGCATGGTCGACCGCGCGCAAACGGTCGGAGCGCGCCGCCATGACGCGCGGCGCGATCGCGATGCTGGTCGCGCTCAAACGCAAGGAGGAAGCCCGGACCCGGTTTACTGCCGCGCTGTCGTCGGGCGAACTGCGCGACCTGAAGCCGCTCGACGTCGCTTATCTCGCCAACCAGGTCGGCGATGACGCGGCCGCGGACGAGTATTTTTCCCGCGCCGACCGGAAAGGCGAGTTGAAGGGCATGGCGCTGCTGGACGCAGCCTATGTCGCCAGGCGCCGGTTCGACAATGCGCGCGCTGAAAGCCTGTTGAGGCGCGCCATCGACGCGCAAGCGGCCGGCCAAATCGCCTTGACCCCGCAGCGGCTCTTGGAAGTGCGCCGCGACGTGTCGAATGTCAGCCGCACGTGGGGCGCCTATGCGTCGCTGATCTACGGCCCGGTCGGCGTCGCGGAGATTCCGGGCTTTTCGATACCGGCGTCCGGCGGCACCACGCTTCAGGTCGGCGGCGAAGTCTATTGGCGGCCGCCGGTCATCGGCAATCGCAATGGCGCGACCGTCGAACTGTTCGGGCGGGCGTTTGAAACGCTCTATGACGGCAGCGGCGGCGCCACCGGTGCCGACACTATTCAGGGCAGTTTCGGCGCGCGCTGGAAGCCGCTCACGAAGCAGAATCTGGTTTTAGAGGGGAGCCGTCTCGTCCCGGTCGGCGTGCTGGCGCGCTACGACTGGCTGTTGCGCGCGGCCTATTCCAAGGGCGAAGGCGGCGAGCTGCGCTACGACGTGCCGCAATGGCTGTACTGGCAGGTCTATGGCGAGGTCGACCGCTTCACCGAGGTGCGGCAAACGCTGGCCAACGGAGAAGTGCGGCTGGGCTATTCGTTCCGGCTGCCGATCGCGGGCGACAACATCGTGCTGACGCCGTTCGCGGTCGCCGGCGGCGCTTACGATTCCCTGCTGCCGACGTCCGAGGCGGTCGGCGTAGGGGTCGGGGGCAACCTCCGAATCTGGTTCCGGCAGGACCACTATTCAGGTCCGGCATCCTATCTTGACCTGACGGCGCAATATCGCGTGAAGGTGGCCGGCGACAAGCGTGCCGGCGGATGGTTCTTCACGGCGTCGGTTGCGTATTGAAGGAGAGTGCCCACGCGCGGCCTGCCGATGGCCGGGCGCGTCAGGCGCGACGGTCGCAGCTCACGCGAAACTGTCGATGGTCTTGAGCGCGCCGGACAGCGCGATGCCGTCTTCGTCCTTGAGCGCGGCTTCGCGCAGGCGCCGCACCCAGTCGGCGGCGTCCGGGCGGCCCTCGAGCTTGGCGGCCCCCAGCATCACCTTGTCGAACTTCGACTGGCCGCGGGCGTGGGTGTCCGAATAGCCCTTCACCAGGCGGCGCGCCTGCAGCAGTTCGACCGCCAGATCGTAATCCTTGGCCGCCGCTGCTTTGACTTTTGTCAGCCAGGCGTCGCGGTGCGCCACCTCGTTGGCGTGCCGCAGCGTGCCGCGGCGGAAGCGCCGCAGGCCGCCGAGCACGTAAAGCACGAGAAACCAGCGGACGGTGCCGGTTTGCACGCGCCGGCCACGGTTGACGATTTTGTCGAGCGCCTTGAACAGGCCGGGACGGTTCTCGATGAAGCGGCCGACGGCAGCGGGCAGCGCGCCGGCAACCTCTTCCATGCGCGGATGCATGTACTCGGTCGTGTAGACGGGCTGGTCGGGCGCGGCCGCGACTTCGGCGCGCACGCGCGCGAAACGGCTGCCGCGCGTCTTGAGGTCGGCGACGCGGAATACGTCGTCATAGGCCATGGCGACGGCGATGTATTTCGCCGCCGTGCGGGTCAGCGCGAAGCCCTTGGCCGCGCCGCCGTTGGCCGTGTCGAGCGCCAGCAGCCCGGCGAGCAGGTCGAGATACTCGCGGCCGTAGGCGACGTCTTGAAAATCGACGATGCGCTGCAAGCCGGCGCCGACCATGTCGTGCGTGGCGGCCGGAAAGTCGTCGCGGGCGCGCGTCACGAGCGCGTCGTAGGCCGCGTGCCCGACCGGCGCCAACGCAGGGTAGCGTTTGCCGGCCACCGGCTTGGGCGCCGCATGCGTCGCACCCGTGCTGGTTTCAGCGACGCCGCCGTCATAGCCGAGCGCGAAGGCCCGCAGGCTCGGCTCGACGCCGACGCCGGCGGCGCGGATCGTGGCTTCGAAGGCGGCGCGCTCGAACGGCAGTGCCTTGGAGGCGGCGACCGCGCCGAACAGCACGGCCGAGACCGCGCTGCCGGCCTTCTCCGCCAGCTCGGCCATGTCGAAGGCGATGAAGCGCTTGGCGGCGGCCGTTGCGGCGGCGTAAACCTTCTCGGCTTCGCCGATGCCGTCACCCGGCGTCAGCTTCTCGGCCATTGCATAGTGGCGGTGCGAGGAGGCGATCAAAGTGGTGCGGTCCGGCGTGACAAAGCCGCGCTGAATGGCGCGTCCCGCCTCCATCAGTTCGGCGCCGATGACGATGTCGATGTCGCCCGGCACCGGCATCAGCGAGAGCACCGGCCGCTGCGCGCGCGGCCTGTCCGGCGGCAGCGGCAACGCCTCGATGAAATAGACCGTGGCGCCGGTGCGCTGCGCGACGCCCGGCACGGAGGTCGACTGCGCCGCCCAGCCCTGGCTCTCGCACAGCGCGACGATCCAGTCGACCAGCACGCCGCCGCCCTGGCCGCCCATCGCCATCACCGCGATCGAAAGCGGTCTGGCCGTGTCGAGAACGCGGGTTGTGGAAGGCGCGTTGTTCATTGGGTTGTTCTTGTCTCAAGCGAAGGCGATGCGGCGGCGCGCGCGGCGGCGCTGCAGGTAGCCGATCACGGCCGTACGCATCTTGGCGAGGAACAGGTCGAGGCGGCTCGGATTGTAGACGATGTCGGCACGATAGAAGGACGGACAGAGCACCGCGGCTTCCGACACCTCGCCGCAATTGCCGCAGCCGACGCAGGTGTTGTCGATCGCCGCGACCGGATCGTCCTTCAACGGATCGTCGGTGCGCTTGACCGAGAGCGAGGGGCAGCCCGACAGGCGGATGCAGGCGTGGTCGCCGGTACAGACGTCCTCGTCGACGCCGAAGCGCTCGCGCACCATACGTTCGCCGCCTTGCACCGCCTTGTTGAACAGCGGCTTCACCCGGCGCTGCTTGTTCAGCATGCATTCGGACGACGCCACGATCACCTTGGGGCCGGGCGTGTTGGTGGCCAGCGCCTCCTTCAGCGTGTCGCGCACCTTGGCGACGTCGTAGGTGCGGTCGAGCTGCCGCACCCAGGTGACGCCGACGCCCTCGACAGCCTTGGCGATCGGGTTCTGCGTCGCCCGCGAGGCGCTGTCGACCCGCGACGACAGGACGTCCTGGCCGCCGGTCGCGGACGCATAGAAGTTGTCGACGACGATGATGACGCCGTCGTGCTTGTTGTAGACGGCGTTGCCGATGCTGGAGGTCAGGCCGTTGTGCCAGAAGCCGCCGTCGCCGATCATGGCGATCGACTTCTTGCCGGTCTTGACGTTGAACGCGGCGCTTGATGCGGGACCCAGGCCATAGCCCATGGTCGTGGTGCCAATATTGAACGGCGGCAACGCCGAAAACAAGTGACAGCCGATGTCGCCGGCGACGTGGTGCGGTCCCAGCTCCTTCTCGACCAGCTTCATGGCGGCGAAGATCGGCCGCTCCGGACAGCCGGTGCAGAAGCCCGGCGGCCGCGCCGGCACGGTGCCCGTCAGCGCCTTGACCCGCGGATCGTCATGAACGTTTGGCTCGTTGGGCGCGCGTGCCTGGTCCGAGAGCGCGCCCGGGATCGATCCGACGAGGAAGTCGCGCACGCCTTTGAGCATCACGTCGGCGGTGTATTCGCCGGCCATCGGCAACACGTCCTTGCCGTAGATTTTGGCGTTGATGTCGCGCCGGCGCAGAATGGTGGCGATGGATTGCTCGATGTGTTCCGGCTGGGCTTCCTCGACGATCAGCACGGCTTTCTTGCTCGCGCAGAACGAAGCGACCTCGTCGTCGACGACCGGATAGGTGACGTTCATGCAATAGATCGGCACGCGCGTCTGGCCCCAGACGTCGGCGAGCCCGAGGCGCTCCAAGGCGCGCACGACGCCGTTGTACATGCCGCCCTGGGTGATGATGCCGATATCCGTCAGGTCGCCGTCGAAGAACTCGTTGAGCTTGTGTTCCTTGATGAACTTGACCGCGGCCGGCCAGCGCCGTTCGATCTTATCCTTCTCGTGCATGTAGGAGGCGGGCGGCAACACGATACGGTTGGTGTCGCGCACTGGGTTCTGCAGGGCCTGCTGCAGCGTATACGGCGGCGGCTTGTTGTCCTTGGCGATGAAGCTGCCGTGCACGTGACAGGCGCGGATGCGCAGTTCCAGCATCACTGGCGTGTTGGAGGCCTCCGACAGCTGGAAACCGTCTTCGACCGCCTTGACGATCGATTCCAGGTTCGGACGCGGATCGAGCAGCCAAATCTGCGACTTCATCGCGAAAGAGTGCGAGCGCTCCTGCATGATCGAGGAGCCTTCGCCGTAGTCCTCGCCGATGATGATCAGCGCGCCGCCGGTGACGCCGCCCGAGGTCAGGTTGGCGAGCGCGTCGGAGGCGACGTTGACGCCGACCGGCCCCTTGAAAGTCACCGCGCCGCGAATCGGGTACATCACCGAGGCCGCGAGTGAGGCTGCCGCAGCGGCTTCGGAGGCGGAGTTGGAGAACTGCACGCCGAGCTTGCTCAGCGTCTCCTGCGCGTCGGCCAGCACGTCCATCAGGTGCGAGACCGGCGCGCCCTGGTAGCCGCCGACATAGCCGACGCCCGACTGCAGCAGCGCCTTGGTCAGCGCCAGGATGCCTTCGCCGCGGAACTCCTGGCCGGCGCCGAGTTCCAGATCCCGGACTTCCTTCGCAAAGGATCGTTCCGCCATGACGCACTCCGTCCTCTTTCGAGTCGCCAGCATGCCATGACGTTTCGATCGTGCATACCGGAGAACCGCCAATCGCCTGGTACAAAGTTTCAAACTTAAAGCAATTGCGCTGTCGATGTTGGCCGCTGGGCCCCGGACTACCGAGTTTGACCGATAGTCGACCGGTGATACTGGGCAACCAAACGAGAACAAACGCCATCAAATGCCAGGTGGGTACCTTGACCAAGATCAAGCGTTGTTTTGGTGGCGTGGGCTATTTTTTATAATAGATTTGAAGCTGGAAAGCCCAATCTCAGGACGGATGAGATCATGGCGTCTTGTCTGCGAACGCACTCGGAAAGAAGGAGTGGAAGATGATCAAGTCAAGGTTGATGATCGTGGCGGTTGCTTGCGTCGTTCCGATGACGGCGGGCTATGCGCAGGATCTCAACGCAGGGGCGACTTCATACAAAAAGTGCGCGACCTGTCATGACGTCGGCGAGACGGCAAAAAACAAAGTAGGTCCCGTGCTCAACGGGCTCGACGCCCGCAAGAGCGGTACCATCGCGGGTTACAACTATTCAGACGCCAACAAGAAATCCGGCATCGTGTGGAGCGAAGCGGCATTTCTTGAATATATAAAGGACCCGAAGGCAAAAATTCCTGGCACGAAAATGGTGTTTGCCGGCATCAAGAACGAGGGCGAGGCCAAAAACCTGTGGGCTTACCTCAATCAATTTGCAGCGGACGGCAAGAAGAAATAGCGCGCGATTCGGTATCGTTCCGCGGCTAGGCTGTCGTCGACAACAACGGGCGACGATTACAAAGGTTGGACGTCATGCGCGACGCCGCGGCGCGCTTCAGGCATGTCATCGGCCTTATCGATGCGGTGAATGCCACGGATCCGAATATCGTCGAAGTCGACGGCCAAAGCCTGCCCGGAGAGCACGTCTACGGCCGG
The DNA here is from genome assembly GCA_964372105.1 of uncultured Undibacter sp. Classification (GTDB taxonomy): domain Bacteria; phylum Pseudomonadota; class Alphaproteobacteria; order Rhizobiales; family Xanthobacteraceae; genus Pseudolabrys. The sequence continues at coordinate 30,880 of CAYJPU010000008.1, forward strand.
CGGATGAGCGAAACGCTCAATCGCATGCATCCCGACGCCCCGGAATGCCTTCGCATCGCGGCGCGCGGGCAGCACATCGAGCGCTGGAAAGTGCCGCGGAAAGGCTACCCGCCGGGCCGGAGCGGCTACCTCGAATGGCGCAAACATCAAAGGTCGTTTCAGGCGAGGCGTCTGGGCGAACTCATGGCCGAGGCGGGCTACGCGGCCGACGACGTCGAGCGTGTCGGCGCTCTGATCCGAAAGGAGCGCTTAAAGCAGGACCCCGTCGCGCAAATGCTCGAGGACGTGATCTGCGTGATGTTCTTCGAGCACTACCTGACTGGCTTCGTGACCAGAGTCGACGAGGAGAAGCTTGCCGGCATCCTGGCTAAGACATGGAACCGCATGTCGGAACACGGACACGAGGCTGTGCTGCAGCTCAATTTGCCTGCTGGTGTGCCGGCCCTTCTGGAATACGGTCTAAACCGGCAGAAAGCGTCCGCGTAGCGGCGGAATCAGCGCCGCCGAATCGTCACGTCGACGCTCTGACTCCTTTCAATCCAACAGTCGAATCTGAACGCCAATGGAATTCGTGTCCGTGGCGATCGGTTGCCCAGACGACAAGCCCGTCGAATTTCGCGACCATGTTCGCGATATCGTGCGCAGGCGCCGCATAGAAAGCCGTCGACAAGGCGTCGGCAACCGCCGCCGAACGATGATGAACGGATATTCTCTGCCAAAGCTGGGCGCTGCGGCCGGTCCGGGGATCGAAAAGGTGATGCACCGCGCCTTCGGCGCCCAAAATACAGCCCGCACCCTCCGATGTCGCGAGCGCGCCATCGCTCAGCTCGATCGCGGCGGTCCCACGCCGCGCGATCAGCCAGGGCTTCCCATCGCGATCGGGTCCCAAAGCCCGCTGTTCTCCGAGGTCGACGAGAACGTGAACAAATCCGCGGCGGTGCAACAGATCGGCGATCCGGTCCGTGACGTAACCTTGTCCGAGACCGTTCAGCGTGATCCGCTGGTTGTCACCGATACGTGCCGTATTGCTTGTCAGCTCCAGCTTTCGCCAATCGACCGCCTCAAGCGCGCGCTCAATCAGGTGTTGCGGCGGAACACCGGCGTCGGGCGACGTCGAGAACCAATCGACGTAAGTGTCCCATAAGGTCTGTACGGTAGGGTCGAACAGGCCGTGCGTTCTAAGGGCGATTGCGAGCGCAAGGTTGAGGGCGCGTTCCATGTCGCCGCTCGGAGAGGGCAGTCTCTTATCGCGGTTCAGGCGGACAATTTCCGAGTCCGGCCTAAACAGGCTCAACGCGCGCTCCAGGCGTTCTATTTCAACGGCCGCCATCGCCGCGGCAGAATGGGCGCCATCTTTGTCGACGCCGCTGAAAACGATGCGTGCGTCGGTCCCCATGGCAAAGCCGCGCCACTCGTGATCGACGACGGCGGGACAGGAGTCGGATCGGCTGCCGACGAGCCCGGCGGCGGTCGCAGCAAGGATCGTGATCGCGCGGCGCCGTGTGACGCGATTAGGGTTCATTTGTGCCCGCCTTGACAGTGGTTGCCGGAGCCGTGGCGGCCGGGACGGGGCGAGGGTGACGGCGCTCAATTCGTTTCTTGATGTGCAGGCACACGTTGCGGTCGAGGTACGTCGCTTGGCATTGCAGGCAATAAATGCATTCGTTCGGGTTGATCTGTCCGAGCGGGTGAATGGCCTGGACGGTGCAGTTTCTTGCGCAGACCTGGCATTCGGCGCCGCATTCCCGGTACCGTTTGAGCCATTCAAACATGCGCATGCGGGCCGGGATCGCGAGCGCGGCGCCCAAGGGGCAAAGATAACGGCAGTAAAACCGCTCAATGAACATGCCGGCGACCAGCAGCGCTACCGCATAGATGACGAACGGCCAGTCTCGGACAAACTTGAGCGTGATCGCAGTCTTGAACGGCTCGATTTCCGCCATTCCGAACGCCGCCATGATCGAGTGGAACGACACGGCAAGGATGCCGAGAAACAGGACGTATTTGATCATCCACAGGCGTTCGTGCAGCCCAAATGAAACCGGTACCTGCTTAAGGCCCATCCGGCAGGCGACCTCGTTGAGAAGTTCCTGCAGTGCGCCGAACGGACAGAGCCAGCCGCAGAATACGCCGCGTCCCCAAAACAGCATGCTGACGGCGACAAACGCCCACAACACGAATACCAGCGGATCGAGGAGGAAAAGCTCCCACCGGAAGCCGCTCAACAGCGCATGGACGAACGTCACGACGTTGACGACGGACAATTGTGCGTTGGCGATGAACCCAAGAAACACAAAGGTGAGAAGTAAGTATCCGATGCGAACGCGGCGGTAGAGCGTGCCACGGGCGGTGACCCAGTTTTGAAAGACCAGAATCAGCGCAAGTCCGCCAAGCATGAACGCAAGGGTGGCGATTTCATATCGGCGCCGCCCCCAGATGTCCTGCCAAAGCGGAGCTTGCACTTGCGCCGTTTCGTATTGTTGGGAGGGGCTTGCGCTCCCGGGTTGGACGACGGGCGGCGAGCCGGACGGTTGGACTAACGGTCGGACCAAATAGGCGTCGGGAATTTGGTAATCGAGGGTGACGACGGCTTGGGTTCGGAGGCCGGGCGACGCCGTATCGCGAACGAGCGATAGGTCAAGGCGAAACGCCGCTGTCGCGTCAAACCCGGTTGTCTTCGCGATGCGGAACAGCGATATCTCCCGAAATTCGGGGGCGCCTGCAGCGTGCAGGACGTCGATTCGCTCGTGGTCGCCGGCCCGCAACCGAATGGTCTTGGTACCCTGAACGATTTCGATGCGGTCGAATACGCCGGACCTCCGCCACTCGGTCCCGCGGAACGAATAGAGCCCGTTGGCGGCGATCAGAACGAGATCGTCTTCGGCTCCAATTTTAGCCAGTTCGCTTTCATAGGTTCGTTGGCCGAGCAGCGTCTCGCCGATGGCCGACGGGGTCGCCAAAGCGAGCCACAGGTCGATAAAAGGCTTGTCCGGCTCTGGATCGGCTGTCCCCATCAGCCTGGCGGCTTCTCCGCGCGTCACAAGCAACCGGCGCAGGGTGCCATCCGCGACAAGGGCGGGCCACGAAGAGCGTCTGAGGCTTTCCCGCTCAAGGCGCCGATGGCCGCCGGGCTCCTGGGTGGCGACGCGGGAGAGAAATACCGCCCGCCCGGAGCGCACGATGGCGTCGCGAATCACCGCGCTGGTTACCGACGCGCCTGCCACCGCTTGCGGTCCCCGTGCTTGCCGATTGAGCTGCCGGACCCCGGCACCAGCCCGCACATCGAAGCCCTTGAAATTCGCAACATAGGCCGCCAGCGCTTCGCGTGGGATACCGATGACAAGAATCGGCTCCTCGTGTGCGACGATATGCGCGCCGGCGATGATGCCTTCGGGCGTCACGGCAGCCGATATGTCGAGCGGCCGTCCCGAATAGCCGATCGAACCGGCGACATCGCGCGTGGAGAAGGCGTACCCAAGTACGCGGCCGTCGCGCGAGCGTACGATCGCGGCGGGTGGACTGCCCTCGACTTGTTCAACGGTTGGCATTTCCTCGCGCGGGAAGAAGCTCGCCGCCATGCCAAGATCGGCCGCTCTTGCGCTCGGCATCGCCAGTCCGGACACGGCAAGCGCGATGAACGCTGTTACGAATTGCCGCAGCCGGTGTGGCGTCAATGACCGTCGCATATTGTTCTTATCGCGGCATCGCGGCTTCATTGAATTGATATCAATCAAGATTGATCGTTAGTCTAAGCGTCCGAAGTCGATGACGCTTGACCGAAGTCAATGCATATTTTCCCTTCACATAAGAACACTCAAAAAGTCATTTTGGAAATGATGGAGGGCGACGATGACGCGTGTTGGCCGGAGAGCCGGATTATTTTTGCCAAGTTTAGTGACTGGCGTCGTTGTCGCGTTGACCTCGGCTTCGGCTCAGCAGCAGCCGGCGCGGCCGGCGCCGGCCGACTTGCAGCAGCATCGCACGACGCCTGGCGGTCAGTACCAGCCGAGCCTCGATGTGTTGGGCGAAAAGCCGCTTGAGCAGCCGGGCACCAAGCCGGGTACCCCGGTATTGAGCAAGGCGGAATTCGAGCAGGCCAGCCGCATCTATTTCGAGCGCTGCGCCGGTTGCCACGGTGTGCTGCGCAAAGGTGCGACAGGCAAGGCTCTCACGCCGGACCTTACCAACAAGCTCGGCTTCGACTATCTGCGAGATTTCATCACTTACGGATCGCCCGGCGGCATGCCGAATTGGGGCTCTTCGGGTGAGCTGAAACCGAACGAAATCGAGCTGATGGCGCGCTACCTGCTGAACGAGCCGGCGCAGCCGCCGGAATTCGGCCTCAAGGAAATGAAGGACACCTGGAAGAGCTTGGTGCCGGTCGCCCAGCGGCCGACCAAGAAGATGAACAAGCTCGACATCGACAACCTGTTCGCAGTCACGCTTCGCGATTCCGGCGAGATCGCGCTGATTGACGGAAAGTCGAAGAAGATCGAGCTTATCATCAAGACCGGCTATGCCGTGCATATTTCGCGCATATCGGCTTCGGGGCGCTATCTCTACACCGTCGGCAGGGATGCCAAGCTCGACCTGATCGACCTTTGGATGGACCCGCCCCAGAAGGTCGCCGAACTCAAGGTCGGCACCGAGGCGCGTTCGGTCGAGTCGTCGAAATTCGCTGGCTTCGAGGACAAGTACGCGATTGTCGGCACCTACTGGCCGCCGCAATACGTGATCATGGACGGCATCACGCTGGAGCCGCTCAAGGTGGTTTCGACCCGTGGCATGACATACGACACGCAGGAGTTTCATCCCGAGCCGCGCGTCGCCGCCATCGTCGCTTCGCACTACAACCCGGAGTTCGTCGTCAACGTCAAGGAGACGGGGCAGATCCTCCTGGTCAACTACAGGGATATCAAGAATCTGAAGGTGACCGCGATTCCGGCCGAGCGGTTCCTGCATGACGGTGGCTTCGACAAGACTGGCCGCTATTTCCTGGTAGCGGCGAATGCCCGCCATCGCATCGCAATTGTCGATACCAAGGAAGACAAGCTCGTCGGCGTCGTCAATTCGGGCGGTCAGACACCGCACCCGGGGCGCGGCGCCAATTTCACCCATCCCAAGTTCGGTCCGGTGTGGGCGACGAGCCATCTGGGCAACGAGACGATCTCCTTTATCGGCACGGACCCGGTCAAGAACAAGCAGCATGCTTGGAAGGTCGTGCAGACCGTGGATGGTCAGGGCGGCGGTTCGCTGTTCATCAAGACCCATCCGAAGTCGGAGAACCTCTATATCGACACGCCGCTCAACCCCGACGCCGAGATCTCGTCTTCGATCGCGGTTTTCAAGATCAAGGACCTCGGTGGAGCGGAGCCGAAATTCAAGGTGCTGCCGATCGGCCAGTGGTCCGGAATTTCGGAAGGCGCACGCCGCGTCGTGCAAGGCGAGTTCAACAAGGAAGGCACCGAGATTTGGTTCTCGGTCTGGAACAACAAAGCGCAGGAGTCCGCGATCGTCGTCGTCGACGACAAGACATTGGCACTGAAGGCAGTGATCAAGGACAAGCGCCTTGTGACGCCGACCGGCAAGTTCAACGTCTACAACACGCGAAAGGACGTCTACTGAAATACCCGTCTCGTCCTTGGTGGGTTGCCATACGAAAAAAATGCAACGCTTCGCATGAGCGGAAGTAGCGGAGACGGCATACCATGACGACGGGAAAGGTCTTGTTGGTTGGGGCAGGTCCGGGCGATCCGGACCTGCTCACGCTCAAGGCGATGCGGGCGATCGAGACGGCTGACGTCGTCGTCTACGATCGTCTGGTTTCAGACGAGATTCTGAACTTCATTCCTGCCGGAACGGCGCGAATTTGTGTCGGCAAGCGGCCGGGCCACCACCCAGTTCCGCAATCCGAGATCAGCCGAATGCTGGCGACTCTGGCCGGCACCAACCGCCTTGTGGTTCGTCTCAAGGGCGGCGACCCGTTCATTTTCGGCCGCGGCTGCGAGGAGGCGATTGAATTGAAACGTGCCGGGGTCGCCTACGAGGTGATCCCTGGCATCACCGCGGCGCAGGGATGCGCGGCGTCCGCGCGCATGCCGCTGACCCACCGCGGGCTCGCGACAGGTGTGCGATACGTGACCGGCCATTGCCGGGCCAACGAGCCGCTCGATCTCGACTGGGCGAGCCTCGCAGACCCCGACACGACCCTCGTGGTCTATATGGGGAACGCCAACATCGATGAGATTGCGCACCAGCTCATCGCGCATGGTTTGCCCGGTGAAACACCGACGCTTGCGGTCTGTGAGGGCACAACGCGGCGCGAGCAAAGGATGTGCGCGCCGCTTGCGCGCCTGCCGGCAATGACGCGAGCGGCCAATTTCTCAGGACCGGTTCTATTCATCATTGGCCGGGTCGCCGACATCGCTGCGCAACAGGATGGAGAAGGCTATGCGGCGATCGAGGACGCGATGGCGGTGGCGTGAGGCCATCGCGGTCATGGTCTGTGCCGTCCTGCCGGAGATTGCGGCAGCCCAGACTCCTGCCGATACGGCGAAGCTAGGCAATCTCGTGCGCCAGGACTGCGGCTCGTGCCATGGGCTGACGCTCAAGGGCGGGCTTGGCAAGCCACTGACCGCCGATCACCTCAAGCAATGGGACCGCGAGCAGATCATTCACATCATTCTCGATGGAGTACCCGGGACGCCGATGCCGGCGTGGCGGCCCCTGTTGACGGAAGTCGAGGCCGGATGGATCGCCGAGGCATTGCAGAAAGGAACGCTGCGTTGAGACCGGTCGGTTTGATCTTTGCCAGCGCGGTGGTCGCGGCCTTGATCGGCTCCGCCGGCGCAGAGGAATTGCGTGGGACGGGCAATCTCGGTGTCGTCATCGAGCGCACGTCGGGGTCGGTCGCGGTCGTCGATGCCGGAAAGCATGCGATCATCCATCGTGTGACCGGTCTTGGCGACCTCTCGCACGCTTCGGCGGTGTTCTCTCCCGACCAGCGTTATGCCTATGTATTCGGCCGCGACGGCGGCCTCAGCCAAGTCGACCTGTTGACCGGCACCCTGGTGAAACGGGTCATGCAAGCGGGCAATTCTATCGGCGGTGCCATCTCCGACGACGGGACGCTGGTGGCGGTCTCCAATTATGATCCGGGAGGCGTTCGCGTCTTTGACGCCGCGACCTTGAACCCGGTCGCCGACATCCCAGCGACCAGTGCGGACGGCAAGGCGTCCAAAACGGTAGGTCTCGTCGATCTGCCGGGCCGTCGTTTTGCCTATGCGCTCTACGACGCCGGCGAGATATGGGTCGCAGACTTCTCCAAGGTCGACTTCGACACGACGGTGGCGCCGCGAATCACCAAGCTCACCAATATCGGCAAGCTGCCTTACGACGGCAACGTAACGCCTGACGGCCGGCACTACCTGGCTGGGCTGTTCGGCGAGGACGGTGTCGTTCACATCGACTTTTGGCAGAATCCCATCAAGGCGGTCCGCATTCTCGATGGCTATGGCCGCGGTGAGGAGAAGCTGCCGGTCTATAAGATGCCTCACCTCGAGGGTTGGGCGTTGGCGGGCGGTGTCTTGTTCCTTCCTGCCGTCGGCCGGCATGAACTGATCGCCGTTGATACGCGCAGCTTCAAGGAAGTTGCGCGAGTCAAAACTCACGGCCAGCCGGTGTTTGCCGTGGCGCAACCGGGCGGTCGTCATGTCTGGGTCAATTTCGCGCATCCGCTCAACGACACGATCGACGTTGTCGACGTCATGAAGTTTGATGTCGTGCGTCGCTTTAAGGCAGGTCCGGCCGTGCTGCACTTGGAGTTCACGCCGCGCGGTCACGAGGTTTGGGTCTCGGTCCGCGACGCCGACCGCGTGCAGATTTACGATACCACGACCTTCGCGAAAAAGAGCGAGCTCGAGGTCAAGGCGCCGTCGGGGATTTTCTTCTCCGCGCGCGCGACGAGGATCGGCCAATGACGCTGAGCGGTACCGAGCTTGCGCTTATTGACCGTTGGCAACGGGAATTCCCGTTGGCCAGGCGGCCGTTCGCCCTGGTTGGCCAGTCCATGGGCATCGGCGAGAATGCAACGCTCGAAATCTTCGAGAGGTTACGCAAGCAGCAGATAATCTCCCGCATCGGCGCTGTGGTAAAACCGCACACGCTCGGTACCAGCACGCTGGCCGCAATGCGGGTTCCGTCCGAGCGGTTGGAAGAAATAGCCGGCCTCGTCAGCAACGAGCCGTTCGTGAGCCACAACTACGAACGGACGAACGAGTACAACCTCTGGTTCGTCGTCGCCGGTCCGAATGCGGAGGCCGTAGCGTCTACGATAGAATCCATCGAGAAGCTGACCGGCTTCGACGTTCTCGATCTACCGTTGGAGCAGGCGTACCACCTCGATCTCGGGTTTCCGCTCGACGACAGCCGGCGCCGGCATACGAAGAGATCGCAATCGGACAATGATTACGTTCCTGACGCGCTCGACCGAAAATTGCTCGCTACGATCGAAGACGGACTGCCCTTCGTCGAGCGACCCTACGGCGTTGTGGCGGCCGCTATTGGGGTTGATGAGGCATCCGTCATCGAACGGCTGGGGCGGCTCGGTACGCTGGGCGTGGTGACGCGGTTCGGCTGTATCGTGCACCACCGCAAGTTGGGATACACCTCAAACGCCATGGCGGTCTGGGACGTGCCGGACGACCGGGTCGACGCGGTGGCTGACCTGTTTGTTCGCAATCCTCGTGTGACGCTTTGCTACCGGCGATGCCGGCGGTTGCCGGCGTGGCGGTACAACCTCTATTGCATGGTGCATGCCAAGTCGCGGGACGAGGCGTTGGCGGCTATCGGCGACCTCAACATCAGCGCCGGGCTCGAGCGGGAGCCGCAGACCGTGCTGTTTTCGACACGCTGTTTCAAGCAGAGGGGCGCCGTGTTCTCCGATCGAAAGCGCGAGGTGCACTGATGCGTGCTCTCGATTCGACCGAGCGGGTGATCATCAACGGGCTCCAGGGCGGGTTTCCGTTGACGAGGCAACCGTTTCGCGACGCCGGCGCTGAGTTGGGCTTGAGCGAGCGCGAACTCATCGATGGCATCCAGGGCCTGGTGGATACCGGGCGTCTAAGCCGCTTTGGCCCACTCTGGAACGCTGACGGCCTGGGCGGGACCGCTTGTTTGTGTGCGATAGCCGTGCCGCCGGAGCGATTTGAATCCGTCGCAGCGCAAGTCAACGCTTTTCCGGAAGTCGCTCATAATTACGAGCGGACCCACGTCCTTAACATGTGGTTTGTTGTTTCATCCGAGCGCCCCGCGCGCATTGCCGAAGTAATCGACGCTATTTCAGCGCAGACGGGATTGGAAGTTTATCCGATGCCGAAACTCCGCGAGTTCTTCATCGGCTTTCGTGTGGACGTATGATTGTGCTCGACACCATCGACCGTCGCCTGATCGCGGCGACACAGACCGGCCTTCCGCTCGTCGCCGAGCCCTATCGTGCGATCGCCGAGCAGCTTGCGATCGACGAATCGGAAGTGACGGCGCGGTTCGAGCGCCTGCTGGCGGGAGGCGCCATTCGCCGCATGGGCGCGGTTCCCAACCACTATGCGCTGGGAATCGTCGCCAACGGCATGTCGGTATGGGACGTGCCCGATGATTCCGTCGCGGAGATCGGCGCCCGTATTGGCGCGTTCGATTTCGTAACGCATTGTTACGAGCGCAAGCGTCATCCGCCGCTCTGGCCGTACAACTTATTCGCTATGGTTCATGGGCGCTCGCGCGCGGAAGTGCACGACAAGGTCGCCGTCATAAAAGGCTCAATCGGCTCTGAGGTGCGGGCTCACGACATACTGTTCTCAACCCGCGTTCTCAAGAAGACCGGATTTCGCCTCGCCGGGTGAGTAGGAGAGTCCAGCCGTGTTTCGCTTGACGCATTATCTGCGCGACTTGATCGAGCCCGGTCCGCAGCCGACGCGGCGCCCGCCGGGTCCGGTGGTGATCTGGAATCTGGTTCGACGCTGCAATCTGACCTGCAAGCATTGTTATTCCATTTCCGGCGATGTCGACTTCCCCAACGAGCTGTCGAACGCGGATGTTTTCCGCGTGATGGACGACCTCAAGGCCTTTCATGTGCCGGTCTTGATCTTGTCCGGCGGCGAGCCGCTGCTGCGAAAGGACATTTTCGAAATCACGGCGCGGGCGAAGGCGCTGGGGTTTTATGTCGGATTATCCACCAACGGCACCCTCGTCGACAACGAAACCGCCGATCGAATCCACGGCGCGGGCTACGACTACGTCGGCATTTCGCTCGACGGCATTGGCGCGACCCATGACCGCTTCCGTCGCAAGGCCGGCGCCTTCCAGGCGGCGCTCGACGGCTTGCGGATGCTGCGGGACCGCAACGTCAAGGTCGGCGTGCGGTTTACGATGACAAGCGACAACGTCGGCGAGTTGCCGTCCATGCTCGACCTCATCGAAACCGAAGAATTTTCGAAGTTCTATCTTTCGCATCTGGTCTATGCCGGCCGCGGCAACAAGAACCGCGGTGACGACGCGACCTGGACTGCGACGCGCGCTGCGATGGACGTGGTGATTGCCCGCGCCTGGGACTGGGTGCGTGCGGGAAAGGACGCCGAGGTGGTCACCGGGAACAACGATGCAGACGCGGTCTATCTCTTGAAATGGGCGGGACTGAATTTTCCGGAGCGCGTGGCGGATCTGCGCGCCAAGCTCGCGCACTGGGGCGGGAATTCCAGCGGCGTGAACATCGCCAATATCGACAACCTCGGCAACGTCCATCCCGATACGATGTGGTGGCATTATTCGCTCGGCAACGTGAAAGAGCGGCCGTTTTCGGCAATCTGGAGCGACCTGTCCGATCCAATCATGGTGGGCCTGAAGCGGAAGCCGCGTGTCATCGGGGGGCGGTGCGCATCGTGCGAATATTTTGATGTCTGCGGCGGCAACACCCGCGTGCGCGCCCTGCGCCTGAACGGCGACCCTTGGGCCGAAGATCCTGGATGTTATCTGACAGACGCGGAAATCGGACTGGCGGCGCCTTCAAAACGGTTGACTGTCAAACCCTACCGAGGACTTGGCCATGAACGGCCGCAACTTGTCGATTAGACCGGCGATCGCACTCGCCGTTTTCGCAACGCTGACGATGACGGCGGTCGCGGAGCCGGACGCCGGCGGGCTTTACGCCGAGCATTGCGCCAGTTGTCACGGCGCCGGGCGGCTTGGCGGGCAGGGGCCGGCCTTGCTACCGGAAAGCCTCGGCCGGTTGCTCGGCCCCCGGGTTGCCACTGTCATCGCCGAAGGGCGCCCAGCGACCCAGATGCCCGGCTTTTCGCAGACGCTGGCCAAATCGGAGATCGATGCGCTGGCAAAATATGTCTCGACGCCGCTCCTATCCGTGCCGGTTTGGGGAGAACGCGAAATCGAGGCCAGCCGGGTCGTTCATGCGCAACCTGCGGCGATTGAACGGCCGTCCTACGCCGCGGACCCGCTCAACCTGTTCGTGGTCGTCGAAACTGGCGACCACCACGCGACGATTCTCGACGGCGACCGGTTCGAACCTTTGGCGCGCTTTGCGACGCGGTTCGCGTTGCATGGCGGGCCGAAATTCTCGCCGGACGGACGCTTTGTGTACTTCATGTCACGCGACGGCTGGGTGACGAAGTACGACCTGTGGACGCTGACGACGATCGCCGAGGTCCGGGCCGGCATAAACGCACGCAATATCGCGCTTTCCAGTGACGGCAAGCATATTGCAGTCGCCAACTATCTGCCGCAGGGCCTGGTAATATTGTCGAGCCTCGATCTTGCGGTGGAAAAAGTGATCGAGGGCAGGGACAAGAACGGAAACCCCTCCCGGATCTCCGCCGTCTACCAGGCGCGTCCGCGCGACTCTTTCATAGCGGCACTCAAGGACGTTCCGGAGATTTGGGAGATTTCGACCGATCCGAACGCGCCTGCGGTTTACGGCGGGTTGGTGCATTCGTACGAAAAAGGCATGATCGAAGCGCTGCCGTCGTCGCAGGGGCTGTTTGCGCTGCGGCGGATCGACGTGCCGGAACCGCTCGACGATTTCTTTTTCGATCCGCCGTACCGCAACCTCATCGGTTCCGCGCGGGACGGTAATGCCGTCGTCGTCAACCTTACGGTTGGGCGCGATATAAAACGCCTGCCGATGGCCGGGCTGCCTCATCTCGGATCGGGTATCGCCTGGACATGGAACGGTCGGCCCGTGATGGCGACGCCGCATCTTAAGAAAGGCAAGATCAGCGTGTTCGACCTGACGACATGGTCGGAGGTCAAATCGATCGACACCCCGGGCCCCGGCTTCTTCATGCGGAGCCACGAAAATACGCCCTATGCATGGGCGGATGGCATGCTCGGCGCCCGCAAGGATACGATGGTGATTATCGATAAGCGCACGCTGGAAATTGCCCGAACGCTGACGCCGGCACCCGGAAAGACGGCCGCTCATGTCGAGTTCGATCGAACGGGACGGTTTGCCGTCGTCTCGATCTGGGAGCAGGAGGGCGCCCTCGTGATCTACGACGCGGCGACTTTCGAGGAAGTGAAGCGGATTCCGATGGCGCGTCCGTCGGGAAAATACAACGTCTGGAACAAGATTACGTTCTCCGAAGGAACCAGTCATTGAGGGTTGGCCGGGCTGCGTCGTGACGCCGCCGCCGCCGTTGGGTCGCGATCCGGCGCTCGCCGACATGATTGTTGGTAAGGCAGCGCGCGCGGCCCAACCGCATTCATTCCCGGTGCAGGAGGTGGCGTTGGTTCCGCCGGCGCATGGCTCCCGTCGGGGTCCGGCAACCGCTGACGTGTCACCGCCCGGCGTCTGCCGAGGAGGACGTTGCTTGCCGTGCGTCGCGTCGTGCCTTGCGGCCATCGGCGCCGGCATGCGCAACGCCGACGTAAGTGTCCAGCAGGGTGCGGTCGGCCTTGAGCGTTGCGCTGTCGCATTCATAGACAATGCTGCCGCGCTCGACGACGATGGCGCGATCGGTCACGCCCAGGATCTTCTGCGCGTTCTGTTCAACCAGAATTGCCGACATGCCCTCTTCGCGGATGATCTTGCGCAAGGCGGCTAATAGTTCATCGATGATGATCGGCGCGAGCCCTTCCAGCGGTTCGTCGAGCAGTATTATGCGCGGGTTCAGGATGAGCGCGCGGGCGACCGCGAGCATTTGCTGTTCGCCGCCGGACAACTGGTTGCCGAGGTTGCGGCGGCGCTCGGCCAGCCGCGGGAACAAGCCATAGACCTTGGTGAGCGTCCACGGTCCCGGCCGCGCGACCGCGGTCATGTTCTCTTCGACGGTCAGCGAGCGGAAGATATTGCGCTCCTGCGGCGCCCAGCCGATGCCGGCGTGCGCCCGCTGGTCGGGGCGCATGGCGGTAATGTCGCGACCGTCGATACTGATGGTCCCGCTGATGTGGCGGGTCACGCCGACGATCGAGTTGACCAGCGTGGTCTTGCCCATGCCATTGCGGCCGAGCAGCGCCAGCGCCTGCCCTTCGGCGATCTTGAACGTGACGTTCGTCAGCACGACCGCCTCGCCGTAACCGGCGGTCAACCCTTCGACATTCAGGAGGTCAGGCATCGACGGCCTCCTCGCCAAGATAGACCGCCCTCACTCTGGGATCGCGCGCCACGTCTTCGGGACTGCCCTCGACGAAAAGTGCGCCACTGACCAGCACGGAAATCCGGTCGGCGAACGAGAACACGATATCCATATCGTGCTCGATCAGCAGCACCGTAACATCGGCGGGCAAGGCGGCGACGGCGGCCAGAATCTCGTGCCGCTCGTCCTCGGGAACCCCGGCCGCCGGTTCGTCGAGCAGAAGCACCCGCGGGCGGCAGGCGATCGCGACGGCGATCTCCAGCAGGCGTTGCTTGCCGTAAGGCAGGACCGCAGTACGCTCGTTGATGACGTCGGTCAGATGAAAGCGCTCCAGGATGTCGACCGCCTCGGTCACGAGGTCAGGCCGGCTGCCGACGATGCGCCACCAGTCCAGGCCTTGCCCGCGCCGCTCCGATACCGCCAGGCCGATGGTTTCGAGCGGGGTCAGGTCGCTGAATAGCTGATTGATCTGGAATGTTCGCACGATCCCGAGCTGTACCCGCTTGTGGGTCGGAAGACTGCCGATATCCTCCCCTTCGAGCAGGATGCTACCGCTGGTCGGCAGTTGCACGCCGGTCAGCAGGTTGATCAACGTGGTCTTGCCGGCGCCATTGGGTCCGATCAAGGCGTGCCGAGCGCCCTTTGCAATTTTCAATGAAACATTGTTGGTCGCGACAATGCCTGCAAACCGCTTCGTCAGATCGATTGTTTCGAGCACTACGGTCATCGTCAGTGCCTCTCGGTGGTCGAGGCAGCGCGACGCCCGAATGTACGCCAGTCCAGGCGCGTGGTCAGACGACGGACCGGCGCCGTCCACGACGTAATGCGGTCGCGGCCGACCAGCACGATCACCACCAGCACAAGGCCGATCCAGAACGGCCAGTATTGCGGCGTCAGAGCCGACAGATAGTCCTGCATCACTTTGAAAATGATCGCGCCTATCAGGCCGCCATAGAGATATCCGGCGCCGCCGATGATCAGCACCAGGAGGAGATCGGCCGAGCGATCGAATGAGAACACTTCGAGCGAGGCAAAAGACGTCGTCTGCGCCAGCAGGGCGCCGGCAATGCCGGCATAGCCGGCTGCGACCGTGTAGATCGCGATCAGACGGGCATCGACCGAAACTCCTATGGCCGATGATCGCAATGGATTGCCTTTCACCGACATCAGCGAAAGCCCGAAGGGGGAGTGTACTAGTCGGCGCGCAATCAGGAACAGGATGAACAGCACGATCAGGCTATAGACGTAGCCGGTGTGGCCGAACATATCGAACCGGAACATCCCCAATACCGGCTTCATTTCCACGCCCTGCAGACCGTCGGCGCCGCCGGTCAACCAGTCCAGCTTGTTGGCCAGCTCGCGCAGCAGCAGCGCCACCCCGAGCGTCACCATCAGCCGCGTCAGGTCGGAGCCGCGCAGCACCAGGAAGCTGGTGGCGAAGCCGAGCGCCATGGCGGCAAGGCCTGAGACGAGCAACGCCAGCACCGGCTCGTTGACGATCTCGTGCTTGGCCAGAAGAGCCGCGGTATAGGCGCCGAACCCGAAAAAGGCGGCGTGCCCCAGCGAGATAATGCCGGCATAGCCGAGGATCAGATCGAGCGATAGCGCGAACAAGGCCAGCCAGGCGATCTCGGTGAGGATGAGATGCCGGTTTGGCAACAGGTAGATCGCGCCAAACGCAGCAAGCCAGAACAGGATCTCGATCGGCTGCCAGCGCGCGCGCGCCGACAGCCACTCGGTGGCGCTGCGGACGGTGGAGGACGGCGGGGTCATGGCGTTCGCCTCAACGCGACGCGGCGCGGGCGAACAGCCCCTGCGGTCGCCAGATCAACACGGCAATCATGATGGTGTAGATGACGAAGGCGCCGATGCTCGGCACGTAATATTTGCCGGCGACGTCGCCGATGCCGAGCAGCAGCGAGGCGACGAACGGTCCCGTGATGCTCGACGTACCACCGACCGTGACAACGATCAGGAAGTAGATCATGAACTTGAGCGGGAACGTCGGATCGAGGCCTAGAATCTCGACGCCGAGCGCGCCGCCGAGCCCAGCCAGGCCAGACCCGAAGGCGAAGGTGACTGCGAACACCCGGTTGACGTTGATGCCGAGCCCGCGCGCCACGCGGCTGTCGTCGACCGCCGCGCGCAGCCGGCTGCCGAAACGCGTTTTGGCGAGGATGAATTGAAGCACGACGGTCAGCAGTCCGCAGATGATGATGATCAGCAGCCGGTAGCGGCCGATGCCAATTCCGAACAGGTCGAACTGGCCTTGCAGCACGCTCGGAACCTGCACGAACACCTGGCTGGAGCCCATGACATAGTCGAGCGCGGCGACCGCCATGAAGACGAGGCCGATTGTGAACAGCACCTGCTCGAGGTGGCTCTTGCGGTAGACATGCACATAGAGCGTGCGTTCGAACACGACACCGATCGCCGCGCTCGCCAGGAAGGCGATCGGCAACGATGCGAAAAAAGGAACCCCGAGGTTGTTGACCAGAACGACGGTGATGTAGCCGCCCGCCATGGCAAAGGCGCCGTGCGCGAGATTGACAAAATTCATCAACCCAAGCGTCACCGACAGCCCGGATGCCAGCACGAACAGCAGCATGCCATAGGCAATTCCATCAAACAGAATTGTCAGCATGATGTTGGGTTCATGATGGTGCCCGTCCCGGGGCCCGGCGCGACAATCGGGAAAGCATTAAACATGAGGCGACCTGTGCCGGAACGATTGCGCGCGGCAACGAAAAGCCGCCGCCGCGCGCCCGTTTGAGCCGTTACTTCTTAATCTTGCCGAAGTCCTTGACGTCGTTGAACGTCTGGAATTCGACATTATAGAGTTGGCCGTTCTTCTTCTCAACCTTACGGATGTAGATATTCTGCACGATATCGCGTGTTTCGGGGTCGATCGAAATCGGCCCGCGCGGGCTTTCCCACTTCATACCCTTCATCGCCGCGATCAGCGAATCGCCGTCGGCCTTGCCGCCGGTCTTTTTCAGCGCCTCGTAGATCAGGTGCATGCCGTCATAGCCGCCGACCGACATGAAGTTCGGACGGAAGTTGTTGGCCTTTGTGAAAGCCTCGACATACTTCTTGTTCATCGCGCTTGGGTGGTCGGCGGAATACATGTGGGCCGTGACAACGCCGAGAACCGCGTCGCCCATGTTCGGCAGCAGGTCGTCGTCTGTGACGTCGCCCGGGCCGATGATCTTGATGCCGGCCTTATCGAGGCCGCGCTCGGAATATTGCTTCATGAACGTGCCGCCCTGGCCGGACGGCACGAAGATGAAGATTGAATCGGGCTTGGAGTCGGCCGCGCGCTGCAGGAAGGGCGCGAAGTCAGGACTGGCGAGCGGAACCTTGATGGCTTCCACGATGGTGCCGCCGCCGGCCTTGAAACGCGCACTGAACGATTTCTCCGCGTCCGCGCCCGGCGCATAGTCGGACACCATGGTCACGACCTTCTTCATGTTCTGCTTCAGCGCGTAGTCGGCGATGATCACCGACGACTGCGGCAGCGTGAAGCTCGTGCGAACGATGTAGGGCGAGCGCTCGGTGATGATCGAGGTGCCCGCCGCCATGACCAGCTCCACCACCTTGGCCTCGGTGGCAAGCGGCGCGACCACGAGCGCGGCCGGCGTGATCTCGAAACCGGCCAGAACGTTTACCTTTTCGTTGACGATCAGTTCCTGCGACAGGCGCTTGGTGTTGTCGGGAACGCTGCCGGAATCGCGCAGGATAACCTGGATCTTCTTGCCGGCGACCGTGTCGCCGTGCTCTTTCATATAGAGATCGACGGCGGCCTTGATCTGCTTGCCAGTCGAAGCCTGCTGCCCGGTCATCGATATGACCAAGCCAATCTTTACGGTGTCTT